>JAFGOG010000240.1 GCA_016926595.1 Anaerolineae bacterium
CGGCTGGCTGGGCTGGAACAGGCAATCACCTTTGACATGGGGGGGACCAGCACCGATGTGTCGCTCTGCCCTGGACGGATCCAGGAGACGGCCGAGGGAGCAGTTGCGGGATTGCCGCTGCGGCTGCCGATCATCGACATTCACACAGTAGGGGCAGGCGGCGGGTCGATCGCCCACCTGGACGCCGGAGGGGCCCTGCGAGTGGGGCCGCGCAGCGCGGGCGCTGATCCTGGGCCGGTGTGCTATGGCCGGGGCGAAGAGATCACCGTGACCGATGCCAACCTGATCCTGGGCCGGCTGGACGCCGGCCATCCCCTGGGAGGGCAAGTGGCGCTGGATCTGCCACGCACCCAGGCGCGGATGCAGGAGCTAGCGCGGCGGTTGAGCCTGCCGCTGGAGGCGGCGGCCTGGGGTATGATCCGCGTAGCCAACTCGAACATGGAGCGGGCCATTCGCACCATCTCGGTGGAGCGGGGGTATGATCCGCGGCGGTTCACGCTGGTGGCTTTTGGCGGGGCCGGGCCGCTGCACGCCTGCGAACTGGCGGCAGCGCTGCAGATCCCGAAGGTGCTGATCCCGCCCCATCCGGGCGTTCTGTCGGCGCTGGGGATGATCCTGGCCGATGTGGTCAAGGATTACTCGCAGACGGTGATGCTGGCGGCAGGCGACGGCGAGGGGCAGGCAGAGCAGGTGGCAGCGGCGCTGGAGCGGCTGGCGGATCGGGCTCGCGCCGACCTGCAGGCCGAGGGGTTGGCCGAAGAGGAGATGATGCTAGAGCCAGCGCTCGACATGCGCTATGTAGGGCAGTCGTTCGAGCTGACCATCCCAGTGGCAGGCTCAGACCTCCGATGTCTGGCCCTTGGTCAAGACCGTGAGACAAGCGAACAACCGCCCAAAACCGGAGCGGTTCCGGCGCAGCGGGCATCAGAGGTCTTGGCCGCATTTCACGCCGCCCACCGGCAGCGCTTTTCGTACGCCAGCGAGGGAGAGCCAGTGGAGATTGTCAACGTCCGGCTCAAAGCCACGGGGCGCACAGCCAAACCCCAGTTCACCAAGCAGCCGTTGGGCGGGGTCGATCCGCACAAGGCCCACAGCGGCTACAAGCCGGTTTATTTCGCCGACCCCAACGCGCCGCACGCGGCCCGGCCGCTCCTGGCGGCGCTGTACGAACGGGAACGGCTGGCGCCAGGCAATGTGGTAGTCGGGCCGGCCATCCTGTTTCAGCTCGACACTACGACGGCCATCCCTCCGGGCTGGGCGGCGGCGGTCGACGGTTGGGGGAACCTGGTGGTCGACAGGCACCAGGCAGCGGAGAGTGAGCCATGAGCGACCTGGACCCGATCGCCCTGGAAATATTCAAGAATCTGTTCATCTCGGTGGCAGAGGAGATGGGGGTGACGCTGGGCCGGACGGCCTACAGCCCGAATATCAAAGAACGGCGCGACTTTTCGTGCGCCTGCTTCCTGGCCGAGCCGCCTGGGCGAATGATCGCCCAGGCGGCGCACATCCCGGTCCACCTGGGAGCGATGCCAGCGTCGGTGCTGGCCGCCGCGCAGGCCGTCGAGTCATGGTCGCCCGGCGATCTGGTGGTGCTGAACGACCCGTACTTGGGCGGTACCCACCTGCCCGACATCACCATGGTGTCGCCTGTTTTCCTACAGGAGGCGGCGGGCAAGGAGAGCGACCCCAGCTTTGTAGTAGCCAGCCGCGCCCATCACGCCGACGTGGGCGGCATGTCGCCCGGGTCGATGCCGCTGGCCAGCGAGATCTACCAGGAAGGGTTGATCATCCCCCCGGTCAAGCTGGCCGACGCGGGGCGGACCAACCAGGAGGTGCTGGCTCTTATCCTGCGCAACGTGCGCACACCCGTCGAGCGGCGGGGAGACCTGGCGGCGCAGATGGCCGCGCACCGGGTGGGCGAACAGCGGCTGAGGGAGATTGTGGCCCGCTACGGTCTGGCCGAGACGTTGCGCTACGCACACGGCCTGCTGGCCTACGCCGAACGGCTGACCCGGGCGGCCATCGCCCGCATTCCTGACGGGGTCTATACCTTTGCCGACGAGCTAGACGACGACGGCAGGCGGAACCGCCGAGGTGCGGCGGCTGGCCAGCAGGCCGGCCCGCGGATCCAGGTGCGGGTAACGGTGGAGGGCGAGCGGATGGCGGTTGATTTTACAGGGTCGAGCCCGGCGGTAGCCGGGCCGCTCAACGCGGTGCGGTCGATCGCCGAGTCGGCAGTGTGGTACGCCGTACGCTGTGTGGTCGGGGCAGATGCTGGAGAGCTAGCCGGCCCGGTCAACCGCGGCACGTTCACCCCGGTGGGGGTGATCGTGCCCCAAGGGTGCATCTTGGATGCCGAACCGCCTCACGCGGTGGCGGGGGGCAACGTGGAGACCTCGCAGCGGATCGTTGACGTGGTGCTGGGAGCGTTGGCCCAGGCCCTGCCCACACTCATCCCGGCTGCCAGCCAGGGGACAATGAACAACGTGGCTATTGGCGGGTATGATCCCGAGCGGGGCAGGCCGTTCGCCTATTACGAGACGGTTGGCGGCGGAGCAGGCGCCGGGCCGGCCGGCGACGGGCTGTCGGGGGTGCACGTCCACATGACCAACACCCTCAACACCCCGGTGGAGGCGCTGGAATATGCCTACCCGTTCCGCGTGCGGCGCTATGCGCTGCGGCGCGGATCGGGCGGGGCAGGCCGCCATCGAGGCGGAGACGGGCTGGTGCGCGACATCGAATTCCTGTCCCCGGCCACGGTGACGCTGCTCACCGAGCGGCGGCGCACAGCGCCCTATGGCCTCCAGGGCGGGCAGCCGGGGGCTGTGGGGCGCAACCTGCTGATCCACAACAGTCACAAAGAGAAACTACCCGGCAAGGCCGAGTGCGAGGTCGGCGCCGGGGATATGCTGAGCTTGCAGACGCCGGGCGGTGGAGGGTGGGGAGAAAAGCCTCCCGCGGGCTCAGAGTCTGCGGGAGGTTGGCACTAGTCAAGCTCTTCGGGAGGCACCGTCAGGCGGCGCCAGGCACGCTGGATGGCTTCCACCCTCTGTTCGACCCGGCGGCGGAGAAGGCCGGGCCAGGTCTGGCTCCAGGTGTGCTGGACCTCGATCTCGGGTACAGCCTTGCCGCCAAACCGCTCTTGAACATAATAATCGGCGATCTGGTTCACAGTCGGCTGCTCGCGCCCCAAGGCGCCGTTCACCGCCGCGGCGTATTCGTAAGGGGTCTGGTGGGCAAGGGGGCTGAAGCCGAATAGGCGCCGGACCCAGGACACGAGGCTGGCGTAGGTCCACTCAGCCATGCTAAAGCCGGCCATCTGACGTCGGCGGCGCGACACAAGCAGCCCGACAGCCAGGATCACCAACGCCAGCAAGCCAAGGATCAGCCCGCTAAAACGGCCAACCTGGTTGAGAAAGGGCTCGGGCGTCGGCGTGGGCATGGAGATAAAGGTGCCGCGGCTGAACATGTCGTCGAGGTCACCCAGCCGCTCCAGGTCGTCCTCCTGGCGGATGTTGCTCCTCGGCCCCTGCTGGTCATCCCGGGGGCGCGGCCGGACGATGACTGGCTGGCTAGACGTCGGCTCGAACTCGATCCAGCCATAGCCGGGGAAAAAGACCTCAGGCCAGGCGTGGGCGTTATTGGCCAAGACGTGAAAGGTGCCTCTGTCCTGTTCGCCCAGGCTAAAGCCGCGGACATAACGCGCCGGCACGCCGACGGCCCGAAGCATGGTCACCATAGCCGAAGCGTAATAGTCGCAGTAGCCCTCTTTGGCCTCGAACAGAAAATAGTCCACGCCATCCTGGCCGAGGGCCGGGGCACCGATCTGCTGGTTGTAGGGGATGTTGCGCAGGTAGCTCTCAATCGCCTCGGCCTTGTCGTAGGGTGTCTCGCGCCCGGCCGTGATCTGCTCGGCCAGGAGACGCACCCGGAGCGGCAGGCTGTCTGGGAGCTGAAGGTAACGGGGCACGATCCAGAACGGATATTCAGTGCTCGCGGCGCGCAGGCTCTCTTCGTCGGCGATGGTGATCGACGAGACGACCCGATAGGATTGGCCCGCCTTGAGCAGCTCCTTGGCATAGAGCGCCGAGGCATCGCCCTGTACGGCTTGGGGCACGGTGATGGCCGTCTGGGACTGGACAGACTCGATCCCGACCGTGATGTCGGCGACGCGAGCGTCGAGCGGCAGCCGGCCGGCTATGGGCTGACCAGCCGCGATGATCATGCCTGGCGGACCGAGATTCTGCCTGAGGGTAATCGTCTGCGTTATGTTAAGTCTCAAGTCGAAAGGAGGAGAGGGCAGAGATCCCTGGTCGGGGTCAAGGGGGACGATGGTTTGATCGGTGTTGTTCCACCCACCAGAGGTATATTCGTGAAAGACTATGACCCGCCAGTAACGAGCATAGAGCGACTCGACATCGATCACCGGATCGTTAGACAGGTTCACCGCGCCACCGAACCGGGTGGAGAGGCCAAAGGTAATAAAGATGGGCTCGTTGCGATAGTTGAGGTTGTGAAAGATGCGGGCCGATTGATCCTGCAAGCGGCGCCAGGGCTCGCCGACCTTGTCCCAGAATTCCTGGAAAGGCCGGCTAGCCAAGGCCGAGGGCGCAAGCCAGGCCAGAGCGATGGTAACGATAGAAATGATCAATCCGGCTCGCAAAAAACTATAGACGATGTCAGAGTCATAGCCTATTCGGGCCGATTCCCACTCATGAACCCGAAAGGCCAGGTTGGTCCGCACGACCAGAAGCAAAGCGCATAACAGAAAAATAAGGATAAAGGTGGTCATGCTGACCGGCGAGTAAGTGACATTAACCAGCATGGCAAGGCCGCAGAGGATGACGGCCCCCCCAACCCGCTGCCAACGAAAGATGGCCCAGGCAGAGAAGTAGGCCATGATCCACATCAACAGGGCCAACAATAGTACAAAGATATAGTTCCCGGGGCTTGTCCCGGTGCCAAACAAAACCCGAAGCCAATCGACTACCTGGCGCTCCAGGTCGACGATGGCCGCTTCGAGAGTCACCTCGTTAGAACGCACCAGGACTTGGCCGGTCAGGTAGACGGACCAGGTCACTCCGCTCAAGGCGGACAGCAGGTGGGCCATGCTGTTTGGCACGCGGCTCTTGGCCAGCACAATGCCAAGCAGGCCGCCAAGCAGAACCACTGCCTGGAGGACAGACAGGCCTGCGGTCCAGTCCACGGCCTGAATGGACCAGGCCACGCACAAGAGCATGAATAGAAACAGGGCGATTGTCGCCCAGCCCTCTTTTGGTCCGAATCGCGAACCCATTGACATTCCTTGGAAAATAGTTTACCCCCTCGCCCCAGCCCTCTCCCTCTGGGAGAAAGGGGGCCGGAGGGGTACTCTCTAATAATAACCCGGCTTTTAGCCGGCCGGTTCATCCAGCGCTGCAATATTGTAACGCACAAGGGAGCAGAAGTCAAAGAGGCTGTGGTTCGAGTTGTTATAGTTCTATCTATTACCCACAAGTTAGGCCTGCATCTTGTATATTAGGACTTGCTTGTACCTTTCCAACTGAATAGCCAACCAAATACTGGACGCGGCACAGGTGATCTGGCAACCTCAGTGGGACATCCATCCAGGCGATGGCTTTTCTGGTTGACAAGAATAGGCTCCTGGTGCATAATGTGGGCGTCGCCCGACTCGCGTCGCAAACCAGATTGCCCAGCAAGACAAATACGGCGTTACCTTATAAACCTTGTCGAGAGAACCATCCCAGTCATCCGTCAGGAGTATCCCCAGGCGAAGATAGTAGTTGGGAACGTTTCAGGCTTAAGGTACTCCGCAGCCAGTGACTACTTGTTCGGTGTCGTGTCATCAGAAATCATGCCTTTCGCGGATGGCGTCTCCTGGCATCCGATGTATGGGGATTCGCCGGAGTACAATCCAGAGTACTGGTACGGCTATCCATCATTCGTCTTCAAGGAGGAAATCACGGTGAAACAACGAATACAGCAATGCGGGCGCCGGCTCCACGACGCGCTGGCGCCGCTGGCCGGCCTGGCCATCGGCCTGGGTTTTCTGTGGGGCTGGCGGCGCCGCCGGCGGCGGTTCGAACGGGAGTGGGCCAGGGTTGCCGGTGAGGAAAGCGAGGAAGGAGCAGAGGCCCATGCTTGACCTGGCGCGCACCTCGTTCTACGTGGGGTTGATTCTGGTTCCGTACGGCCTGGAACAGCTTTGTTATGAGCGCTACATCTCGCGGAATCCGGCCCGGACGGCCCACCAGCCGGCCGCCGTGTTGGGCGGCTACGGCCTGGCCTACCTGTGGGACGCCGCGCACCTGGCCGTGTTGATCGCCGCCGGCTGGCGGCTCATTGCTACCACATATCCCCTCACCCTCTGGCAGGGACTGGGCTGGGTGCTCTTTTTGGCGGGGGTCGTGCTGCGCATCTGGGCGTTGCGCGAGCTGGGGCCGTTCTACTCCGCCAGCCTGCTCGTCTACGACGACCACCGGGTCGTCAGCAGCGGTCCCTATCGCTGCGTCCGGCACCCCCTGCACCTGGGGACCACCGCGCAGATTGGTGGGCTGGCGTTCTTTGCGCCCGCCTGGTTGGCCGTCCCGGCGGCCGGATTGTCCATCGCCCTGACCCTGTACCGGAACTGCGCCGAAGACCGGCTGTTGCTGGCCCACCTCGGCGACGCCTACCGGCGCTACTACCTGGCGACGTGGGACCCTGTGGACCTGGTGTTCTGGAAAC
>JAFGOG010000241.1 GCA_016926595.1 Anaerolineae bacterium
AATCGGAGGGCTCGTAGTCGATCCCTTCGCCGATGTCAAAGGCGGCTTCCAGCTTTAGAAAGCCAAAGCCACCGGCCATCCCCCGTTCGCGCAGGGCCTTGCTCACATTGGCGTACAGAAAGCCAGCCACCAGGGCCAGGGCCAGCACAAAGGCGACCTGCGTCAGGACGCGAAGCACCCTGACGTCACGCCAAAACGGGACAGCGTGGCGGGAAGAGCGTGTGGTTACGCTCATACCGAACGATCACCAGATTGTGGGCAGGCGCCACACCCCACGGGCCGCGTGGCGCCTGCCCTGAAAAACTAGCGGTACGGCGGGGCGTACATCAGGCCCCCGTTGGTCCACAGCTCGTTCGGACCCCGGGCCATGTTGAACAGTGTGCCCGGGCCGAGACTGCGCTCAAAGATCTCACCATAGTTGCCGACCTGCTTGATCACGGCAACAGCCCAGTCGTTTTCCAGCCCCAGCAAAACGCCCAGGTCACCCTCAAGGCCCAGCAGCCGGCGGATGACCGGATCCTGGCTGCTCATGAAGGTATCCGCGTTCTGGGAGGTGATGCCCGACTCTTCGGCCTGGATGGTGACAAAGACGGTCCACTTGACGACGTTGAACCACTGATCGTCGCCCAACGGCACCGCTGGCCCGAGCGGTTCCTTGGACATGACCACATCCATGATCATATGGTCGTCGGGGTTCTTGAAGACGGTGCGGCGGGAGGCCAACTGCGAGCGGTCGCTGGTCACGGCGTCGCAGCGGCCCTCTTCGTAGGCGGCATAGGTGGCGTCAATGTCCTCAAAGACGACCGGGGTGAATTGTGTATTGCGGGCGCGCATCTGGTCGGTGAGGTTCAATTCGGTAGTGGTGCCAGTCTGGACGCAGATGCTGGCGCCAGCCAGGTCCTCCAGCTTGGTGGCGTTCAGCTCTTTGCGGACCATCATGCCCTGGCCGTCGTAAAAAGTGGTGGGAGCAAAGAGGCCCCAATCGGCGTCACGGCTGCTGGTCCAGGTGGTGTTGCGGATCAGGACGTCGATCTCGCCGGTCTGGAGGGCGACGGAGCGTTCCTTGGTGGACAAGGTCCGGTACTCGACGGCTTTCGCGTCGCCCAGGACGGCGGCGGCGATGGCGCGGCAATAGTCGGCATCGAGGCCGCTGTACTCGTTGGTGGCCGGGTCCAGGTAGCTAAAGCCGGGCAGGCTGCCGTTGATGCCGCAGATCACCTTGCCCCGATCCTTGATGATCTGGAGACGACCTCCGCCCGTCGGAACCGACGGCGCCGGACAGGTAGGGCATGGCGCCGCCTCTGGGCAGGTGGGGCACGGCGCCGCCGTGGGACATGTCGTCGACCCGCTGTCGCAGGCGGTCAGTAGCGAGGTCAGCACCATCAGGACCACAACGACGATCATCAACTTGCGATTCATAGTTTCTCCTCCCTATTTTCAGTCTATATCGCAGACGCTAGAAAAAGAGCTCCAGTGCGCTGTCTTGCACCTCCTTTCTCTTGACGCAGAATCCCCGTTAGATGACATCCATGAGCATATAGTAACACAAACCGGTTAAACAGTCAAGCCAAAGTCAGAAAGCTCGACCAGGCTATCGCTCCAGCCAGCGGACACACACTTGCACAGAGGCCTGGAGCGCTTCTTCCCCGACCTGCGCCGAGCCCAGCTTGGGATCGGCGCCGATGACGCCATGTGGGAAACACTCCAGGAACGTTTCGACGGTCAGAAAGTCTGGGTATGGCGCGTCGGGAGTGCAGGCAGCCCGATCGAGGCGCACCACATCGGGGCGGATGGCCAGGATAGCCGAAGTCTCGCCGGCGTCGGCATGACCGCCCGGCACGTCAAAGGCGGCGGCGAACAACGCCCGGACCTCCGGGGCTTGCCACCAGCTCTCCAGGCGGACCTTCAGGCCGGGCAGCTCGTTCAACACCTCAGCCAAAGCCACCTGGATGGCCGCTATGTTGCCGCCATGGCCGTTCAGGATCAGGATGCGGCGAAAGCCATGCCCGTAGGCGCTCTCCAATAGATCGGCGATGATCGATGACAAGGTTTGAGGGCGCAGGCTGAGGCTGCCGGGAAAGCCCAGGTGATGCAGTGACATGCCATAGCTCACCGGCGGCGCCACCAGCACGCCGGTTTGATCGCTGACCCGGCGGGCGATCTCCCACGGCTGCCAGACGTCGGTGGCAAAGGTCAGGTGCCGGCCATGCTGTTCCGTACTGCCCACCACCAGGATCAGCCGGTTGTCGTGGCGCAGGTACTCCTCTACGTCGGGCCAACCAATCTCCTCCAATAGTAGAGCCATCGATGAACCTCCTTGAAGTAGACTGCCCCTCACTCCCACCCTCTCCCCACGGGGGCGAGGGAGCGGATTCCTATTCCTTGTACAGCCCGTGTTCCACAATATAGGCCTCGACCGCAGCCGGCACCAGGTAAGAGATGGGCCGGCCGTCGCGAACGCGGGCGCGTATGTCGCTGGCCGAGATATCCAACAACGGCATCCGCACCCAATGGAGCCTGGCCGACAGGCCGGGCAGGCGCTGTTCCAGATCGACCAGGTCAACCTGAACGCCCGGCCGGTCCACTACGGCGATCTCGGCCAATTCGATCAGGCGCTCGGGGCGGTACCAGTTCGAGAGCTCGGCCAGCGAATCGGCGCCCTCGATAAAGAAAAAGATCGGCGTTGGCCCCCACTCTCGCCGCAACAGGTGGAGCGCCTCGACGGTGTAGCTGGGTCCAGGCCGGTTCAGATCCATGCCCGAAATGGCAAAATGGGGCTGGCCGGCGATGGCCAGCTCGATCATCCGCAGCCGGTGATGGGCCGCAGAGACGGGGTGGCCTGGCTTGTGCGGTGGGGCGCCGGCGGGCATGAACAGGACCAGCCCGAGGCCCAACTGGTAACACGCCTCCTCAGCCGCAACCAGGTGGGCGTGGTGGATCGGGTCAAAGGTTCCGCCCAGGATGCCCAGGCGGCGGATCAGACTTGCCATTCCAACTCCTGCCCGCCGATGCGCACCAGGTCGCCCGGCTGCACGCCTGCCTTTTCCAGCGCAGCGGTGACGCCCATCGCCGCCAACTGGCGCTGGAAGCGGGCCACGGCTTCGGGTACGCCAAAGGGGGTCATGGCCGCCACGCGCTCGGCGCGCACGCCTCGCACCCGCCAGCCGTCGCCTTCGCGCTCGACCCTGAACGCATTCTCGTCCTCGGCCGGGCGGATGACCGTGACCACCTCGCCGGCAGGCTCGACGGCTGGCAGAGACTGGAGCAGCTCAAAGACGCGGCGCATCAGCGCCTGGACACCCTGGCCGGTCGCCGCCGAGATGGCGTGGACCTCGACGCCGTGCTCGCCCATCGCCTCCTGCACGAGCGGCCACCAGGCCTGGGCGTCGGGCAGGTCCATCTTGTTGAGGACCACGATCTGGGGCCTCACTGCCAGCCGCTGACTGAACTCTGCCAGCTCGTGGTTGATCGCTTGGTAATCGGTCAGGGGATCGTGCGCCGCACCGTCGAGCAAGTGGATGATCAGGCGGGTGCGCTCCACGTGGCGCAGGAATTGGAGACCCAGTCCGGCGCCCTGGCTGGCTCCCTCAATTAGCCCGGGGACGTCGGCCAGGACGAACGAATGATAGCCGTCTACCGTCACGACGCCCAGGTTAGGCTCGAGGGTGGTGAACGGATAGTCGGCGATCTTGGGCCGGGCGGCGCTGACGACCGACAGCAGTGTGCTCTTGCCAGCGTTGGGCACTCCGACAATGCCCACGTCGGCGATCAGCTTTAGCTCCAGTCGCAGCCATCGCTCCTGGCCCGGCTCGCCATGCTCGGCCAGGCGGGGCGCCTGATTGGTGGGCGAGGCAAAGACGGCGTTGCCCCTGCCGCCCCGCCCGCCGCGGGCAACCTCCACCTGTTGGGCATCCTCGACCAGGTCGGCCAGCGCTTCGCCGCTGCCGGCGTCGTACACTACCGTGCCAGCGGGCACCGGGATGAACAGGTCACGGCCGGTCCCGCCCTGCTGGTTTTTGCCGCTGCCCCGCCCGCCCCGCTGGGCCTTGAAGTGGATCTTTTTTCGAAAGTAGACGAGGGTGTTCAGGTTGCGGTCGACCACCAGGTATACGCTGCCGCCAGGCCCGCCGCTGCCGCCGCTCGGGCCGCCGAACGGCACAAACTTTTCGCGGCGAAAGGCGATGCAGCCGTCGCCGCCATCGCCGCCCTTGACATAGATCTTGGCCTCGTCGAAGAACATGCTAACCGCGGGCAGCGCCGCCCCAGGCTACACCAACACCACCGCAATGATCAACAGGATCAGGGCCGCTCCGGCCAAGGGGATGACGCAACCCGGCAGGCATCCCCAGCGCCGCCTGACCACCGCGCGTCGCACCGGTGGCAAGACTCTTCTGCGTCGAAACATGGGATCCTCCTCCTAAAGCGTTTTCTGCTCTTACCAACCGATCACCGCCGAAGGCGGCGGCGGATCTCGTCGCAATGCGGGCAGCTTGCGCCCTCGTACTCGCGGCCGCAGGTGCGGCAGGCGCGGGTGTAGCTCCTGGCCGCTTCCGGCTCGATGGCGGCCACAGCCAGCACCAGCTCCTGGCCGGCATAGCGCGACAGCCACGATTCGAGCTCGACGTAGCTGATGGTCCAGCGGCCGGATTCGTTCTGCTCGAGCGTGCCGCGCAACGCCTCGCCGCCCAGATCGTGGGCCGCGCTGGCCAGTTTCAAAGC
>JAFGOG010000242.1 GCA_016926595.1 Anaerolineae bacterium
AAAGTCTGGCGTGTCCCCCGCATCGTCGACGTCGACCGTCCCCCGGCCACGCCACACACCTGACAGGCGCACCACTCCGGGCGCTGACTCCAGATCGAGCAGCGGGACGGCCTGACGCGAGGTCAGGCGCAGATCCACCCCGGCCAGGTAATTGGCGCGATCGATCTCGCTCTGATCCAGCGTGGTATTGAGCCCCATCGACAGCACGCCGAGGGCGATCGCCAGGGCCAGCAGCAGGACGAGGCGCGTCACGTGCGTCGGATCGCGCGCGGACTGCCACAGGGCGAGTGCGCTCTCAAGCCCAGGGCCACGGGCCGCGAGCGACGCTGCGAGGCGCAGCAGGAGCGGGAAGAGCCGCAGGGAGATCGTCGCCGTGCCCAACAACAGCACTACCGGTGCGAGCAGCAGGAGCCAGTCGAGCCGGGCCCCGCCGGGCCCACCGCTGACCATCTCTCCATACAGGCGCAGGCGCCACAGCAGGATCAGGCCGCCGGCCAGGGCGAACACGTCCAGGTAGTAGCGCTGCCACCACGGGGTTCGCGTGTTGCGTGACGCCATCTGCTGGTGCGTGACAATGCTGCGCTTCAGTGCCGGGCGAAGAGGGAGCAAGAGGCAGACGAGGCAGGCCAGCGCGCCCGCACCGGCGGCAATCCAGGCAGCCTGCCCCGGCCTTGCCCCCCAGGGTTCCTGCTCGAGGTCGGCCAATGGCCCGATCCAGGAGAGAGCGCGCACGAAGCCGGCTCCCAGCCACGGGCCGGTGAACAGGGCGACGGCGACGACGACGGTCGCCTCGACGAGCTGGATGCGCACAAGCTGCCGGCCGGACATGCCGCGGCTGCGCAGGATGGCAAACTCGCGTTCCACCTGGCGCATCGACAGCGCCGCCACCATCGTTACAAAGTAGAGCGCGAGCAGCATCACCTCGGCGATGAGGATGTAGAGCGGAACGCGGATCGACTCGAGCTGCATCTCGAACCGTGCCAGGATGTCGGGCACGCCGGTGTCGAGTGTGATGCCTCGCCCCAGCGTGTCGAGCCACGCCTGGAGCTCGGCAAGCTGCGCCTGGAACGGCGCGGCGTCGGCAGCCGAAAAGGTGGCGGGATCCAACAATGTGTGCCAGGCCAGGCTGACGTCGTCCTGGGGGAAGAGGGTGGACACAGCCGGAGAAAAGAGCTCCTCCGCGACGATGGCGCGGTAGCCGGCAACTCCCTCCCCGTTGTCGTACGCGGCGAGCGGGCTCAACTCTCCGAACCAGTAGGGATCGAGCGGGTCTCGAGGGCGTGCGATTCCTGCCACCTCGAACCAAAAATCTGGCGCCGCGCTGTTTTGCTCCAGGCTTAGCGGCAGGAGATCGCCTACGCGCAAGACCAGCGCGCGTGCCATTGTTTCCCCGACGACGACCGGAATCACGCGATCATCGAGGGCGACCGCAGCTTCTGGCCCGGCGCTCGCGTCTACCCGCCAGCCGCCGCCAATGTACTCCAGGTGGCCATGGATCCCCTGGTAGGCTTGCAGGCCCACGAGCGGCTCTGCTGCCGGCTCGCCCGCTACCCACGGATACGCCCATCGCGTGGGCTGCGCCGACCAGGTGATGCTATCGAGGTGTTCTCCCACGGCCGCGCGCACCAGATTCCGTATCTCACCGTCGAGTGCCTGGAAATCGAACATATCCGGCCCGGCCACTGTGGACAGGCGCAGGTTCGTGTCGATCACAGAGGCGCTCCCGAACGTCAGGCGCAGCCCCATCTCGACCACCGTGTCCACCAGCAGCGGGCCACTGGCCAGCAGCGCGGTCGCCATGATCACGCCCAGGCTCAGGGTGAGCAGGATCTGCCAATGCCGCCTGGCGCGGCGTGCGAGAAAGCGCAGGGAATCCATCACCCTGCCTCAGTCTTCCCCACCGGCCCGGATGGTGATCGTCGTCGTGC
This sequence comes from Anaerolineae bacterium, assembly GCA_016926595.1. Next base: position 1,929 of record JAFGOG010000242.1, read on the forward strand.
TTGTGTTGTCGAGGGGCGCCGGGTCCTGTTCGGCCAGATGCACAGAAGCGGTGTTGGACGTGGTCCGCGGCTGGCTGCCGATAGCGGTGAGAACGAGCCGGACCTCGGTTGTCTGCCCCGGCCGCAGCACGCCGATCTCACACACCAGAAAGTGCTGCCACGTCTGTTCTTTGATGACAAAGCAGGCCGGCCAGCCCGGCAGAAGCGGGTCCAGCTCGATAGCCAGCGGCTGCCCGCCGTATCCCGTGATCTCGAGCGTAAAGGTCACGCTTTCGCTCCCGCCGGGCGCTTCCAGTTGGCAGGTGAGCGCGTCGCCCTGCTGCTCGCACCGCGGTGGCTGCGGCGCGTAGGCGATGAGGTCCGTGTCTGAAGGGATTTCGTCTTGGAACCACACCCTGGTCGCGTCCGACGCACCGCGGTTGGTGATCGTGTAGGTGTAGGTGAACGGCTGCCCAGTGACGACGCTTGCCGGGCCGTCGCCCTGCACCACCAGGTCAGGCAGGGCAGGGAGGGAGCCCACCTCCGGCGTGCGCGCCGGGCCGGGCACGAGCGTCGACGCCCCCTGGTTGTTCTCGGGTGCCGGATCGACCGCGTTGGCCGTCACGGTGGCTGTGTGGCGGCGGGTGCCGGTGAGCGGGCCGGTTGCATCCAGGCCAACGCGCACCTGGACTTCGGAACCCGGCTGCAGCCTGCTAAGGAGGCACGTGAAGTGGGGCGGCGCGGCAGCCTGATCTGCGGAACACGTGAGCCACGGCAGATCCTGGCCCGCGCCATCCCCTCGTGCGTCAGTCAGGCCGGGCTCGACCCCCGTGCCCGATAGGTCGAGCGTCACGGTGGCGGCACTGCCCACGATCAGCGCGCCCAGATCGCAGTCGACGCTCGATTCGGCCTGCTGGCACGCTGCCTGGGCCGGCCTGGCCCATTGCGCAGTCACGCCGTTGGGAAGCACCCCGGAGAGAACGATGCCGGCGGCCAGATCGGGACCGTCGTTACGCAGCGTGACCGTATAGACCGTCGTCCGGCCGGGTACGATCTCGATCCTTTCCGGGATCTCGACCGCCAGGTCGGCGACGCCCGGCGGGTTGACCGGCGATAGTTCTTCTGGCCCAAGCTGTGCCGTGGGCGTCGGGACCACCGTTTCCATCGACGGAGGGGTAGCCGTGGGTGTTGCCGTAGGCTGGCGCGCCGTGCTGCATGCGGACAAGATCAAGGCGCCGACCAGCACGACGGCGAGCACTGTCGCCAGTCGCGACCACATACGTCTTTGCTTCCATGCAAAGGCGATGCAATGAGAAAACACGGTCATCTCGCATCCATTATAGCCAAACTCCGGTATCCTGCAACTGGCCATCCACACAGCGTGTACTCACGTGCTGGCACCAAACGCCCTGCCAGGTAGGGGCCGGCGCGGCCACCGCGCCCCTACCCGGCGGACATCGCGTCCCTAGGTCGCCGGCACCGCCCCGGCACTGGTCGCATCCACCGCGCGCACCCGCGCCGGCTCTGCCTCGCCCACAGCGCGCAGCCCGCGATAGGTCAGCGTCCACACGCTCGACTCAAAGACCTGCATCAGCCCGCCGGCGCACCACCACGGGGCCAACATCACCAGGAGGAAGATCGGCAGCCCCACCACGATCGCCAGGATCACCGGCACGGCACCTTCAAAGAGCAGGCTGGAGAGCAAGTACACCAGGTAGGCCGGCAGCGCACCGGCCAGGCCCCCGAGCGCGATGAACAGGAGCAGGAGGGGGAAGAGGGCCAGGAAGCTGAGCGCGACCACGAGAGCCCAGCCGAGCCCGATGCCAACCATGATCAGCCACATCACGAGCACGTCGACGGGCTTTTGCCGGACGACGGCCCAGCCGCGCCGGATCGAAGCCAGGACGCCCAGCGATTCCAGGGCGCACGCCTGCCGGAAGAAGCGCTTGAGCAGCGAGAGCAGCGTGCCTGTGACGATCGCCAGCGCGATGCCGGCGGAAAA
>JAFGOG010000243.1 GCA_016926595.1 Anaerolineae bacterium
GTATCGGGGGCGAATGTGCGGTGGACGCCGTCGAGGGTGGTCATGCTCTCGCCGGGCCTGGCGCGGCGGACGATGATGGTGGGGACGCCGCCGGCCCGGGCGACGAGCTTGTCATAGTCGAAGGCGTGGAGCGGCTGGCCCCATTCCAGCATCACATAGTTGGTGATGTCGACGACGTTGCTGATGGGCCGCATCCCTGCCTTGCGGATGCGATCTTGCATCCACGGCGGGGAAGGGGCGATGGCGACGCCGCGGATGATGGCGGCGATGTAGCGAGGGCACAGGTCGGGGTCATCGATCTGGACGCGGGCCAGATCGGCCGCCGGGGGGCCGTCTGTCTGCCAGTCGAGGCTCGGGTAGCGAACCTGACCGGCGGTGAGGGCCGCCACTTCACGCGCTACGCCGATCATGTTGAGGCAACGGGCCAGGTTGGGCGTCAGGTCGATGTCCCACACGGTATCGCCCAGGTAGCCGACCAGGGGCATGCCCACCGGGGCGTCAGCCGGCAGGAGCATGATCCCTTCGTGCGCGTCGGAGATGCCCAGCTCTTTTTCAGAGCAGACCATGGCGCGCGAGGGGATGCCCCGGATCTTGGTCCGCTTGAGCCGGGCCTTGACAAAGCCCTCCTGGTGGCCGTCGTACAGCTCGGCGCCCTCCATGGCAAAGGCGACCTTGAGGCTGATCGGGCCAACCCCTTTGTAGGGGAAGAGGTTGGGGGCGCCGGTGACGCACTGCTCGATCTCGGGGCCGCCATACAGCACGTCGGCCAGGACCAGGCGGTCGGCGTCGGGATGGGGCCGGATCTCGCGGATCTCGCCGACGACGATCTTTTCACGGTCCCACCAGTCGCCGATCTGGTCGACGGCGACCACTTCCAGGCCAGCGAGCGTCAGGCGCTCGGCCAGGTCAGGCAGCGGCATAGTTATGTCTACATAGTCTCGAAGCCAGCTCAATGGTACTTTCATGGTGTCATCTCCTAGAATTGCTCCAGAAAGCGCAGGTCGTTGCCCCAGAAGTAGCGGATGTCGTTGATGCGATATTTGAGCATGGCGATCCGCTCGGGTCCCATGCCCAAGGCCCAGCCGGAATAGATGCTGGGATCGTAGCCGCCGTTGCGCAATACGACGGGGTGAACCATGCCGCAGCCCATGATCTCCAGCCAGCCGGTGTGCTTGCACACACGGCAGCCCTTTCCCTCGCACATGACGCAATCGATGTCCACTTCGGCGCTCGGCTCGGTAAAGGGGAAGTGGCTGGCCCGGAAGCGGATCTTGCGGCCCTGGCCAAAGATGCGGTTGGCGAAATCGACGATGGCGCCCCTCAGGTCGGCCATGGTGATCGCCGTGCCGATCACCAAGCCCTCGACCTGGTTGAACATGATCTCGGAGCGCATGGTGATCTGCTCGTAGCGGTAGCACATGCCGGGCAGGATGACCCGCACCGGCTCGGGCGCATAGTCGCGCATGGCGCGGATCTGGCCCGGCGAGGTGTGGGTGCGCAGCACTACGCCAGGGGTGGTGGCGTAGAAGGTATCCCACATGTCGCGCGCCGGGTGGTGGGGCGGCATGTTGAGCAGCGTAAAGTTGTAATCGTCACTCTCCACGTCCCGGCTGCGGTAGACCTGGAACCCCATTTCGGCAAAGATGTGATAGATCTCGCGCAGCGTCTGGGTGGTGGGGTGCAGGCGGCCAGGGCGGGCCGGGCGTCCAGGCAGGGTGACGTCCACCCGCTGGCTGGCCAACAGGCCGCCCTGCGCCGCCTGGCGCAGGGCCTCGATCCGGGCCTCGTAGGCCGCTTCCAGGGCGCGCTTGACGGCGTTCACCCGCTGGCCATAGGCCGGCCGCTGGTCAGGAGGCAAGCCGCCGAGGGCTTTGACTGCCTCGGTGACCTGGCCCCTGCGGCCCAGGTAGGCCGCTCGCCAGGCTGAGAGCATGGTCTCGTCGGCGGCGGCTTCCAAGGCGTTCTTTGCTTCACGCTCCAGCAGATCCAATTGTTCGGTCATGTCACCTCCGTGATGGCGGCCAGCACGCGGCTGACGGCCGATTGATCTGAAATCAAAACGCTCCCGTCCCCTCAGGGACGAGAGCGCCACACCCTCGCGGTACCACCCTGCTTGGCCGGCCACTGTGGGCCAGCCCACTCACTACACCGGCAGTGACGCAGGTCACGACCGGCTGCCCAGATAACGGCGGGCGCCCGGAGTGGACTAGTCTGGCGGCGGTGCGCCATTTCACCCATCAGCTCGGGAGCGAACTTGAGCAGGTTCTTCCCCGGCGGGGCTTGCAGTCAACGACCCCGCCTCCCTGGTGGTTGCCCCCTGCCTACTCTTCTCCGTCTTGGCCCTTGGCTTTTCGATTGGGGCTATTATACCCAGCTTTTGCAGGATGTCAAATCGGGATTGTGCTCATTGGGGGAAATCCTTACTTGACACAGGTCCTGCTCTGTGCTAGACTGATAATCGCATTTTTGGAGGCCAAGTTGAATCCAAGACAATTGACACGCTGGCTGCTTTATGTCGTATTGATAGCGCTGGTGGGCATTTTTCTCTACAACCAGTTGTCGCTATCACGCCCTCAGCCAAGCGACATCTCACTACCGGCGCTTGCCAGGGAGATCACAGAGGGGAAGGTCGCTCACATTACGATTGACGGCTCCAAGATCGAGATCGAGCGCACCGACAAAAGCCAGGCCGTCTCTCACACGGAAGAGAACACCAGCCTGATCGAGACCCTTGGCAGCCTGGGAGTCGCTGCCGAGACTCTGGCCAAGGTTGAGATCGAGGTGGCAAGGCCCAGCGGCATGTCGAGCTGGCTGGGTATCCTGAGCTGGGTGCTGCCCTTGATCCTGATCAGCGTCTTTTTTTTCATCATCTTTCGCCAAGCGCAGAGCAGCGGCAACCAGGCCATCGCTTTTGGCAAGAGCCGCGCCCGGATGTTCACCGGCGAAAAGCCGACGGTGACATTTGACGACGTGGCCGGCGTGGAAGAGGCCAAGCAGGAACTGTCGGAGGTGGTCGAGTTTCTGAAAGAACCGCAGAAGTTTATCGCCCTGGGGGCGCGCATTCCCAAAGGTGTTATCCTGGTTGGCGCTCCCGGCACGGGCAAGACCCTGATGGCCAAGGCCGTGTCAGGCGAGGCCGGCGTTCCCTTTTTCTCTATCTCTGGCTCTGAGTTTGTGGAGATGTTCGTGGGCGTCGGGGCAAGCCGGGTTCGCGACCTGTTCGAACAGGCCAAGCGCAATTCGCCGTGCATCGTATTCATCGACGAGATCGACGCCGTCGGCCGGCATCGCGGCGCAGGGTTGGGCGGCTCGCACGACGAGCGGGAGCAGACTTTGAACCAGATCCTGGTCGAGATGGATGGATTCGACACGGACACAAACGTCATCGTCGTCGCGGCCACGAACCGGCCGGACATCCTGGACCCGGCGCTGCTGCGCCCCGGCCGATTTGACCGCCGGGTGGTGCTCGACCGGCCCGACATGAAAGGGCGAGAGCAGATCATCGGGGTGCATGTGCGGGGCAAGCCGCTTGGCCCAGGGGTGGATCTTGGGGTCCTGGCCCGCCAGACGCCTGGCTTTGTGGGGGCCGACATCGAAAGCCTGGTCAACGAAGCGGCGATCCTGGCCGCGCGGCGGAACAAAAAGACGATCGACATGGCCGAGTTTCAAGAGGCGATCGAACGGGTGATCGCCGGCCCGGAGCGCAAAAGCCGGATTATCACCGACGAGGAAAAGAGGGTGATCGCCTACCACGAGGCGGGGCATGCCCTGGCGGCTGCCAAGACACCCCTGGCCGACAAGGTGCACAAGGTATCGATCATCGCCCGGGGCATGGCCGGCGGCTATACGATAGCCCTGCCAGATGAGGATCGCTACCTGACCAGCCGCACCCGGCTCGAGGCTGAATTGATCACCATGCTGGGCGGGCGAGCGGCAGAGGAGAGTGTGTTTCAGCGGCTCACAACCGGCGCCAGCAACGACCTGGAACGGGCGACCGACCTGGCGCGCAAGATGGTCATGGAGTTTGGCATGAGCGAAGAGCTGGGGCCGATGACCTTTGGCGAGCGGGAAGAGCTGGTTTTCCTGGGCCGCAACCTGTCGGAGCACCGGAATTACAGCGAAGCGGTGGCCCGCAAGATCGACGTCGAAGTGCGCAGGATCATCAACGGCGCCCATTCGCGCGCGCTCGAGGTGATGGCACGTCACCGGGATCTGCTGGACAGCCTGGCTCAGCGCCTAATTCAAAAGGAGACACTGGACGAGGCTGAGGTAAACGCCCTCCTGTTTGCAGCGCCGGTTGAAGCCTCAAGTCAATAACGCAAGCTTGCGTTACAGGCGGAATCTGGTATAATAGAAGCGCGGGAGTTTCGTAGAGGAGGACACTGTGTCACACGAGCAACCTCAGAAAAGTGGGTACTATTACCCTAACCTGATCGTCAAGATCTATCTGGAATCGATCCAGGAGATTATGGGCCCCAATGGCCTGAAAGCGCTGCTGAACCAGGCCAAGATGCAGCACTTGATCGGCAACTTTCCACCCGGCAACCTGCACAAAGAGTTCGACTTTGCGGATTTTGCCCGACTGAACGAAGCTATGGAAGAGATGTATGGCCCCCGAGGCGGGCGGGCGATGGCTCTGCGCGCCGGTCGCAAGGCGTTTGACCAGGGGCTGAAGAACTTTGGGGCCATGGTCGGCATCGCCGATAGGACATTTCGCCTGCTGCCCCTGGGCATCAGGATGAAGGTCGGCCTGCGGGCTATGGCGACCGCCTTTTCCAGCACCAGCGATCAGATCTGCTACGTCCGTGAGGAGCCAGATCACTTTATCTATGTCATCGAGCGCTGTCCGGTGTGTTGGGGCCGGCATGCTGACGCGCCGGTCTGCCATGCAGCCACGGGCATCATTCAAGGTGGGCTGGACTGGGGCACCAGCGGCAAGAAGTTCAGACTGACTGAGGTGGCGTGCATTGCCAGAGGGGACCCGTCCTGCGATTTTATGATCTCGAAGGAACCGATCGAGTAGATATCGAGCCAGTTTGCCGCTTGCCGATTCGTCGCCTGCTAGGAAGGACACAGGACGCTGTTACCTGGCAGAACCCCGTGTCCTTTTTTGTTACGTGAGTGCGACGTTGATACCCTCAAACCAGAGTTAGGAACAAGATCCCATGAACCGCAGCTTTCGGTATATCGTCGTCGGCCTGGGCGTGGCGCTGCTGTGCTGGTGCTGCGTGGTCACAACCGGGGTAGGCCTGGTATGGTCCACGATCCAGCAGGGCCTGGTAGAGATTGTCGGATCCCAAGCCACTGCAGAGCCCGGGTTGGCCTCGGAGATCGAGCGCCGCCCCCCGGCGGCTGAGGAGCGCCAGACCGGGGATTTGCTGACGCGAGCAGTCGTGCCGGGAAGGGATCTCGTAGACCTGGCCCACCGGCTGCGCGGTGCGCCGGCGCCGTCCGATCTGACGCCAGAGACCAACCCACCTGGCTATAAGCTGGGCGATGAGGTCGCCTTTTGGCTGCACAACGTCGAGACCAACAAGTTCTTTGACACGGAGGCCTCCCTGGGTTATGTCACCCCGCATGCCTACTGGTGGATCGAAAAGGGCTACTCGATCCCGCCCGACGACCTGGAAGAATCAGCCTTGCGCTTCGAGGAGCACACCTATCCCACGAACCGGCAGATCTTTGGCAGCGAATCAACGCCTGGCATCGACGGCGATCCGCACATCTATATCTTTCTCGGATATGTGCCGGGTGTCGGCGGCTCCTTTTCGCCTCCTGACGAGTATCCGGCGAAGGTGATCCCCCACTCGAACGAGCACGAGATGTTTTACATCAACCTGGACAACGCCATGCCGGGCAACGCCTATTTTGACGGTATCCTGGCCCACGAGTTCCAGCATATGATCCACTGGAACCAGGATCGGGACGAGGAGACCTGGATCAACGAGGCCATGTCCGAACTGGCCAGCCAGCTAAATGGCTATGACGTAGGCGGCTCGGATATCGCCTATGCCCGAAAGCCCGACACCCAGCTTACTGCGTGGGCCGAACTCGACGCCTCTGGGCCGCACTATGGCGCCAGTTATCTGTTCGGCGCCTATGTGTTCGATCAATATGGGGCGCAGGCCATCAGCCAGTTGGTGGCAGAGCCGGAAAATGGCATTGCCGGAGTGGATGCGATGCTGGCCGTCGTCGATGGAAGCGGCCGGCAGTTCACCGATCTCTATGCCGATTGGCTGATCGCCAATTACCTGGACGACCCGGAACTGGCCGATGGGCGCTATGGCTATGGCAATGTATCGGTACCCAATCTCCGAGTGGCAGCTCGACACTCCAGGTATCCCGTCGATCGGCAGGCAACGGTTGGCCAATACGCGGCGGACTATGTCCGGCTGGAAGGGCAAGGGGACCTGACTGTCGAATTCACGGGCAGCACCGTTGTCTCACTGGTAGGCAACCGGGCGCACAGCGGCCGGTATCAATGGTGGTCGAACCGCAGGGACGAGAGCGACGCGAGGCTGACACGGGAATTTGACTTGACCGGACTGCAGCAAGCCACGCTGCAAGCCTGGATGTGGTACGACCTGGAAGTCGACTATGATTACGCCTATGTCGAGGTCTCGGCCGACGGCGGACAAACGTGGACGATCCTGGCCAACGATCACACCATCACCACCAACCCCAGCGGCAACAGCTATGGGCCGGCTTTGACCGGCAAGAGCGGCGACAATGACGGACCGGCCTGGGTGCAGGAGAGCTTTGACCTGACTCGATATGCCGGCCAACGGGTGCTGATCCGCTTTGAGGTTGTTACCGACGAGGAGCTGAACCACCCAGGCCTATGCCTCGACGACGTGACGATCCCGGAGCTAGGCTATGCGCACGACGCAGAGAGCGGCGCCGAGGGGTGGCTGGCCGAGGGGTTTTTGCAGGTCACCGATCAGGTGCCCCAGCAGTTCCTGGTGCAGTTAATCACGATAGGGGACGAAACCCGGGTGGAACGGATGGTCCTAGACGATCTGTCCTACGGGACAATGACCATCACCGGGCTGGGCCAGAGTGTCGACCGCGCCGTGCTGGTTATCTCTGCCCTGGCGCCGGTGACCACCGAACAAGCGTCGTATCGCTACCAGATCACACAGAAGTAGGCGTATCCTCTAGACTGCCATTTTGAGTAGCCGCGTGGCCCGAGGCGCCTCCCCCCGCCCGGCGTGGCTCTTGCACTCCCCAGTGCAAGGCAACGAGCGCCGCCAGGTTGATGCCGGCCGTCACGGCAAAGAGCCAACTGTAATCAATGCCGGCCAGCCAGGCGCCGATCATCGGCGCCAGCATGCTCACCAGGCCTGTGCCCGTATTGGCCAGGCCGACGTAGGTGGGCCGGCGTTCAGGGGCAGAGAACTCCATGACCATCAAGACACCTGATACAAAGAGAGCGGCGGAGGCAATCCCCAACAGGGCAAACACCAGGTACTGCCACTCTGGCGATGGCGCAACCCAAGCCAGGGTATAAGCAAGCAATCCGGCCAAGGTACCGATCTCCAGGGATAGCTTGTGGCCAAATCGATCGGCCAGGAACCCCAGGCCGAGGTTTCCAAAGGTCTGTCCGATCAGCAGGGACACTGTAAACAGGCCAACAGTGCTATCGGGCACGTGCCAGCGCTGCACGGCGGCGACAGTCACAAATCCCCAGCCCATGCCGCCCAGGGCAAGCAGCAGCCGCGCTACGAGGAAACGGCCAAAGTTCCGGTCGTGGCGCACAATGCCAGGCAGGCTGGCCCAAAACTGGCGCTGGCTCTGACGCGGTATGTCGGCCCGCTGCACCGGCTCGCGCGTCAAGGCCAGAAAGACCCAACTGAGGCTGATGCCGACTGCGGCGATGATGAAGCAATAGACAAAGTTGGTGGGGAACGGAAAGTCCTTCAGGATCTGGGCGCTAAACCCCGCTCCCAGCGCCGCCGTCCCGGCGCCGATGAACTGGGTCGCTCCAAAAAGACGCCCTCGCCGGTCCACCGGAAAGCAGCGGGCGATCAGGTCCTGCCAGGAGGTCGCCACCATCCCGGCGCCCAGGCTGTGCCAGGCATAGCCGACCAGGAACAGGATCAAGCCCCAGGTCGGGGATCGACCCGCGACCAGGGCCGAAAGCACCAGCACGAACAGCGGCAGCCGTTCCAGAAAAAGGCCGGCGTTCACGACCACCGCTTTCATGCGGGCCAGCCGCTGGACCGGCGCGGCAGTGAAAAGCTGAGGCAGGTACCAGCCGGCCTGGGCGATAACCGCAGCCAGGCCTACCGGCAGCGGGCTCGAAGTAAGCTTGCTGATGAAAAACGGAACGATGGTCGAGGAGGAGGCAAAGCTCGCGCCGAACCAGAAAGAGGCACCGTCCAGCAGATTGACGGCAAAGTTCCAGCGGTAGTTGCGCTCTACCTCGGCAGCAATTTCGGCCTTGGTGCGGGACGGTACCGGCCGGTCCAGCTCTAACAGCCAGCGCAGCGCTCGATTGAAGATGTTATGGCGTTGGCTCGATTGCGAAATGCTCCACCTCCATCCACTGGGGGTCTGTGACCTCCAGCACGCCCCAACCCAGCCGTCCCTGCGGCGTGGCCAGCATGTACTGGTTGTCCAGCCACATGACAAAGCCCAGCGGGCCGCGAGGCGAAGGCAGCGGCCCGGCGAGCAGCTCACCGTCGACAAAAAATTGCGAGTGGCGTTCGCCCCACTCGACGACGTAGACGTGCCACTCTCGCATGCTCGCTGGCAGTAATGCCTCCGATACACGGATAGCGCGCTGGATCGGCGGCCACAGCGCCCGGTACACCGGGTGAATATTCATCAGCAGCACGGCTGGGAGAGCAACAGGCGCCAACAGCAGGGCCGCCGGCCGCAGGGCGTCGATCGTTGCCGCCTTCCAACCGCAGCCGGGCGTATCAAGGTCCAGTTTCATGGCAGAAGGAGGTGAAGCATAGAAAAACCAGATGGCCCGGGGCAGGGTCGGCACGCGCTTGCCGGTCATCAGGAACGGATCGTTCCAGAAGCCAAAGCCCGCCGTGCCCGCCAGCTCCCCGGCCGGGTGGGAGAAGCGGGCGCGGACGGTCAGGCGGAGCGGCGGCCGCCAGGGGAAACGGCGGCGAGGCTTGCCTGCATAGTCGTCGATCTGCGCGTTGCTGTAGCGCCGTGAGGGTGTGCTATTCACAACGAAACGCAGGGCAGAGCCTGCCGGCTCTAGCACACCAGTCCCTATTTGGTGACGGCGCCAGCGGGCGCTCAACTGGGGCAAATCCTCGCGAACTGCAATCGTTTCTGAAATCATTCGGCTGATCGTATCCGAATCAGAGATTGGTGTCAAATCCCTACCCGCGACGAGCTTTTGACATCTCGGGCAGTTTGGTTATAATGAGGCGGCCATGGACCCATTGGGCCGTGAGCTATACCTGCAAAAGCGAACTGCACCGCTTTCCGGTGCCGCTGGGATCGCCGAAGCGACCGAGACGGCAAGAGGGAGTGGTCCTCTGTCGACCTTGCCTTGCTGCCGCCTGACGCTGACCCGACCCTGCTCGTCGTTGCCTTGCGGGTGGACATTTTCAACACGAGGAGGATCTCATGATACGTGCAAGTCGTTTCTGGCAGCTCAGTACTTACGACCTGGCAGTGGCCGGTGTGTTCGGGGCACTGGCCATCGTGCTGGCCTTTACCCCACTGGGGCTGATCCCGGTACCCAACATCAGCGGTTCAGCCACTAGCCTGCACCTGCCGGCTATCGTTGCCGGCATTCTGGCCGGCCCCGTTGTCGGCGCGTTGGTCGGGCTGGTGTTGGCCATCGCCTCGTGGTCCCTTTACAGCGCGACCTTTATCACCCTGGCCAACGGCAACCTATTCGTGGCATTGCTGGCCGCCTTTCTGCCGCGGATTCTGATCGGCGTCCTGGCGTACTGTGCCTATCGGCCTCTGCGACGCTGGCCAGCACTGGCCGCCGGGGCAGCGGCTATCGTCGGCACACTAACCAACACGGTTGGCGTGTTGGGTACCCTGCTGGCGTTGGGCACATTCCCGACAGAGCTCCTTGTGCCCATCCTTTCCATGAATGTGCCGATCGAAATCGCCCTGGCTTTGATCGTCACTATTCCTGCCGTGGTCGCCTTGAGAGCGGCGGGCAAAAGGCGCATCGCCGCCGCGCGCGACTGACAGGCAGATGCCGCCGTTTATCCAGGTCCAAGGCCTGGAATATGCCTACCCCCAGGAAGATGGTCAGCAGGTGCACGCCCTGCGTGGGGTGGACCTGACCATCGATCGGGGCGAGTTCGTGGCCATCATCGGTCCAAACGGGTCGGGCAAATCGACCTTGGCCCGCCATTTTAACGGGCTGCTGCTGCCGACGGCCGGGCAGGTGTGGGTGGATGGCCTGCTCACGGCCGATCCCAACCGTCTGCCGACGATCCGGCAGCGAGTGGGAATGGTCTTTCAGAACCCCGACAACCAATTGGTGGCCAGCACCGTCGAAGAGGACATCGCCTTTGGCCCCGAGAACCTGGCCCTCCCCCCTGACGAGATCCGGCGGCGGGTGGACGAAGCATTGAAGATTGTCGGACTGACCGACTATGCTACGCACCCGCCGCACATGCTTTCCGGCGGCCAAAAGCAAAAGGTGGCGATCGCCGGGGCGCTGGCAACCCGCCCCGACTGTATCGTCTTTGACGAACCGAACTCGATGCTCGACCCGCCCGGCCGCCAGCAGGTGTTGGGCACCATCTGCAGGCTCAATGCCGAGGGGATGACGATCGTGCTGATCACCCAGTCGATGGACGAGGCGGCCATCGCCGGGCGGATCGTGGTGATGGACGCGGGGCGCATCGCCCTGGATGGACCGCCGAAGGTAGTGTTTGCCGCCCCGGACAGGGAGGGCGATCATAGGGGCAAGGAGGACGGTCATAGGGGCATGGAGAGCGACCACGGGGGTAAAGAGGGCGACCACATGGGGTCGCCCCTACTGGAGATGGGGCTCGACCGGCCTTTTGCGGCCGAGATCGCCGAGCGCCTGCGGCAACAGGGGATACCGCTGCCCGCCGGCCTGTTGACGGTGGAGGAGCTGGCGGCAGCACTGTGCTGATCCAGATCGAAAAGCTGAGTTATGTCTATTCCCCGGGCACGCCGCTGGCCCGCACCGCCCTGGATGGGGTAAGCCTTGAGCTACGTCCCGGGGAGCGGGTGGGCCTCGTGGGACAGACCGGCTCCGGCAAGTCGACTCTGGCGCAGCAGATAGCCGGCCTGCTGGCGCCGACGGCCGGCCGGGTCCTCCTCGACGGCGTGCCGGCTCACGAGCGGACGCCTGCCGCCCGCGCCCAGCGGCGCAGGGTTGGCCTGGCTTTTCAACATCCCGAACAGCAGATCTTTGAGCAGACGGTATTCAAAGAGGTGGCCTTTGGCCCACACAACCTGGGGCTGACCGAGGCCGAGGCCGTCGAGCGGGTACAGTGGGCACTGGAGATGACCGGCCTGGACCCGGCTGCCTTTGTAGAGCGGGCGCCCTTTGGCCTGAGCGGCGGCGAGATGCGCCGGGTGGCGCTTGCTGGCATCCTGGCCATGCGCCCTGATGTGTTGATCCTGGACGAGCCGACCGCCGGGCTGGACCCCCGAGGCCGGCGGGAGCTGCTGGCCCGGGTCGACGGTTGGCAGGCACACACCGGCATGACGCTTGTCCTGATCTCCCACCATCTCGACGAGGTGGCCCGCCTGGTCGACCGGGTCATCCTGTTGGCCGGTGGACAGGTCGCAGCCGACGGGCCAACCCGCCAGGTGCTGGGCGACAGCCAGCTCCTGTGCTCAGCCGGCCTGTCGGCGCCCCAGCCCGTGGCGCTCCTCGAAACGCTGCGAGCGGCCGGCTGGCAGGTCCACACCGACTTGCTGCTGCCGGAACAGGTCGCGGCCGAGATCGGCCAGGCCTGGCGCCAAAGGAGCGGATCGTGAATCTGCTGCTGCCCGGCATGTACGTGGCCGCCGATTCGCCCCTGCACCGCCTGGACCCGAGGCTCAAGATGGGGGCGGCCCTGGGCCTGATGGCCCTGCCGTTCGCAGTGCACAGCCTGCTGAGCTGTCTCCTCCTGGTCGCCCTGGTGGCCGCCATGGCATTGCTAGCGCAGGCGCCGATAACGGCGCTACTGCGCACTGTGCGCACCGTCTTTTGGCTCGCCCTCCTCATGTTCATTTTTTACTTCTTTGCCACACCCGGCCAGCCGTTGGTCACCTGGGGAGGGGTCAGTGTCACCGTAGAGGGGCTGGCGATGGGAGCGACACAGGTGTACCGGATATGCCTGCTAGTGATCGTGGCTTCGCTGCTGACCTACACCACGTCGCCCGGCCAACTCGCTCACGGCCTCGAGGCGCTGTTTGGCCCACTCGAGCGGCTGCGCTTCCCGGTGCGGGAGATAGCCCTGGTGCTGACCATCGCCTTGCGCTTTGTGCCCACCTTTTTCGCCGAGATCGACGCCATCTCCAAGGCCCAGCGGGCCCGTGGAGCCGATTTCTACTCGGGGGGGCCATGGCGGCGGCTGCGCAGCCTGGTGCCGATCTTTGTCCCCATCTTTGTGTCTGCCCTGCGCCGCGCCGAGGATCTGGCCACGGCCATGGACGCCCGCGGCTTTCGCTGCGCCCCGCACCGCACACGGCTTTACCGGCTGTCGTTGGGCTGGAACGACCTGGCGGCAAGCCTGATCGTTCTGGCCGCCAGCCTGCTCATCCTAGGATTGGAACGGTGGATTTAGGGTCCGTTATGTCATCCTGAAGGCGGATCGCGCCCGAAGGATCTTGGAGGGAAAGATGCTGCTGTGCATCGACATTGGCAACATCAACATCACGTTCGGAGTGTACGCAGGCGAGACGCTGGGTTGTCACTGGCGCATCCAGACGGTCCACGACAGGACATCCGACGAGTATGGCAGCCTGCTGGACCAGCTCTTCCGCCACCAGGGCTGCCAACCTAACCAGGTAACCGGCATCGCCCTGGCCAGTGTGGTGCCGCCGCTGACCCCTGTCTTCCAGGAAGCGTGTCGCCAGTACATTGGGCAGGAACCACTGGTGGTCGACGCCGGCGTGCGGACCGGTGTGCGGATCCGCTACGACAACCCGCGAGAGGTTGGGGCCGACCGGGTGGCGGACGCGGCGGCGGTGCGGACCCTGTACGGAACGCCGGCCTGTGTGGTCGATTTCAGCACCGCCACTGCCTTTGACGCCATCTCGGCCGATGGCGATTACCTGGGAGGCGCCATCGCCCCGGGCATCGGCATTGCGGCCGAGGCACTTTTCCAGCGCACTGCCAAGCTGCCCCGGGTGGAGCTAATCCGGCCGCCATCGGCCATCGGCCGCAACACCGCGCACAGCATCCAATCGGGCCTGCTGTTTGGCTATGCTGGACTGGTGGAGGGGATGGTGGCCCGCTTCAAGGCCGAACTGGGCCCGACAACGCGGGTGGTAGCCACCGGCAGCCTGGCCCCGCTAATTGCCCAAGAGACGACGGCCATCGACGTGGTGGATCTGTGGCTGACGCTCCACGGGCTGCGCATCATTTACGAGCTGAATCGCTGAGATTCTTCGCCTCGCTCAGAATGACAAGGAGCCCTGGCTGTTCACCAAGGCTCCTGCCGCGAATCGTCCTGTTTAGCGCGGCACCCACTTGACCGCGTCAAAGGCGATCAGGCGGGACAGGTAGGGCTCATAGGTCACGTCAGCCAGAGAGACATAGTCGTCATGGGTCCCACGGAACTGATAGGTTCCCAGCGACACCCAGCGGTCGCCGTTGGCCGACTGATCCACTACCTTGAGCGTATAGCCGCCGGCGTGCGACACCCAATAGCGCGCCCTGGCAGTGGTGGTGTACTTGTCTGGAATATAGACAAACACCTCGTACCGCCCGGCCGCCAGGCTGGGGTACCAGCGCACCCAGTTATAGTTGGGCCGCACCGTGTCGTTGTTCTTGGTCCAGTACAGGCGGCCGTTGTACCCCTCGTAGGCGATGTGCCAACCGCTGGCCGAGCCGCCCTTGACAAAGCCGGAATCGCGATCATCCACAATCACAGTACCAGGAGCACCGCCTGTCTTGGCCCAGGAGAGTCGGGCAACGGCTCCGCCCGTGTTTTCATAGTACTCCAGCTTGACCGGGATGCCGCCGCTGGGCACATAGATGTCACCCGTATAGGTGTGCGGCGCCTGGTCCTTCCAGGTGTCGATCAGCAGATGGTTGTTCACCCACAGCCGGGCGCCGTCGTCCACGGTCAGCGTAAAGCGGTACGACGCAGCCTCCAGGCTCAGGTTCCGCGTCCAGCGGACCGAAAAGCGATCGGCGTTGACGACGCCAGGGGCTGGCGAGCCGGCGCCCCAGTTAAAGTCGATCTTGGCGTCGTCGCGCACCAACGCTGACGCACCGCTCAGGTTTTTATTGTTGTAGTACTCGCCGCGCCAGTTGACGATGGCTGCCACAGGCGCCCAGGTCAACCTGGCCACGGCATCGACCGTGTTCTCATAGTACTCGACCACGACCAGGTGGTGGCCGCTGCCCAGATATTTATCGGCAGTGACCGTCCTGGCCGAATGGTCAGACCAGTCGTTGATGATCAGATCGCCGTCGACCTGGACCCGCATGCCATCGTCACTGGTCGCCGAAAAGCGGTAGGTGCCGGCCGCCAGATCGAGATAGCGAGCCCAACGGGCCGAAAAGCCGTCGGCCTGGATGTCTGGGTCGGGTGAGCCCAGCCCCCAGTTGAAATCCAGGTTGGCGTCAGTGCGCTGCACGGCGGGCGACCCACTCATTGTCATGTTGTTCCAGTAGGCAGCCTGCCAGAATGGATCGGAATGCTGAGGAGCGATCGGTCCCTGCGCCAGAGCCGATCCAGCACCTACCAGCACGATCACCAGGACGGCTATAGAACGAAGCGTCGTAGACATTTTGACCTCCTCCATTTTTTGGTACTTGAGGGCGGCTGCCACCAAATGCCATGCAACCGCACTCTAGCTATAAGACGCCTGATGCCGGTCTATAGTTCCACAGTATCATCTCAACAAATGAGGAAGTTGGAGTGTGTGCGGTGCCCGCACACACTCCAACCCCCGATTATTGGTAAGACACGTTCCACAAGTAGAAAACGAAAGAAATGTCGCCGGTTGGTTTGGCAAACGGCGGCAAGTGTGCTATACTTGCGCCACTAATCGTCCTTCAGATGGCTCAGAAAGCAGTCAACATCCTGTCCAGAGAGGAGATCTTGGCTTGAAACTCCGCATCTTGACGCTCAACTGCTGGGGTCCACCCTTTATCGCCCGGGATCGCTCAGCCAGAATGGGCGCCATCGGCAGCACCCTGGCCCAGATGGATCTGGATGTCGCCGGCCTACAGGAGCTCTACCAGGAGCAGGACCGCCAATTGGTCCTGCAGGGAGCGGCGGCAGGGGGGCTGGTCCACAGCCGCTACTTTCAGTCAGGGATAATGGGCAGTGGATTGCTGCTGTTGTCCCGTTTTCCTATCGACGACGCGTCTTTTTTGCGGTTCCGTCTCAACGGGCGTCCCCAGGAACTGCTTCGCAGCGACTACTATGCCGGCAAGGGGATCGCCCGCACCCGCCTGACGACGCCGGTGGGGCCGATAGACGTTTATAACACACACCTGGTGGCAGGATATGGCGAGATCGGCCCAGATGTCTTTTTCTATCACCGCGTGGCGCAGGCCTACGAAATCGCCCGGTACATCAACGACATGTCACAGCAGACGCCGGCGATCCTGACCGGCGATCTCAACAGCACGCCCGATAAACTCCCGTACGACACGTGCTTGGGCTTGGCTGCATTGGAGGACAGCTACTGGACAACCAACCCCGGAGACCCAGGTATCACCGTCACTACCGACATTCCGTATGTCCTGATCCACGAGCCAGAGAGGCTCGACTATATCCTCTACAGAGGCGGGAGCGCCAGCGCCTTTCAAGTTCTGTCCTCTGAAGTAGTACTGAAGACGGCGCCTGCCGATCTCGGCATCCTGGCCTACTCGGATCACTATGGGGTGTGCACCACCTTTGAGCTGACGTCCGATGGCTCGGAGCTTCCACCACCTGCAGAGAAGGCAGACGACGTGGCCCAACTCGGGCTGGCGCTGCAGGAAGGGCTGAAACACGTCCAGGGCGCGCAGAAGACAGCCTGGATCAGCACAGGCGCAGCCGGCCTGGCCTGCGCGCTGCTGATCGGCTCACGAGGGCGCACGCGGATCAGCCGCAGGGATCTTTTGCGGCTGCTCGTAACCGCAGGCGCCGCTAGCGCAGGGCTCGTCAGCGGGGTGAGCCTGTCGTTAGGTCTCCAGTTCTCGGAAGAGGAGCAGGCGTTCCGCGAGATCCTGGCTGAGTTGGAACAGGAGTAAAGAGCGGCCACAGGGGAAGGGCGGCCACAGGGGAAAGGGCAGCCACAGGGGGAAGGGCGGCCACATGGGGCCGCCCCTACGGTTTTTTGTTCAGGAAGCGCTTGATGACGGTGATGGCGTCGTGGAGCTGGACCTGATCGCCGGCCTTCAAGTCGGAGAGCGGCTTGACAGCCCAGGACTTGCTGTCGACCTGGAATATGCCCAAGCGGGCATTGGGCCGGGCATACTGTTCTTGCACGTAGGCCAGCCCGGTCAACCAGCCGTCGCTGTCGATAGAGCAACTGGTGACGGCGCCGACCACCCGGCCCTTGCGGTTGACCACCACATCCCCCTGTTTGGGGACGCGGGCATGCTCCTCGTCGAAGCGGAAGCGGATGAGGCGTGCCTGGCGCCTGCGCTCATGGGCCATGTAGGCAGCCTTGCCGACAAAGAAGGGCTTGTACAACTTGACGTAGGAGGGAAAGCCGGCGTCGGCTGGATTGAGGTCCAGCGGCCCGGCCAGCTCGTGGCCGTAGAGGGGCAGCCCGGCCTCGATGCGCAGGCTGTCGCGCGCCGCCAGGCCCGCCGGCTGAAGGCCAAAGGCATGACCAGCCTCCAGCAGGGCATGCCAAAAGGCCGGCGCCGCAGCCGGATGGATCAAGATCTCAAAGGCCATCGGCTCGCCGGTGTAGCCAGTACGGGCCAGGTACAGGTCATAACCTGCCAGCCGGCAGTGAAGGATCTGGTTCTGTTTCATCTCCAGCAGTGCCTCACGCAACGGGTCCCGCTGGTCGATCATTGCCAATAGGATGTCACGCGAACGGGGTCCTTGTAGGGCGAGCTGGGCCCGCATGTCGCTGCCCCGGTTCGGATCGCGCATGTCGCGGATCACGACCTTTTCTGTGCCCAAAGCGCAGGACCAGGGCCGCGCCGGGTCGATCTGAACCTGGCCATCGTGCACAGCATTAATCCAGGCCCAATCCTTGTCGTTGTTGATCGAATTGACCACCATCCAGTACCGATCCGGTTCGAGACGATAGATCCAGACGTCGTCTATGACGCGGCCATCCTGGTCGAGCAGGTAGGAGTATTGCGACTGCCCCACCGCCAGCGGCGAGACGTCGTTGGTGGCGATCGTGTTCAAGAAGAGGTGCACATTGTCGCCGCTGAACTCGAACAGGCCCATGTGGCTGACGTCGAACAGGCCAGCCGCCCGCCGCACGGCGAGATGCTCTTCCTGCGCCGAGCCGTACCACAGCGGCATCTCCCAGCCGGCAAAGGGCGCCATCCGGGCGTCCGCCCGGACGTGGACGTCGTACAGCGACGTCCGCTTCAGCGGCACATCGGCCGGCTCCTGCCAGGCAAAAGCGGGCAGCTTTTTCAGCCCGCCCGGGGCGTCGGTCCGCGCCCGCTGGCCAATCCAATACGGCTTGTGGTAAGCCCAGCCCACCGCCTCGCCCTTGAACTCTTTGGCAGAGGGAGCCTTGGTCGCCCAGACGTCGGCCAGGTCGTGGGGCAGGCGCCGAATCACCACCATCCCAGGGACCACTACGAAAGGATCGTCGTCATCCACCCGCACATAGCCATCCGACAGGGCGCGCAGCCAGTGGGCCACGCGCGATTCATTCGCCTTGGGGATGAGCAGGTGAAAGCGCGTCGTCTCCTCCCCTGGCCGCTTGAGCAACCCGCCGCTCATCAACCGTCCATCGAGCTCCAGGATCCAGGTCGACTGGCATTCACCAGGCTGGAGGGCATACACGTCGTTGGTCATCGTCACGTTACAGAAACCGCGGGCATGGGCGCCCTCGATCTCTACCACGTCCCACTCACCGCCCACGTCGGTGGTCCGCTTGTGCATAAAATAGTGGTGCGGGTAGCCGCTGGGATAATAGTCAGGGCTCAGGTCGGCGCAGCAGGCCAGGCCGACCACATCCCACTTGGCCTGCTCCAGCAGATCAAAGTCGATCTTGGCCCGGTAGATAGGCCCGTGCCGGCCAGCGTAGGCGTAGGGCTGAGCCGCCTGCAGCACGCGGGCGATGATCTCTGCCAGGCGCTCGATCTCTGGCAGGCAAAAGCCGCGCTGAGTCACCCAGTGGGTGCCCAGGCGGATGCCACTGGGGTTCGCCGCGCTGCGGTCGCCGGGAATCGTATTGCGATTGAGGACGATGCCCGCCAGGTCGAGGATGCGGGCGGCGATGTCGCCCATCAGCGGCGTGCCCCGCTTGCCGTCGGGGCTGACGCCCCAGCCAGCCCGCACGCTCTTGCAGTCCACCAGCAGCATGTGGGTATCGGTGCCGCCGTACGAAATGCGCAGGCCGCGCCGCTCCAGCTCGGCAGCCAGGTACCTGGCGTTGTCCACCACTTGCTGCTGGAGCTGGCGAAACTCGGGGGTGCGAGCCACCTTAAAGGCAACGGCCATGCCGGCCATGGCATTCACGTGGGGGCCGCCCTGCTCGCCGGGAAAGACCGCCGCGTCCACCTTTTCGGCCAGCTTTTCGTCGGTAGTCAGGATGCACGCCCCACGCGGGCCATACAGGCTCTTGTGGGTGGTAAAGCTGACGACGTGGGCGTGTCCGACCGGGCTCGGCACGATGCCTGCGGCAACCATGCCGGCGATGTGGGCGATGTCGGCCAGCAGGTACGCGCCCACCTCGTCGGCGATCTGTCGAAAGCGAGCCCAGTCGGGCATCCAGGGGTAGGAGGTAAAGCCGGCGATGATCATCTTGGGCTTGTGGGCGCGGGCCAAGGCGGCGATGGCGTCATAGTCGAGCCGCTCGGTCTTGGCATCGATGCCATAGGAGACGATGTTGTACAGCTTGCCGGAACGGTTGGCCGGGCTGCCGTGGGTGAGGTGACCGCCGTGCAGCAGGTCCATGCCCATGACGGTACCGCCGGGCGGGACCAGGGCGTCATACACTGCGCTGTTGGCCGGCGAGCCCGACAAGGGCTGGACGTTGGCCCAGATCTCCTCCGGGGGGACGGCTGGCGTAGCAAAGGCCTCGGCCGCCCGGCGGCGGGCCAGCGACTCGAGCGCGTCGACGTACTCTACCCCCTTGTAGTAGCGCAGGTCGGAGTGGCGGCGGTATTCAGCCAACTGGACCTCGTAGTCCAGAATGGCTTCTTGCGGCAACCCGTGGGCGCCGGGGTCGGGGTAGCCCTCGGCATAGATGTTCTGAAATACCGAGCCCAGCGCCTCGCGCACGGCAGCCGGCGCCTGGCTCTCGGAAGGGATCAGGATCAGCTTGCGGGCCTGCCGCTCGGTCTCATAGTCGATGAGCCGGGCCACGTCGATATCCAACGCAGCCAGATCGGCGTTAAAGAAATCCAACATTTGCTCCTCCCGATCGAGAACGGCTTGACCACAAAGAACGCCAAGGCAACAAAGATGGTGAACGGCGACAGGGGCATTATACTCCAAAAGCAGATCAGGGGCAAGTGGCCCGCTGAGATCTGGGATCGCCGGGCTCCAGGCCAGCCATCGCCCCCCTGGGCCGGGTATGGTCCTTACTTGTAGGCAGGGGTAAACCGTGGTATTGTACAGTCGTACAAGGATGGGAGGTGCGAGATGAATAGACCTCGGGTGCGCGATGCGGGGATTGTCGTCGGCGAGCTGCCAACTGGAGAGCATAACGCCATCACCGACGTGGCGGGGGTGCGGGTTGGCCACGTCACGCTGATTGAGGGCGAAGGGGCGCTGCGGCCGGGACGGGGGCCGGTGCGCACTGGGGTGACGGCGATCCTACCCCACGGCGGCAACCTATTCCGCCACAAGGTCCGGGCCGCGGTGCACACGATCAACGGTTTTGGCAAGGTGCGCGGCTTTGAAGAGGTGCGCGAGCTGGGGGTGGTGGAAACGCCGATCGCCCTGACTAACACGCTGAACGTGGGGCTGGTGGCCGACGCGCTGGTACAGTACATGATCCGTCACAACCCCGACATTGGCATCACCACCAGCACAGCCAACGCGCTGGTGGGCGAGACCAACGACGGCTATCTGAACGACATCCAGGGACGCCACGTCCACGCCGAGCAGGTGTGGGCGGCGATCGAGTCGGCCGCGCCCGGGCCGGTGGCCGAAGGGGCGGTGGGGGGCGGGACCGGGACGAGCTGCTTTGGCTGGAAAGGCGGCATCGGGACCGCCAGCCGGGTGGTTCCTGGCGAGGGCAGGGGGTACACCGTGGGGGCGCTGGTGCAGTCGAACTTTGGCCGGCCCCAGGACCTGACGGTGTGCGGCGTGCCGGTTGGGCGACAGATCCGGCCGCCCGACCAGGCTGCACCCCCGCCTTCTGACAACGGTTCGATCATGGTCATCCTGGCCACCGACGCGCCACTGAGCGAGCGGCAGCTCAGGCGGCTGTGCGTGCGCGCCGCCGCCGGCCTGGCCCGCACTGGCAGCCACTATGGCCACGGCAGCGGCGACTTTGTGATCGCGTTTAGCACCACCTGGGAGGTGGAGCACGACCTGGCGTCGCTCACCACGACCCAGACGGTGGTGGCCGACGAGGGACGAGCGATGAACTGGCTGTTCCCGGCGGTGGTGGAGAGCGTGGAGGAGGCCGTCCTCAACTCGCTGTTCCGGGCCGAGATGATGGTCGGCCGTGACGGCCACGTCCGCCACGCGCTACCGGCGGAGGAGGTAGCAGCGCTGGTGCAGCGGTGGCGGCCCCCTGCCCCGCCTCTCGCACGCTAGCAGGCTCTACCCAACCTCACGGCCGCCTGCCGCCCTATCCCCTGCAGGAAGCTATCCGGAACCCTCCGGCGCGTAAGGCACGGGCGTGATCCTAAACCTGCACTCGCTGGCGCCCGACATGGCCGACTCGACCAAATCGACGCTCACCGGCCGGCCCAGGATCGCCTCCCACATGACCCTGACGAACGCCTTGGAGCAGTGGCAGTAGGTCGGCGACATCGTTTCGCCGCCAGGCAGCTCTTTGACCAGCCCGCAGTAGCAGCGCATCGGCCGGCTAAAGGCCCGGGGGGTATACACCTGGTAGATAACGTCCCCGTCGCGCTCCAGCCGGATGCCTGCCGCCGGCTTTTTGAGTTCAGCGGCCAGGAACGCCTCCTCATCGGCCGCCCTCTGCCGCCTGGCCACAGCCCTGTCGATCGGCGTGGAGTTTCTCCCGGCGCAGTTGACCCCGCAGTTTTCCATGATCTGCACGCGCATCTCCTCCGGGACCAGCGCGTCGAGCCTGTCCATGGCGTCTTTGACCCACTGTGCAACCTCGGCCCCGCCGGTCTTGGCCGTGATCGCCTCCGAGCCGGCCATGACCTGCTCGCGGACGCTCCTGCCGGCCAGGGCCTCCACCTCCCCGGCCAACTGCTCAATCATGCCGACAATCGCTTTGCTCATAGATTTCTCCTCTCACCGGGCGATGATCAGGAATTCGGAGTGTTGCATTTCTTCTATGGTCTCCTTCGCACGCGAATCCTGGGCTCAGCCCATCACAGGGGCAACGTTGAGGCCGCCGTCGACGACAAAGACGGCGCCGGTTATGAAATCGGAGGCGGGCGAGGCCAGGAAGAGGGCCAGGCCAGCCACGTCGTCGGGCTCGCCAAAGCGGCCGAGCGGCGTGCGGCTCAGGATCGACCCGCCGATGTCAGGGGTCTGCCACAGCAGTTGGCTGAAGCGGGTCTTGATCACCCCCGGGGCGATGGCATTGACCTGGATGTTGGCCTGGCCCAGCTCCATGGCCAACTGCTGGGTCAGGGCGATCAACGCCGCCTTGGAGATGGCGTACAGGCCCATCCCCGGCGGGGGGCGCAGCCCGGCCGTCGATGCCAGGTTGACGATCTTGCCCCCGCCCTGGGCCTCCATGTGGGGCGCCACCGCCTTGCAGACGCGAAAGGCGCCCTTGGCGTTAACGTCGATGATCTTGTCCCACTGGCCCTCGTCGGCGGTCAGCAGCGGGCCAAAGTGGGGGTTGGTGGCGGCGTTGTTCACCGTTATGTCAATTCTGCCGTAGGCTTCCAGGGCGCGGGTCACCAGTGCGGCCACGTCGTCCGACTGGCCGACGTGGACCTGGACGGCCAGCGCCTGGCCGCCGGCGGATTCGATCTCGGCGGCGACGGCCTGGACGGCCTCCAGCTTACGGCTGGAGACGACGACCCGGGCGCCGGCCTGGGCAAAGCGCAAGGCGATGGCCCTGCCGATGCCGCGCGAGGCGCCGGTGATCAGGGCTACTTTGCCGTCAAGTGAGAATTCGGTCATGATTCCTCCTGGTATCTTGGCTGCAAGATTCACCCCCCTGCGGGCCAGGACAGGACCGACTGCTCCCGCTCGTCGGTCTCTGGCGAGCACCGGTGCCCACCGGGCGTGCCTGCGCGGCGGCGGGCGATCTCGGCCAGCGCCTGTGGCCCGCTCATCCCGTGCCGGACCAGGCAGCAGCCTACCACCGTCCCGGTCCGTCCGATCCCGCCCCAACAATGAACGTGCACTGCGCACCCTTGCTCTATGGCCGCGTCGATAGCGTCCAGGATGCGCTTCATCCCTTCCGCCGCTGGCGTATCGCCATCGCGGATAGGCATTCGCGGGTGCACAATCCGGTCTCGGCGGACAGACAATAGCGCTCATCAACGTATGCCTTCTGCCCTGTGCTCATCGCTTCCTCGCCTGTCGAACCACTGAAAGGATGAAGGGCGCTGAAGGCACTGAATGGCTTTCGATGTAATCATCCGCCGTCATCTTTTCAGTGGTTTTCCTTGTGCACCACCCGCGGATCCGCCGGCGGCGGATCGAGCCGGGTCCGATACGGCCGCCCCGCTTCCATCTCGCCGCAAGCCTATTCTAACCCACGCACCACCGATTGTCAAGTCGGCATTGTGTACCCCAAAATCAACGCCCCCCTATTACGCCCCTTGACTGAATTGAGGCTCCATGCTAAACTTACGGGGGTATGGAACGGGGTTAGCCGATGGAGCCAGCAGACCGGGCTTGGGACGAGATCTTTCAGCGCGAGGGACGGGTCTACCTGGAGCCAGCCGCAAAGGTGGTCGAATTCTGTGAGGCTTGGAGGGAGAGCGGCTGCTCAAGGATTCTCGACCTGGGCTGTGGAAGCGGCAGGCACACGGTCCACCTGGCGCAGCAGGGCTTTCAGGTATGGGGGCTGGACAGCTCGCCGACGGCGCTGCACCTGGCGCAGGCCTGGTTAGACGAGGCTGACGCGGCGGCGGAACTGGTACTGGCTGACACGAGGCAGCCGCTGCCGTTTGGCGACGGGGCATTCGACGGCCTGTTATCTACCCAGGTGATCCACCACGCCCGCCTGGCGACGGTGTGCGGCACGGCGAGGGAGATTAGCCGTGTGGTCAGGCCAGGTGGGGTCGCGCTGGTAACCGTGCCGGTGGAGCCGGAGCCGGACGAGGAACACGAGGAGATTGAGCCGAAGACATTCGTACCGCTGAATGGCCCAGAGCGCGGTCTGCCCCACCACATCTTTACGCCGGACGAGCTGTGTGCCCTGTTCGACCTGTTCAGGGTGGTAGAGGTGTCGATTCTTGGTGGGGTGGTGATTTCCCTGGCCGCCATCAGGGTATAATGCCATTCAGTCACTCAATGACAATAATGCAGTGGGAGGGATAGCATGAGTAGTGGGCGGCCTGCCATCAGGTACGAGGCCGCTGGCGGCGTGGTGGTCGACGGCGAGCGGGTGTTGGTGATCGTGCGGCCGGGCCGGATGGGGCCGGACGGGCGGCCGGAGGTGCGGCTGCCCAAAGGGCACGTCGATCCGGGGGAGAGCTACGAAGAGGCCGCCCGGCGCGAGGTGGGCGAAGAGACCGGGCTGGAGCAGGTGGAGATTGTGGCCGACCTGGGCCACCAGGTGATCGAGTTCGAAAACAACAGGAAGCTCATTATCCGCAACGAGTTCTTTTTCCTGATGGCGCCGTCGCCCGGCGCCCCACCTGGCCGGGCGGAAGGCCAGTTCACCCCCACATGGCTTACCTGGGAGGAGGCGCTGAGCCAGCTCACTTTCGAGGCGGAGCGGGAGTGGGTGCGGCGGGCCTATGCAACGATCCACAGAAATTGAAAGGTGATGCAGGCCGAACGGCCTACACAACGATCCAAGGAAACTCGAGGAGGACGTAGGCCGGCCGGCCATAGTCGCTGCCGACGACGTAGGATTCGACCAGGCCGTGCGGCGCAGGGATGGACCACCTGCCGCCGCGATGGATGTGGCCGCTGACGACGTGGGTCACTTTGGGGCAGCGGATGATGGCCTGACCCAGAGTGAAGTTGCCAAAGTAGGCGTTGCCAAAGCTCCAGGCCAGGTCGCCGGGGCGCTGCTCAAGGTTCTCGGTGAAGGGGGGCACATGGGTAACCACCAGGATCTGGCTGATCGCTGGGTCGCGGCACAGCTTGTCGAGGCGCGCGTTAAAGGCGTGCAGCACCTGAGCGGCGAATTCCTGGTCGGTGGCGTCCCAGTCCACATAGTTGCCGTCGTTGTTGAACATGCCCTTGTTGATGAAATAGTCGTGCGGCCGCAACGGCACCGACGGGTCACGGGCGGAATAGTCGTACCAGCCTATTGTGCCGCAGATGCCCAGACTGCCCAGGCGAAAGACCTCGCGATCCAGCCAAACAAAGCCGGCCTGGCGGGCAGTCTCCTCGAGCAAGTGCTCCCACAGCGATTGGCTGCTGTGGTCGCCTGACCAAACGTCGTGGTTGCCGGCGAGGGCCAGCCTGGGGCAACTCAAGCCGGCAAAGAGGCTCAACGCCCGTTGGAAGTTGGCCAGAGGGTGGCCGATGTCGCCGGCCAGAACCAGGCAATCGGGCCGCTCGCGCTGGACCTGCTGGGCAAAGCGCTCAAGGGCCGGCCTGGAGCGGACGTGGTAATGGAGATCGGCAGACAGCAGGACCCGGATCATCGGGAAGGGCTGCGGGCCCGGTTTCGCGGCTGTGGAGCGGAAACCGGGCCTGTCACCGCCATGGGGCTATAGGATATCGCCGACCAACACGCCCATCAACCCGGTCATAACGCCCAGGTGGAGCAGCAGGTTGCCGTCGGCGAACAGGAACAGAAGAAAGCTGCCCTGGGACCCTTCCGGCACCAGGAGATGGATCGCACACCGGACGACAAGGTTTAGCAGAACGAGCGCCACGCCAGCCAGAACCAGCACTCCGCGCACCGCCGCCAACCTATCCAAGAATCGGGTCATGTCACCCTCCGATCGAAGAATCAGTCCGCCTTTTGGTCCTTGCCCAGCGACGGATCCAGCTCTACTGCTTTGTTCAGATCGCGGCTGGCCTTGTCGTACTCGCCCTTGGAGCCGTAGGCCATACCCCGGCTGTAGTAGGCGATGGCCAAGTTGGGGTTGAGCACCAGCGACCGGTCCAGGTCGCGGATAGCCTGCTCATAATTGCCCAGCTTTTCATAGGCCGCACCTCGATGGGCGAGGGTCACAGCCAACGCCGGATCGAATTCCAGAGCCCGGTCGAAGTCTTCGATGGCCCTGCGGTAGTCTCGGACGGCCGCCCGGGCCATACCCCGCGCGTGATAGATTGGGGCGCTCTTGGGCTGAAGCTCGACGGCCCGATCATAGTCGGCGAGGGCCAGAGCCTGGTCGCCCATGGCCAGGTAGGCATCTGCCCGGGCGATGTAGGCCGGCGCATGGGAAGGCGCCAACTCGACGGCGCGCGTCAGGTCGGCCAGGGCTTCGCTGCTCATGTTGAGCTGGCGGCGGATGAGGCCCCGCCGATAAAAGGCCTCGGACCCCTGGGGAAGCAGAACACAGGCCCGGTCCAGATCGGCCAGCGCCGCTGGCGCATCGCCCAAAGCCGCGCGCGCCGTGCCGCGCGCTATGTAGGCGTCAGCATGCCCGCCGTCAAGCTCCAGGGCTTTGTTTTGGTCCTGGAACGCTTTGGCGCGATCGCCCTGCCTGGCATAAAGCAAGCCCCGACGGTAATAAGCATCCACAAAAGCCTGGTCTAATCGGATGGCCCGGCCATAGTCTTCCATGGCCCGCTTGTCTTCGCCAAGATGCTCGCGGCACAGGCCACGATAGAGGTAAACGCGGGGGTCTTCGTCCAGCTTTAGCGCCCGTTCCAGGTCCTGAATGGCGCCCTGGTGCTGGCCCAGGGCACAACTGACCAGGGCACGGCCGATCAACGCCTCTGGATCGCCAGCCGTCAGGCCGATCGCCTTGTTGTAGTGGGTCAGCGCCCGCTCGTGCTGGCCCAGGTAGTAACAGGCGCCGCCCATGCGGACCAACTCGTCGGCCCGTTGGCGTACCTGGTTGGCGCCCTGTCCCCTGCGGACCGAGGCCGAAGTAACCGTCTCGATCCGCTCGAGCTTGGCGAGGATTTGCCGCATCTCACCGCGCAGCTCGGGAGGCAGGTTGGGCACAACCGGGCCAATGCGCCTGGGATCGGGCAAGCCGCCCTCTTGTCGCAGCCGGTCAAGCTGGGCCCAGAGCTGATCTTTTTCTTCGCGGATGAGGTCATCGCGCAGCTCGAGCTCGGCTTGGAAGACGTGCTGTTCCTCTTTGGAGAGCGCGATCTGCTGTTCCAAGGTTTTTACTTCGTTGTTGTGGAGCCGTTCCAGCCGGTCCAGGTGGCGCTCAAAGGCCCCACTCCGCCGCTGAAGGGCAAGGGCTATCAGCAGCTCGACAACCGCCACAATGAATAGCAGGACAACCGATCCCCAGCGACCGATGTTCAGATCGACGATCAGGTAGTTGATCCAGGCCTTGACGTAGGCCGAATCGGGTAACAGCCAACTCCACCAGCGCCAGAAGAGCGCCGCGACGACAACCAGAACCACAACTATGGCTAGAATAATGAACCAAGGCACACGACGTTTTTGCATGGTTAGCGCCCCTCCAACCTGCTTAGATGATAAATGGCCGGAACTGCTCGAACCACCGGCGTGATAAATGCCCCTGTAACCTAGTACCCTTGGCGCTGTGCGACTCTTTTACAACTGTACCATGCTCATGGAAAAGGGCCACAAGGTCGCCCCGGGCATAAGGAACCCGGACGGTGAGGTATACCAGGCCAGCAGCGAGGATCTGCTCGATCCTTTCCAGTAGATCAGCCATGCCGGTCCCGGCAGCAGCGGAGATCGGCACACTGTCTGGAAAATCGCGACAACCGGAGGGGATCAGGGCCGGATCAGACAACCGGTCGATCTTGTTGAGGGCGACAATGATCGGCCGGTCCGCCGCTCCCAGGTCAGCCAATGTCTGGGCGACCGTTTCAGCCTGGCGGCAGGCGTTCGGGTGGGTGATGTCCACGACATGCAGGAGAAGATCCGCTTCATTGATCTCCTCCAAGGTGGCTCGGAAGGCGGCCACCAGGTCGGTGGGCAGTTTCTGGATAAAGCCAACGGTGTCGGAAAAAAGAACTTCACGGCCGCTTGGCAGGGTCACCCGCCGCGTGGTCGGATCCAAGGTGGCAAAGAGCTTGTCTTCGACCAGCACGTCAGCCCCAGACAACGCATTGAGCAGCGTCGATTTGCCGGCGTTGGTATAGCCGACGATGGCCACGACCGGCACGGCGGCCCGCTCGCGCTGCTTGCGGTGCAGCCGGCGGTGACGCCGGACCCCTTCCAGATCGGCCTTGATCTGGGCTATGCGCCGGCCGATCTCGCGCCGGTCCACTTCGAGCTGGGTCTCACCCGGGCCGCGCAACCCCACACCCGCGGCTCCGCCCCGGGCCGCTCCACCGCCAGCCTGCCGGGCCAGGTGGGTCCAGGCCCGGGTCAGACGCGGCAGCCGGTACTGGTATTGAGCCAGCTCTACCTGAAGCTGGCCCTCTCGCGTCCGGGCGTGTTGGGCAAAGATGTCCAGGATCAAACTGGTGCGATCGATCACCCGTACCTGGTCTCCAAACGCTTTTTCCAAGTTTCGCAACTGGCGTGACGAGAGCTCCTCGTCAAAGACGACGAGGTCAAAACTCAGATCGTCACGCAGGTCGAGCAGCTCAGCGACCTTGCCCGAACCAACAAGCGTGGCCGGGTCAAAACGATCCACCCGCTGCCACGTTTGCCCGGCGACGTCGAGGCCAGCAGTTTGGGCGAGCTGGCCCAACTCGGCCAGCGAGTCCTCGATCTGCCAGCCATCCCTTTGGCCTTTGAGCTGCGCCCCGACTAACAACACCCGTTCGGGTGCAGTCCCAACCATGAACGAACCGCGCGAGATACCCACCTCCCGGCCTAGAATGCAACCTGCTTCCAGCGCCGCATCGCCTCGCGAATGCGGCCGGTGTCCATGCCGAGTGAGATGCGGACATAGCCTTCGCCATGATCGCCAAAGACTGTGCCGGGTGTGACGCTGATACCCGCTTCGTCCAGGAGCCGGACGGCATATTGCCCGGAGGTAAGGCCGGTCGGCGTTTTGGCCCAGACGTAGAGGCTGGCGACCGGCTTGTCGGCCTGGATATTCATGTCATGCAAGGCGCTCAGGATGATGTCACGCCGCTCGCGGTAGATCGCATTGCGCTCATCGAGCCAGGATTGATCGCCGGTAAGCACCAGCACCGAAGCATCCTGGATCGGCCGGAAGATGCCCGAATCGATGTTCGTCTTGGTCCTGGCCAGGGCATCGACCGCGACGGCGTTGCCCACGGCCATGCCGACCCGCCAACCGGCCATGTTGTAGGTTTTGGACAGCGAATTGAACTCGAGGGTAACATCCATGGCACCGGGTATCTGCAAAAGGCTAGGCGCCCGATACTCTTCGAAGGTCACGTCGCAGTAGGGGTTGTCGTGGCAGATCAGCAAGTCGTAACGCCGGGCAAAGGCCACTGCACGCTCAAAGAACTCGAGCGACGCGGTCGCCCCGGTGGGGTTGTTGGGGTAGTTCAGCCAGAGGATCGTGGCCGAACGAACCACGTCGACAGGAATGGCTTCTAGATCAGGCAGGAATTGATCGTGCTCGTACAGGGGGATAGCAACCGGTCTGCCGCCAGCCAGCAGCGTCCCCAGGGTGTATGTTGGATAACCGGGGTCTGGCACCAGGGCCACCTGGCCCGGATCGACAAAAGCCAAGGCGGCATTAGCGATCCCTTCCTTGGAGCCGATCAGGGCGACTATTTCTTTGTCGGGGTCCAGCTTGACGCCGAAACGCCGCTCGTAATAGACGGCGACTGCCCGACGAAACTCTGGTGTGCCATAGTAGCCGGCATAGCCGTGATGGGATGGCTCCTGGGCGGAGCGATACATGGCTTGGATAACAAAATCAGGAGGCGGGAGATCGGGGCTGCCGATGTCCAGCCGGATGATGTCCTTGCCCTGTGCTTTCAACTCGCGCAGCCGGCGCTCCAGGCCAGCAAAAGGATAAGGGGGCAGGTTCTTGACGCGACCAGCGATCTTGATCATTTACAATTGGGCTCCTCTTTGTGTGTCATGTTTCAGGGCAGGCTCTGATTTCAGGACCCGGCCCGCATCGTCATTGCCTCCGGAGGCCTGACCAGGAGAGGCGCTCGCCTGGAACTCGCCCCAGGTGGGGCGGATGGGCAACAGAACGTGAAAGTGACTGCCCGGGCAGGTCTCGGCGTTGTAGCCCTTGCTTTCAACATAGATCCGCCCGCCGTGGGCATCAACGATCCCTTTGGCGATGGCCAGGCCCAGCCCCGGCCCACCACCCATGAACCTGGTCTTGCTCGTGGAATGCAGCTCGGGACCTTCGGTACGGTAGAACTTGTCAAAAATGCGATTCTGATCCTCGATGTTGATGCCCACACCGGTATCGGACACGATCACTTCGACGCCAACAGGCTGCTCGCCGGTGACCGTCAGCAGGCGGGCGGTGATGTCGATGCTCCCGCCGTCGGGCGTGTACTTGACCGCGTTGCCGATCAAGTTGACAAATACCTGGTGCAGACGAAGGGCGTCGGCCTCGATCGGCGGCACACCAGCCAGGTCGTGCATCTGGATCGTCTGTTTCCGCCCCTGGGTGGCAGGAAGCAGATCCGCACAGGCCATCTCGACTACATTCGACAACAGGGTCGGCTCGAGGTTGAGCATCAACACCTCGGTATCGATAAGCGCCACGTCGATAATGTCCTCGATCAGCGCCCGGAGCCGGCCGGTCCCTTTGATAATTCCCGACACTACCGAGTCTAAGGACTGGGCGTTGAGCTCCTGGGTGCCGCCATCGGTCAGCATCTCAGCATAGCCTTGGATCAAGGTCAGGGGCGTTTTGAGCTCATGGGCAGCAATGGTGATAAAGTCGGACTTTTTCTTGTCCAGCCTGGCCAATTCCTGGTTCAGATCAGCCAGCTCTCTGGTACGCTCCTCTACTCGCTGCTCCAGCTCCTGGTTAAAGCGGACCAAGCGCTCGTACAAGCGCGTGTTGCGCAGGGCTACGGTCGTCTGGTCCGCAACCGATTGGACCGTCTCGATCACGGCCATCTCCAGGGGTTGGTTGCGCGCCAAACTGTCGACGGTGATGACGCCCAACGGTCTGTCTTCCCCTTCGAGAGGAACGACTAACAGAGCGCGTTGGGGAAAAAGGGGGGCCAGGATTTCGTCACCAGTATCGGCGGCAGGCAGTGCCTGCAGCTTGCCGGTCTTGAAAGCACGGGTCACCGCCGAGCGCTCTTCGCTCACCGGCAAGTAGGCGCGCTGTAGCCGTTCGCTATCGATCCCACGGGCCAGGATAACCGACAACTCGTAAATCTCTTCATCCGCCAGCCAGATGGCACAGCGGTCGATCTGGGGCATGGTGACGAGGTTCTCAGCAACCGCAGCCAGGACCTGTTTCAGATCCAAGGTCGAGCTGATGGCCCGGGAGATGTTGTACAGGATGCGGAGGCGGGACATGGCCCTGTCCGTTTCCTCGGTGGAAATGGCCAAGCGGCGCATCATGAATTCCGCCTCTGACACCCTGGCCGACAACTGATCGCGGCTGGCCCGCGTGTGGGCACCCATGAGCAGACGAAGACAGTGGTCGAACATGGCGTCCAAGACGCGCATCACGCCTGCCGCTTCATCGGCTGTGGAGGATTGGGCCAACTCGGTCCACAGCAGCTCTTTCAACAAGGCAAAGATATCCAACGTGTCGTCAAGCTGGTACTCGTCCTGCACCCGGCTGGCAGCGATGCGATCTGTCACCGGCAGCAGCCGGCCAGGATCGTCCTCCTGCACCGCCACGGTAAAGGCGTGGTAAAAGCCGGAGAAGAATTGCCTTTCAAGCTCCTTAGTCGTCAGCTCGCGATCACGATCGCCCCCTCGCGATCGTACCAGCTTGATCCAGGCGGGGACCACAATGCGTTCGTTCTGACGTAACCAGGCTGCAGCTTTGTCTCTCATTGTTCCAAGTACACTTCCATAACCCGACCAATGCGTTCCAGGCTCTCGGCGCTGATTTGATCCAAGGTATCGCCAGCGGTGTGCCAGGCCGGATAGTCGAAATCGATCACGTCTGCCGCCGGCAGGCCAAGCGCAGCGAATGGCATATGGTCGTCAATGATAGACCACTTGACCTGTGGGATGAACTGGTCCTGGTATCCCAGGCTGGCGGCAATTTCCCACAGGGCGATAAGCAGGTCAGGATCGGAGTTGCGCTCGTAATAGAACTGCTGATCCCGGTCGCCTACCATGTCCAGGACGATGACGGCCTGGGGTGTAACGGTCAGGTTCTGGGCCATGTAGGACGCCCCGACCGAAAAAGGCCAGCCTTCCAGGTTGCCACGATCCTCTGCGTCAAAAAAGGTGAGCCAGACCTCGTTGGGCAGCGCCGTCTTGTCCAGCACGCGCGCCAGCTCGAGCAGGACGGCCACCCCACTGGCTCCATCGTTGGCTCCCAGAATCCACTGGTCGGGGTTGACCGGATCGAGGTCGGCATGAGGCCGCGTGTCGTAATGCGCCCCAACGATGATCACCGGTCCTGCACCAGCGCGGCCGACGATGTTGCGCAACTTGACACCCTGGAACTCGGTGATCTGCGATTCGGTGTCCCAACCCAACTCGTCAAGACGCTCGATGATATAATCGCCAGTCGCCCACCCAGCCTCGGAGCCGGTCGGGCGAGGGCCCAGGGCCGTTTGGGCCACAGCCTGCCGGTACGCCTCCTCACCGCTGAAGGTGAGCGGCGCGCTGCCGCAACTCGCCAACAGAGCAACAACGAACAGGATGAATGGCAGTCTGTTTCTCACATGGCCTCCAACTGTGGGCGCTAGGTGGAGGCTGGCGACAGGGCGAGCACCCGCTCGACGCTGGCGACCAGGTCCTTTGGGCCGAAAGGCTTGGTGATATAATCATCTACGCCGGCGATCTGCAAACCCAATACCCGATCAATCCCCTGCGCCTTGGCCGTCACGACCACCACCGGGATCTTTTTCAGATCGTCACTGGCCCTCAACTGCCTGAACACCTCCCACCCGTCCAGGTCAGGCATCATCAGATCGAGTAGTATCAGGTCAGGAGGATTACGCCGTATGATTTCCAGCCCTTGCTTCCCTCCGATTGCTCCCTCGACCTCAAACCCCCGCCGTTCCAGGATCAGGCGGATCAGCTCGATCATCTCGAGATGATCTTCGATGCATAGGATCCGTCGCTTGGTCACAACTTGCCTCCCGGCTGCGGCGATCGACCGCAGCCTCGATCCGAGCCTCTAATACTGACGGGCTGCCTCTTCACCGCGGAACACGCGCAAGGCGCCTTGGGCCAGAGCCAGCATCTCGTCTTCCCCAGGATAGACGAGGATCGGCGCGATCCAGCCAACTCGCTCTCGGATCCAGCTCAGCAGCATTTCCGAGTGGGCTATGCCGCCAGTTATGACGACGGCATCCACTTTCCCCTTGAGAACAGTAGCCATGGTCCCAATCTCTTTGGCGATCTGGTAGGCCATTGCCTCGTAGATCAGGCGGGCATGGTCATCACCGGCGTTGATCCGCCGCTCAACCTCAACAGCGTTGTTGGTGCCGAGGTGAGCCACCAATCCGCCCTTACCGGCCAGCTTCTTAAACATCTGCTCGTAGGTGAGGTTCAGCCCTTCGTAGGGATGGACTCCGAAGCAGAGCCGCACCACGTCGCCAACGGGCAGACCCCCAGACCGCTCAGGGGCAAACGGGCCGGTGCCATCCAAGGCCTGGTTGACATCCACCATCCGCCCTTGGCGGTGGGCTGTTACTGAAATCCCGCCGCCCAGGTGAACGACGACCAGGTTCAACTCGGGATAAGGCCGACCCAGGTCTTGGGCCGCCCGCCGCGCGGCCGATTTTAGATTCAAGGCATGAGAAAGGCTCTTGCGCTCGATCTCGGGCAGGCCAGAGATGCGCGCCAGGTCGTCAAACTCGTCCACAGCTACCGGATCGACGATAAACGCCGGCACACCCACACGCCCGGCAATGTCGCGGGCCAGTATTCCCCCGAGGTTAGAGGCATGCTCCCGTTCCTTGTTCCGGTTGCTCAGCTCGGCGATCATCTTGTCGTTCACCTGGTAGGTGCCGCTGGGGATGGGCCGCAGCACTCCGCCCCGGCCGACAACCGCCGACAGGGAATCGAGGGGGATCTGCTTCTCCTGCAACAGGCTGAGCACAGCTTGAAGCCGAAAGTCATACTGATCGAGGATGTTGGGAAAGGCGGTGATCTCCTGGCTGGGGTGGCGCAACGTTTCGACGAACAGCGGTTGCTCGTCGTCGTAAACGGCGATCTTGGTAGAGGTCGAGCCAGGGTTGATGACCAGCAGACGGTATGTCATATAGCCTCTGCTCCGCGACTACTAGCGATTTTCATACAGGCAGATTATACCGCAAAAGCTAAACCGACTCAAATCTACTCCTTACCTCTACTAGCACGCCGAATAGATCCCCAAACCAACGCCCCTTTTTCTCACCGGCCAGAACCTCTGCGTCACAGCCGAAGGGGCAATCGACCAGGACGACCATCCGGTCGCCGTCCAGCCAGAGATCCAGGCCCTGGACCGCATCCATGTGGGTGCGGTCCAGGCCGTCCGCCAGACGCAGGATGGCCCCAAGCTTTTCAACAACCTCCCGATCCCCGGCGTCAAGCGCGGCAAAACCCTCGTGCTTGAGTTTTGGCTGCGCTCCACGGTGATAGCGGGCAACGTTGGCCACGAGCCGCTTGTCGCGATCCGATAGACCAGGCAGATTGGCCTCGAGGATCAGCCTGTAGGCAGTTTTGTGGTGAGCCTCGTAGCCTTCAACATAGCCGATGTCGTGCAGCAGGGCAGCGCAGTAGAGCAAATCGCGGCATTCGTCATCCAGCCGATGTAGATCGGCGGTCAAGTCAAAGAGCTGAACCGCCAACCGGGCATCCTGCCGGGAATGCCCTTCCTCAAAGTTATAGCTGCGCCCCAGAGCGATGCAGGCTGCAAAGGTGTCTTCCATTGTCCCCCATTCCATGCTGTGTCACACGCTGCGCACTATTTTACCCGTTGTTCATCTATCTGTCAACAACTACCCTTCCGCCAAGGCGCTGGAACTTGTCCACCGTTTCTTTCTGTGGTATAGTTCGCCGGTCAAGCTGAGCAGCGCACAGCAGCGCCGACCCTCAGGCTGGGGCCTGGGGTCGTGTTTTGTTACAAACTGGGGAATGGAAACCCAGAAGACTTTCAAGGAGATAATGATGAATTCGCCCAAACAGCTTCTAGGTCCCATGCGGGTCGCCTTTCTAGTTCTACCACCTGTCTGCGTCTTGCTAGGATTGGGAACAGCGGCCTGGACCAATGGACCGATCAACGCCGTCCACGTGGTGCTGGTCTTTGTTGGGGCGCTGGCCGCTCATATCAGCGTGAATGCCCTCAACGAATATTTCGATTTTAGGAGCGGCTTGGATCTACGGACAGTGCGAACGCCGTTCAGCGGCGGCAGCGGCACATTGCCAGCCAATCCGGCCATGGCCCATGCCGCGCTGAATACCGGTTTGATCAGCCTGGGCGTGACTGGCCTGATCGGCCTGTACTTTCCCCTCGTGCGGGGGTGGGCCCTGTTGCCCCTGGGTCTCCTGGGGCTGGTCGTCATTGTGTCCTACACTCCCTGGATCACCCGCTATCCTCTGCTGTGCCTGATTGCTCCTGGCCTGGGGTTCGGGCTACTCATGGTCATGGGCACCGATTTCGCCCTCAGCGGCAGCTATACGTGGGCAGCGTTTTTTGCCTCTCTCGTCCCCTTTTTCCTGGTCAGCGATCTATTACTGCTGAACCAGTTTCCTGATGTCGAGGCGGATCGCTACGCCGGGCGAAGGCATCTCCTCATTGTGGCCGGCAAAAAACGGAGCAGCATGGTATATGCTGCCTTTCTCTTTCTAACCTATCTGGCCATCGCCACCGGCGTGTGGCTGGGCCATCTGCCCCCGCTCGGACTTTTGGGACTGTTGCCCCTGGTCATTGCCGTACCCACTGCGGTCGGCGCGATCCGCTATGCCGAAAAGACGGACAGGTTGATGCCTTACCTGGGTCTAAACGTCCTGCTCAACGTCATAACACCTCTCCTGCTGGCTATTGGCCTGCTCATTGCTGCGTAGAAGACTGGCCCAGACCAGCAGAGAGCGCCGCCAGCCGCCGATTGCTGAATGGCGCCGGATTTGACAAGAGCTGGAGTCTGTGCTATTCTCAGCGCCGACTTGCCGCCTGGGCTACCGGTTCCCAAGCGCCGCAGGATCTAAAGAAAGACCATGATGTAAAGGAGGATCTGTCGATGGATGATGGCGAGGCCACCGGAACTGTCAAGTGGTTCAGCAGGATGAAAGGTTGGGGTTTCATCCAGCCTGACGGTGGGGATAGAGATGTTTTTGTCCATTATTCGGACATCGAGGGCGACGGTTTCAAGAACCTGGAGAAGGGCGCGCGCGTCCGTTTCCACATCGAGGACACACCCAAAGGTCCCAAAGCAGTAGCTGTGGCCGAAGTTCAGTAACCCGACCACAACACTTCCAGCCCTGACGGCCAAGCCGCCAGGGCTCTTTATTTGCCGACCACAGCCGTCTACGACCGCGACACCGTTACGGCGACGGTGAGACGACAACCCCGAGCGCGCATGCTTGCCTATTACGAACCTTGGGAGTACAATAGCGGCGCCTTGAAGCGGGTGGGTAGTGACGGTCAATCTGAGGACCCCATGCTGCGCCAGGTCGCCGTCCAGATCGGCGCGTTCCTGTCCGAGCTGCACGGTCTGTCGCCGGAGGCCGTGGGGGAGATGGGAGCGCTGCCTTTTGACCCCAGCCAGGCGCGCCAGAAACAGCGCGACCTACTCGATGAAATCCGGCGGTGCGCTTTTGCCCGATTGGATACGGCCCAGCAAGCGTGGACCAAGGCGCTGTTCCAGCCGTTCCTGGCCGATGAGGCCAACTGGCAATTCAAGCCGGTGTTGGTCCACGGTGACCTGGACTCGTCCAATATCCTGTACGATCCGGCAGAGGGTCGTGTCGTGGGGGTGATCGACTTGGAGGATACCGGGCTAGGTGACCCGGTCTCTGATTTCTGCGCGCTGGCGGCCGAGTTCGGGACGGCCTTTGTCCATGACGTGTTAGCTACCTATCACCTGCCGTTGGACGACCGGTTCGAGCGGCGAATGGCCTTTCACAGCCGGCGGGTCCTGTTTCACGAACTGTTGTACGGTATCGAGTACGGCGCTCCAGAGTGTACCGACCACGCCCTAGAGCGCCTCCGCCGGGCGATGGCTGGCCGGGAGCCGATCGGCGGCTGGCTGGCCGCCTCCACGTCGCAAAGCCGCCGCCAAGAGGGATTTCCAACGTAAGGAGAGCGATGGGCTGCCCGATTGCTCTTTGTCCCAGAGGATATGACTGTCAGCTCTTTTTCGCCGATTCGATAAAAGCCAGCGTCTCGGGCAGCGAGGTAACGTTGCCCGTGGCGCCCACACCTGTGACGCACAACGCGCCAACCGCATTTGCAAAACGTGCGGTCTGCTCTAGCGAATAACCCAACCACACGCCAGCGATAAAACCTGCGGCAAAGGCGTCGCCAGCGCCGGTGGCATCCACGACGTTGACGGCGAACGCCGGCACGGAAAAGGCCCCGCCGTCGTTTGTCATCACCAGGCAGCCGGCCGAGCCCATTTTGAGGGCGACGGTCTGGACGCCGCGATCCAAAAGGGAACGGGCCATGTCCCCTGGCTCCTCCAGGCCGGTCAGAGCCTGCGCCTCGGCCAGGCTGGGCACAAAATAGTCAACGTACGGCAGGCAAGAGGCCAGGCGCTGCATCCAGCGGCCGGTATCGTCCCAGACGGTATCCAAGAAGGTGATCACGCCAGCCGACTTGGCCCGCTGCAAAAGTAGGGCAGTTGGCTCACCGTCCAAGCCAGGCATGACGAGCGATCCGGCCACATGCAAGATTGACGCAGATCTGATCGCGGCAAGGTCAACGTCTTCCAACCTCAAGCAGGCATTAGCACCGATATAGTGCACAAAACAGCGCTCGCCGTCCAGATCTACCAGGACCATCGTGGCCGACGTGCCGATCTCTGGATCCCGCGACACACCGCGCGTGCCGATGCCCCGCTGTTCCAGCTCGCACACTAGGAAATCGCCAAACGGATCGAGGCCAACCCTGCCGATCACCTCCACGGGCAACCCCAGGCGGGCCAGGGCTGTAGCGGCATTGGCCGCACAACCGCCTGTGAACAGGCCCATCTCGTCGATCAGCACCAACCGGCCGGGGTCAGGCATGGTCCGCACCGGGCGCCCAATAACGTCGGCAACCAGGATGCCCAGGCAGACAACCGGTTTGCCCTTGGCCATGACGCACCCTAGAGCGGATGCTTGCTCACCACAGCCGCTATCGCCTCGAATTCAGGGGCCAAGGCAGGATAGAGGGCGCGATAGCGCGGGTAATAGTCGGCGTAGACAGCCACAGCCGGGCCAGGGCTGGTATGGTCTACCAACCGGATCGCCGCCTGACAGGCTTCGAGGACAGTGTCATAGACGCCTGCCCCAACGGCCGCCAGCAATGCTGCGCCGTAGGCAGCGCCTTCGGTCACGTTAACCGTAACGATCTCGGCGCCGAGCAGATCCGCCAGGATCTGGCGCCACAACGGGCTATGCGCCCCGCCACCGGAAGCGCGCACCTGCTGGACAGACAGACCCAGGTCGCGCATCAGCTCCAGTGAGTCGCGCAGG
This sequence comes from Anaerolineae bacterium, assembly GCA_016926595.1. The sequence goes on from JAFGOG010000243.1 coordinate 38,401, forward strand.
CCGTAGGTCACCCCTTCCAATACCGCCCGCGTCAGGTGGGCCTTGCCATGGCGCAAGGTCAGCCCGAAAAAGACGCCGCGTGCGTTCGGATCGGGGTAAGGGGTGCGCTCGCCGCTCAGGTAGGGCAAGAACAGGAGCCCTTCGCAGCCGGCGGGCACCTGGGCAGCGGCCTCGGTCAGCAGGTCGTAAGGGTCACGCCCAGCTTTGCCGGCCTCGGTTTTTTCCAGGTCGCCCAATGCATCCCGGTACCAGCGGAAGCTCCCACCAGCGGAGAGCATGACTCCCATCAGGTGCCACATGCCGGGCACGGCGTGGCAGAAGGCATGCAGCCTGCCCTGCGGCTCGACGCGATATGCCCGCGATGCGGCAAAGACCACGCCTGATGTGCCGATCGTGGCCGAGACGGTACCTTCGGTGACGATCCCGGTGCCGACCGCCTGGGCCGCCTGGTCGCCACCGCCACCCACTACCGGTATTCCGGCCAGCAGGCCGGTCTGCCTGGCAGCAGAGACGCTGATCCGCGCGCTGACGACCGGCGACTCGGCAACTTCTGGCAGCCACTCGCACGGCACTTGAAGCGCCTTGAGCATCTCGTCGGACCATCGGCGCCGGCCTACGTCGAACAACGACGTGCCCGAAGCATCCGACACCTCACCGAAATAGTCGCCCGTGAGACGATAGCGCACATAGTCCTTGGGCAGCAGGACCTTGGCCACCCGGCGATAGACTTGGGGCTCGTGCTCGCGAACCCAGGCGATCTTGGGGGCAGTAAAGCCGGGCAATACTGGGTTGCCGGTGAGCTGCAGCACGTTTGCAGCGCCGACCTGCCGGGTGATGGCCTCACACTGAGCAGCCGTGCGCTGGTCGTTCCACATGATGCAGGGGCGCAGCACCTCGCCCTGGGCATCCAGCAGCACCAGGCCGTGCATCTGACCGGTCAGGCCGACCCCGGCAATCTGCCCCGGTTTCAGGCCGCTTTGGGCCAGCACCTGTTGGGTACTGGACACCGTAGCAGTCCACCAGTCGGATGGGTTTTGCTCTGCCCACAGTGGCTGGGGGGTGAACATGGGGTACTCGGTTGTGGCACCAGCAACAACCTTTCCGCCGCCGGTGACCAGAAGCGCTTTGGCCCCTGTGGTGCCGATATCGATGCCGAGTAGATACGCCATTTTCAGTACAACTCCCCTCCGCCGGTCAGTTTATGGTGGGCATGGCGCAGTTTGTCGATAATGGGCAGACGGTAGGGACAACGGGGCTCGCACTGCCCACAGTCGGTGCAGGCACTGGCCTTGGCCGGCAGAACGGCGTAAGCCGCATGCGCCCGCTGCTCGTTTTGGAACCAGAAGCGCAGGGCGGAGCGCTGCCAGTAATCGCCAGGATCGCGCACGACGCCGTCCCACATCTGACGGTCGTACCAGCCCTCCAGCTCAAAGATCTTGGGAATGTCGATCCCAGCCGGGCAGGGCAGGCACTTGTCGCACTGGCGACACACATAGGCGCCCAGCTCGGGCGCCGTCGCAAACCAGTGCTCCTTTTCTGGATCTGACATGGGAACAAAGGCTTGGGCCCAGGCCAGGTCCTGCTCCAGGAAGCCCAGTGTGTTCATGCCGGCCACCATGACATGAATGGGCAGGCTCCAGGCGTAGCGGAAGGCCTGCGCCGCCGACCGCCACAGAAAGCCATCGGCGATCGCCTTCATGCCGACGATGCCGATATTCTTTTCCAGAAGCAACGGCAGCAACGCCTCTTCAATGACCGGGAAGTTGAAGCGGTCGTAGTAATTGAAGGTGGTCATGACGACGTCAAAGGGGTAGCGCTGGAGCGCCTCGACGACCAGCTCGGGGTGACCGTGATTGGACAGGCCGATGAAGCGAAGTCGGCCGCTGTCACGGGCCGCTTCGGCGGCGCGCAGAGCGCCGTCAGACGCCAGGATCTGGTCCAGCTCGGCAGGACGCTGGACGTGGTGCATGAACAGGATGTCGACGAGATCGGTCTGCAGGTAGCTGAGGCTGCGCTCGAACAGCCGGGCGGCCGCCTGCTGGTCGCGCAGGTGGCACTTGGTGGCCAGTACGCACTCGTCCCGCCGCGCGGCCATGACCAGGCCAACCTTGCGCTCCGAGTCGCCGTCGCCATACTCGGGCGCGGTTTCGACATAGTTGCCGCCGGCATCGAGGTAGCGGTTGAGGATGGCCTGAGCGCTGGTCGCGCTGATCTCGCACAGATGGAATCCCCCCAGGCCGAGGATCGAAACCTCAAGTCCGGTACGTCCCAGGATACGACGCTGCATAGCCATCAGGCGCCTTCCGGTCGCGGCAACGGCGGGAGGCGGTCGGGATAGGGCGCGCGCGCCCGTACCAGATATGCCTCCAGCCAGCCACGCGCCTTGTCTGGGTGCATCTGGGCATAAAGGATGGCCTCGTGATCCAGCTCGTCGATCCGGTCATTAGCGGCCCGAATGGCATCGATGCAGATCCTGACCGCCACATCTACAGGCATCCGCTCGGGGTTGATGTCCAGGCCAAAGTAGCCACGATAGCCATACATCTTGAGCGTATAGAGCAATGCTTCAGCCTGCTCTGGCGAGACGACCCCAACGTTCAGATCCTGGTCATAGTTGCCGAGCGGCTGGCTGTTCCAATGGGTGTGGGCCAGGCGGCCCTCAGACAACGGCCAGCTATAGGCGTAGGCCAGATCCTCATAGCCCATCAGCACATGGCCGATCTCTGGGTTGAGGCCGACCAGGGTGTGGCCCTGGTCGAGGAGGCGCCGGTTGTCAGGATGCTTCAACAGCGGCTCGACCAGGTGGGCCAGGAGCATACCCTCAGCCGTGGTCGGGAAGAGGATATGACCACGCGGCTCGTACGGCTTGGGCTCAAAGGCGATACGCACCCCAGGCGCCGCGTCCATTGCCTCGGCCAGACCACGGGCAAAGGCATCGCGCATCCGCACAAAGTCGGTGGCAAAGGGGTTCTCGTAACCGTCGATGCCAGGCCAGACCACGGCAAAGTCGGTGCCCATCTCTCTGTTCAGCTCAAAGGCGCGCTTGGCGCGGTCGATGGCAGCCTGGCGCGGGCCGGGCAGCGGGTTGGAAAGCGATCCCCACTCAAACTGCTCGTCCCAAAAGAGAAGGGGAACGATGGTAACGAGCCCGATGCCGGTGCTGGCGACGAACTGACGCCAGATATCCAGGTTGTCGTCGTTGATCTCGTTGGGATAGTGGGCCTCCAACCCAGCCAGGCCATAGTCCTTGAGCTTGGCTGCGATCTCGAGGCGGGCCTCAATGCCGCGTCGATCCTGGTAGGCGTCGTGAAAACGGGAGTTGGGCGGCGAGAAGTACCAGATGCCGGCCGAGAACTTTAGGTCGAGCCTAAAGCTCTTCAGATGATTCAGCAGTTCTTCGGGTGTGCGCCTCAGCGCTTGAGAACGCAGATCACGAAATCCCACTTAATATCTCCTCTCTACCGCCGCTGCTTGCGGAGCTGATCGAGCATGATCGCCAGTACGATGACCAGGCCCTGCATGGCCTGTAGCCAATAGGCAGAAACGCCGGTGAGCACCAGGCCATTGCGCAGAACCTGCATGATGAAAGCGCCGATAAGCGCCCCCAAAATAGTGCCCTCGCCGCCGGACAAGCTGGTCCCGCCGACGACGGCAGCGGCGATCACATCCAGCTCGTAGCCCTGCCCCGCCGTCGGCGAAGCCACACCCAGGCGGGCCGTCATCAGTATGCCGCCGATCGCAGCCAATAACCCGGCGAACGAGTAGACCATAATCTTGATCCAGTTGGTATTGATGCCGGACAGGGAGGTGGCCATCTCGTTGCCGCCCACCGCGTAGATGCGATAGCCCCATACGGTACGGGTGAGGTACGCAGACACGATGACAGCGCAGACCACCATAAAAATAGTCGGCAGAGGCAGCTCGAAACCGCCAATGTGGACAACGCCCCGGCCCAGATTGTTAAAGGCTGACGGCAGATCACGCACGGGCCAGCCGCCGGAGAGACCATAGCACAGCCCTCGCGCCATGAGCAGGGTTCCCAGGGTAGCGATGAAGGGAGGCAGCTTGCCCTTGGTGATCATCAGGCCGTTGGCCAGACCGACGATGAGGCCCGTAGCCAACCCGCCGGCCACGGCCACGGGGATCGGCATGCTGCGGGCAAAGAGCATGGCGGTGATCAGGCCCGACAGGCCCATGACCGAGCCTACAGACAGGTCGATGCCACCGGTGATGACGACCATGCACTCGCCAAATGCGGCGATGGCGATCCACGAAAAGTCGCGCAGGATATTGGAAATGTTGGTGGGGGCCAGGAAGGTCTTGGTATAGAAGGTCAGAAAGAGCATCATGGCCACCAAGATGATAAAGACGCCAAACTCCTGCCTGCCGATGATCTGCCGCCAGGCAACCCTGCGCATTTGCCCTGCTGTTTCCTTGTCTCTTGGCGTTCCGGTCTGTGTCGGTTTCTCGCCGGTCATGCCGCGGCTCCTTTCGAGCTTGTGCTGTTGATCTCGCCACTGGCATAGGCCATAATCTTTTCTTGGCTGGCCTCGGCCCGGTTGAGGATGGCCATCACCCGTCCCTCAGACATGATCAGAATGCGGTCACTCATGCCCAGGATTTCGGGCAACTCGGAGGAGATCATGATAATCCCCATCCCGGCCTCGGCTAAGCGGCTCATCAGGACATGGACTTCCACTTTGGCGCCCACGTCGATGCCCCGTGTCGGCTCGTCCATGATCAGTACCTTGGGCTGCGCAGCCAGCCACTTGGCGACGACCACCTTCTGCTGGTTGCCGCCGGAGAGGAACATGGCCTTCTGCTGCAAATGGGGTGTCCGGATATTCAGCCTGTCCACGTAATCCTGAGCCGTGTTGCGCAGGCCGCGTCGATCCACCCATCCCAGCCGGTCGTGGTCGTCGAGCGTGGGCAAAACGACGTTTTCCAGCACCGGCAGCTTGAGGACCAGTCCTTGCGTAGCCCGGTTCTCGGGCACAAAGCCGATACCGGCTTCCACCGCGTTGACCGGCGAGGCGATGCGCACCGGCTGCCCACTTATGAGGATCTCGCCCGAGTCTTTGCGGTCGGCGCCGAAGATCAGGCGGGCGGTCTCGGTGCGGCCAGCACCCACCAGCCCGGCAAAGCCCAGGATCTCCCCCCGCCGCAGGGTAAAGCTCACGTCGTGAATCGCGCCCCGGCGGGTCAGTCCCCGCACTTCAAGGAGCGGCTCGCCGATCTCGGAAGCCTCCTTGTGGAACATTTCGGTTAGCTCACGGCCCACCATCTGCTGGATGATCCCATCGGGCGAGGTCTCGCCAATCAGCATGCTCCCTACCCGCTGGCCATCGCGCAGCACCACCACCCTGTCGGCGATGCGGAAAACCTCTTCCATGCGGTGACTGATAAAGACGATGGCAATGCCTTGCTCTTTGAGTGCGCCGATGATCTGGAATAATGTCTCGACTTCATCTTCGCCCAGCGCCGAGGTCGGCTCATCCATGATGATGATACGGGCATCCACAGCCAGCGCCTTGGCGACTTCGACCATCTGCTGCTGGGCGACCGACAGGTCGCGGATCAGGGCCGTGGCCGGCACGCGGGCGCCGACGCGATCCAGGAGCTGCCGCGCTTTCTGCTCCATGCGCTGGCGATCCACAAAGTTGAGGAATCGGCCCGGGCCGCGCTGGCGCGGCTCGCGGGAGACAAAGATGTTGGCCGCAGCGCTCTGATTGGGGGTCAGGTTGAATTCTTGATAGATAATAGCGATGCCCAACTGTTGGGCGTGGTGCGGGCTCTGGATCTCTACTTCCTGCCCATGCAGAAAGATGCGCCCTGCGTCCCGGCGGTACACACCACTCAGGATCTTCATCAGGGTCGATTTGCCGGCGCCGTTTTCGCCGACGAGAGCCACAACCTGGCCGGCGGCGGCTTCAAAGTCGACGTTTTGCAGCGCCTGTACGCCAGGAAAGGCCTTCGAGATGCCCTCCATGCGCAGTACCATCTCTGGATCGCCCAATGACACCTCCTGTTCTCAGGGTGGAGGTTGGCGAAGGGCATGGAGCCCTTCGCCAACCTGTAATTCTCAAGCTCGCCTTACGGCAGGCACGAGTAGGGATCAGGCAGCGTCTTGGTAAAGTCGCTGGCTGCCCACATCGCAGCCATCTCGTTCACGTTGCACTTGGTGACGATGTCCATACCTGAGTCGGTCCACGACTCGTACTTGGTGCCCTTGACGATATAGTCGTAGATCATCTGCACCGTGTCATAGCCCCAGCCAAAGTACTTCTGGCCAACCAGACCCTGCACGTAGCCGTCCTTCATGAACTCTAGCTCTACCGGCAGTGTGTCAAAGGAGATCGTCGTCAGCTTGCCTCCCTTTTCCGCCGCCTCCCACAACGGCATCGAACCGCGATCGGCGAACAGCGGCCACAGCCCGACAAAGAACCAGCCGCTCAGATCGGGGTTGGCCTGCATCGTCTCTTCCACCACCTGCACACCCAGGTTGATGTCGTCGTTGCAGTACACCGTCGTCACGATCTGGATGTCGGGATAGGCAGCTACCCCGTCCTTGAAGCCCCGGATCCGCTCCTCCAGGTTAAAAGCGCCCGGTACCCCGGTCAGCAGAGCCACTTTGCCTTTGGTCCCCATGATCTTGACCAACAGCTCGGCCGCCGCCTTCCCACCCTGGTAGTTGTCCACGCCCAGGTAGGTGAAACGCTGGCTGTTCGGTGAATCCGAGTCCCAGGTCATCACCGGGATACCCGCCGCCACTGCCTTGTTGATCGGGTCCTCGCACGCCGTCGGGTCGTTGCAGGAGACGGCGACCGCATTCACCCCAGCCGCGATGGCGTCCTCGAATACCTGCGCCTGCTGCGCTGCGTCCGAGGCCACCGAGCCCACATACTTGACCTCCACCGGAATCGGACCGGCTGCCGTCAGCTCTTCCGCCTTCTTAAAGGCCCCATCCCGCCCGGTTTCGAACACCGGGTTGTTCAAAGCCTTCGGAATCCAGGCGATGACCAGCTTGTCCGGCAAAGCACCAGCGGTAGGTGGAGTCCAGCCCTGGGTGTTCCACTCATGCGGGATGCCCTTCGCATCCAGCGCGGCCTCATAGTCTTTGAGGGTGGCTGCGGTGATGATATCAACTCCCGTGTCGATGATCCCATCCACAGCACCCATCTCGCTCAGCGCCGCGTCCTTACCCTTCTCGGCCATCAGCTTGATGATCTGCACCGAC
>JAFGOG010000244.1 GCA_016926595.1 Anaerolineae bacterium
ACCTGGCCCTGTGCCGGGGGTGTGCCTCATCCCACTCTGGGCCAGCTCCTGGACGAGGGCGCCGACCCGGTGGATGCTTTTCTGCATTTGGCTCACCTGGCTTACCGGGTGGACGAGGAGATCCAGGTCTTTGTTGGACAGGCCGGGTACTGAGGCGACAGGATGGGTTGGGCCAAGAGCGCGGGAACGGGCAGGAGAATCGTCACCTACCAGGCTCCGGTCTCGGCTGCTATGCATCTGTGCGAGGGAGCGCCAGGGGTGGGGGCCGGTTCCCTGGCCTGGCCGCCAGGATACGCCAGAGGCGAAGCGCAGCAGGCAGACCAGGGCCAGGGGATAGAATCCGCATGGCCAGCGGAGACGTCGGGCGAGGATCGTTCAAAGCGTGACCGGCGAGCGCTGCCGGTCTACGACGTGGCCACCGGTGAGGACCTGGAGACGCCGGTCAACCTGGACAATACGCTGCTGCAGGTCATGTTTCCGGATCTCCAGATCGCCCTGGGCCAGGTGCCCCCGCCTCCGTCCCGCGCCACGCCGGAGCAGATCGAAGCCTACTGGCAGTCGGTCCTGGAGGACCTGGCCCGCGATTTGGGCGATCAGGAGGGCGTGTCCCTAGACGTGGCCACCGGCGCCCGCAAGGAGGGCCGCTTCCTGTACACCGATGGAGCCGTGGGCCGCCAGGTGGCCGACACCTTCGAAAAGATCATGGCCTACGGTGGCCTGTTGGCTTCCCCCTGCCAGCGGCCGCCGCAATTCATCGAAGGAGTGCGCATCCTCGTCGTGACCGAAGGGGAAATGGGCACCGGCGACTGTGCTGGCAAGATGAGCGCGCGGCTGGCCGAGCTCTTTGGCAAGGACAGCAGCCAGGCCGGGCAGTTCCGCCTCGGCATCCGCCTCGATGAGGATACAATCGCCGTGGGCAAGGGCACACTAAAGCAGATGGACTGGCGCGATCCCGATTACGACCTGATCCTGCCCAACTCCTCGTTCAAAGGAAATGTGCCCGACTTTGGTGAGCACACGCTGGACATCCACCTTGGTTTTGTCGCCTGGTCGCAGGAGCGCCGCACAAAGCTCAGCTACCAGATCCTGCAGTGGTTCGACCCCGACCTGGTGGAGCAGTGCATCTTTCCCCGCGCCGACACCCAGATCCCGCTGCTGCTCGAAGCGATGAAAAGCAGCGAGGGGGCGAGGCAGTTCCTCAAGATTGAACGCGAGGAGCGGCAGGCCGAAGTGTACGAGACGGAGCGCGGCGAGCTGGAGGCCGAGGATGCCCGCGAGCCGGCCGTCCTCGAAGAGGTGCTGGCCGCCGATGCCAGCGGGGAGCTGATCGACCACCCGTACGTGCAGTCGGGACTCAAGCGCCGGCTGCGCCAGGCGTGGCACGACCTGGCGGTGGGTGGTGGGGTCAAGGTGCCGTCCTTCATGGGTCTGCCCGACTCGTTCCGCGGCGCCGTGGACTGGCTGCCGGAAGGCGTTATTGTCTGTCCCGACCTGCCCGCCGGCGAGGTGTTGGCCACGCGCTACCCCATCCGCACCCGCCACGACGTGCAGATCTGGCAAAACGTCACGAGCTGGAAGGAGCTGCAGAAGCTGGGCTTCCAGGCGGGCAGCGAAGCGGATGAAGGTCGCTTCCTCAGCTTTTTCCTGTATGCCCGCAAGCACGAGGGCGTGGTCTTTATGAGCCACGCCACAGCCAAGCGGGTGGGCGGCGACTTTGACGGCGACAACTTTCAGATCATGCCTGTCACGCCCCACAAGCCCTTGGACGAGATCGCCCATCCGACCCGTGACTGGTCCGACCTGGCGCCCCTCGTCGACCAGGTGCGGCGCGAGGGCTGGGGCTCGATGGGCACGACGCCAAAGGTCAAGCGCCGCCTGGCAACCCACGTCGCCCCCGAGCGGCCCGAGGACGTCACGGCCGGCAACCGCAAGTGGCTGGCCTCGGCCGCCATCTACCAGGGTGGCTACCGGGACCAGTTCCTGGTGGAGCTGGGTCATCACCTCGACAGGCAGTCATTGGCGGCGGAACAGAAGGCAGAGTTGACCGATGCACTGAGTGCCGTGGCCGGCGACCGAGGGCGCAGCCTGGACGAAGCGGTCGAGATCGCCGAAGCCCACGGCTTTGACAGCCACGGCTGGATTGTGCGCCGCGAATCCGACCTGTACGGCCTGGCCCACCGCTACAATCGAGAGCAGGCAGCCCGTCAGGCGCTCAAGAACATGGACAGCTACCTGGGCCAGATCGTCTACACCATCTCGCGGGTGAATGCCGCCGACCGCTACCCGCGTGAACAGAGGGAGCGGACCATCAGCCGCCTAGCCGAGGAGCTGCAGGCTGAGGTGGACAAGTTCAAGTACGACACCGCCGCGAACATGGACTACGTGGACGAGGTGCGCAGGAAGGTAGGCCGGAATCTGGTCTGGCTCGATGTGCACAAGGATCCGGACATCTTTACCCGAGAGACCCGATTGTCACCCAGCAAGGACGCCGTCTCCCACCTGTGGAACCACACCACCCGCCAGTTCCGTGCCTGGGAGCGAGCGCCCCAGCCGCCCAAACACTTCAAGGATATGCTGGCCACCGATTTCACGCCGGAGCAGTACACCGAGGCGCGGAAACGGGTGCTGGTCTACAACCGCACCATCGCGCGCGCCATGCAGACCGACGACGAGAAAGCCCTGGTCAGTGCCATCCAGGAACTGGAAGGTTGGAGCGA
>JAFGOG010000245.1 GCA_016926595.1 Anaerolineae bacterium
CCTGGCTCCTTTGCAGCAGCCGGGCCGGCTGCTGCAAAGGAGCCAGGCATGGTTTCGGAAAGGGGCCGGCGGGACCAGCGGAGGGCGAGGTAGAGGAGGCCGGCGACAAAGGCGCTATTGAGGGTGTATACCTCGGCAATGACCGCCTGGGACCAGAAAATTGGAGAGCAGGCCAGGGCCACGGCGCCGAGCAGGGGCGGCAGCCGCCGCCGCGCCAGCTCGCGGCCGGCCAGGTAAACCAGGGCGACGGTCAGCGCCCCGGCTGCCGCAGACAGGAGGTTGACCGCCCAGGCCGGGTTCTGCCAGGCGGCCAAGATTTCTACAACCAACCTGCCAAGCAGGGTGTAGAGAGGATAGCCGGTAGGGTGGGCGATGGCTAGGCGGTGCACGACCAGGGGGAATTCCAGGCTGTCGTCAAAGAGCGCTGCCACCGAGGGAGCCAGGGTGTGGATGTAGAGGGTCAGGCTGCCAGCGAATAGGCCCAAGGCCAGCAGGCCGTCGCCGGCGCGACACCATACTCTGCAAGTGACATTGGCCAGGCTGTGGACGGCTGCCGTAAAGCGCCCAGGCGTGCTCGATCTGCTCATAGGGCCTATGATATCATAAATATGCAAATCGGCAAGTCGGCAGTTGGCTATCAGCCGGGTTCGACGCTGCGGCGGATCGAAATCGAGCAGCCAGCTAGCCGGTGGTCGATAGCTGATAGCTGTTGTTCGTCAGGGGATGGTCGGGGGGGTGTCAGGCAAAGGAGGACCAGATCATCTATACTTGTAGTTGTAGTTTTTGGCAGAAGGTGGTAAAATAGCAGAACCGGGTATCGGTCAGGAGGGGCTGATGGGTGATGTGATAAGTGTCAATACCCTGAACTGTGTCTATTTTGGCTTGTTCCTTCTCGGGGTGGGCTATGCGATCTTTATCCTGATCAGCGGTGGCCTGTCTGACATCGACATGCCCAACGTGGACGTCGACATCCCCCAGATCAACCTTCCCGGCGATGTAGATATCCCTGGCGCCGACATCCACCTTGGCGGGCCGGAGGTGGCGGCTGGCGGCCTTGATATGCCCGATGTGTCGGTGTCGCCGCTCAGCCCGATCACGATCGCCAGCTTTGTCACCGCTTTCGGCGGCATCGGCGTGATCACGAGCCAATTCTTCAAGATCGACCCCCGCTGGAGCCTGGTGTGGGCGACTGGCGGCGCGTTGGTGCTGTCGGGCTTGATGTTCCTGTTTTACAGCCAATTTCTGATCCGGTCGCAGGGCTCGAGCGAGGTGAGGGCGAGCGAGCTGATCGGGCTGCCGGCTGAGGTGTCGGTGCCGATCGGCGAGGGGGTGACCGGCCAGGTGGCCTATGCCACCAAGGCGGGACGGATGCTGTCGATGGCCAAGGCGGTGGACGGCAGGGAGATCCCACGGGGGCAGTTGGTCAAGATCGTGCGCGTCGTCGGGCCTATCGTCCTGGTCAGGCCGGTTTCAATGGAAGAGGCATCTGAGGAAGAGTCCTGAATATCAGCAGATGGGTAGCTGATAGCTGACAGCATTTAGGCTACAAATCACAATTCAGAAAGGAGCAAAAAGACGATGTGGCAGGTAGTTCTCGTTGCCGTTGGCATTCTATTTGTGTTCATTGTGCTCGCCGGGTTCTATGCCAGCCGCTACAAGAAGGTTGGCCCCAACCAGGTGTTGATCATCTCTGGCCGGCGGCGGATGATCACCAATCCGGTAACCGGTCAAAGGGAGCAGGTGGGCTTTCGCGTCCGCAAGGGCGGCGGTGCGTTTATCCTGCCGGTGCTGGAGCGGGTGGACATCTTGTCGATGGAGATCCTGACCATCGAGGTGGGGGTCAAGAACGTCTATACGATCCAGGGTGTGCCGGTGCACGTGGACGGCGTGGCCCAGATCAAGATCCGGGCTGACGATGCGTCGATCTATACCGCTGCCGAGCAGTTTCTGTCCAAAGGGCCGGACGGCATCATTTACGTGGCCCACGAGACGTTGGCCGGCCACCTGCGGGCGATCCTGGGCATGCTGACGGTCGAAGAGATTTACAAGGACCGCGACGCCTTTGCCCAGAAGGTGCTGGAGGTGTCGGGTAGTGACCTGGCTAACATGGGCCTGGAGATTGTCTCCTTTGTCATCAAGGACATTCGCGACGACAAGGAGTACCTCGACTCGCTGGGCCGCACCCGCACCGCCGAGGTCAAGCGCGACGCCGTCAAGGGTGAGGCTGAGGCGCAGCGCGACGCGACGATCGCCCAGGCCAATGCCGCCCGCGATGCCACCATCCAATCGGCGTCGGCCCGGCAGCAGGGCGAGACGGCCAAGTACCAGGCCGAGACCAAGATCGCCGAGGCGCAGAAGGGCTACTCGGTCCAAAAGGCCGCCTACGACGAGGAGGTCAATCGCCGTCAGGTGGAGGCCGAGTTGGCGCGTACCCTCCAGGAAAAGATCACCAACCAGGAGATCAAGGGCCAGGAAGTGCAGATCGAGGTGGTGACCAAGCAGAAGCAGATCGAGGTCCAGCAGCAGGAAGTTCTGCGCAAGACTCAGGAGCTGGAGGCTACGGTCCAGAAGCCGGCCGAGGCGGAGCGCTACCGGATCGAGACAATGGCCAACGCCAAAAAGTTCCAGACCGAGACGGAGGCGACGGGCGCGGCTGAGGCAACTCGGGTGCAGGGTCAGGGCGAAGGCGACGCCATTCGGGCCAAAGGTTTGGCCCAGGCCGAGGTGATCAGGGCCCAGGGCTTTGCCGAGGCCGAGGCGATGGAAAAGAAGGCGGCTGCCTGGCAAAAGTACACCCAGGCGGCCATCATCCAGCAGTTGATCGAGGCCCTGCCCAAGGTGGTGCAGGCCGCCGCCCAACCGCTGGCCCAGACGGAGCGGATCGTGGTCATCAGCAGCGGCGGCGAAGGCGCCGGCGCGTCCAAGATCACGGCCGATGTGGCCAACATTGTATCCCAGGTGCCGGCGGTGATGGAGGCGCTGACGGGCGTCAATCTGGTTGAGGCGCTCCAATCGCTGCCCGGGGTCGGGCGGGCGACAGAGCCTCCTCCGGAGGGATAGATCCTTTTCAATCAAAAGAGCCCTTTCCCCAAGAGAAAGGGCTCTTTTGATTGAGGGCTGAGCTAGGCGACCAGCGCTTCGAACTCGGCGCGGTCCAGGGTTTCGATCTCGATGAGGCGATGGGCGACGGCGTCCAGCCTGTCGCGATAGTCGGTGAGGATGCGCTTGGCCCGGGCATAGGCCTCGGCGATGATACGCTGCACCTCAGAGTCGATCTCTTCGGCTACATCTTCGCCATAGTTGCGCTGCTCGGCGATCTCCCGGCCGAGAAAGATCATCTCCTCGCCCCGGTCGCCGAACGCAAGCGGGCCCAGTTTTTCGCTCATGCCATAGGCGGTGACCATCTTGCGCGCCAATTTGGTCGCCTTTTCCAGGTCGTCGTTCGCGCCTGTCCAGCGCTCGCCAAAGACCATCTCCTCAGATGCGCGCCCGGCCAGCATGCCAGCGATTTCGTCCTCGAACTTGTCCTGGGTGTAGAGGTAGCGGTCCTGCTCGGGCATGGCGATGGTATAGCCCAGGCTCATGCCGCGGGCTATGATCGATACCTTGTGAACTGGATCAGTGTTGGGCAGCTTGTTCTGCACCAGGGCGTGCCCGGCCTCGTGATAGGCCAGCACCTTCTTTTCTTCGTCGCTGATCAGCCGGCTCTTGCGCTCCGGCCCGGCGATGACCCGCTCCACCGCCTCCTGGAAATCCTCCATACCGGTCGCCTTTTTGTTGTGCCGGGCGGCCAAAATGGCAGCCTCATTCACCAGGTTCTCGATGTCGGCGCCGACAAAGCCGGGGGTCATGCGGGCCAGTACGTCCAGGTCTACGTCGTTGGCCAAGGGCTTGCCCCGCACGTGTACGTCCAGGATGGCCCGGCGCCCCCTGATGTCAGGCCGGTCGAGGATGACGTGCCGGTCAAAGCGGCCCGGCCGCAATAGCGCCGGGTCGAGGATGTCGGGCCGGTTGGTGGCGGCGACGACGATGATGTTGGTGTCGGTGCCAAAACCGTCCATCTCGACCAGTATCTGGTTGAGCGTCTGCTCCCGCTCGTCGTGTGATCCTCCCAGCCCGGCTCCCCGGTGGCGGCCCACGGCGTCGATCTCGTCGACAAAGATGATGCACGGTGAGTTGCGCTTGGCCTGATCGAATAGGTCGCGCACCCGGGCTGCGCCCACCCCCACGAACATCTCGACAAACTCGGACCCGGAGATGGAGAAAAAGGGCACGCCAGCCTCGCCCGATACCGCTTTGGCCAAGAGCGTCTTGCCGGTGCCCGGCGCTCCGACCAGGACTACGCCTTTCGGGATGCGGGCTCCCAAGGAGATGAACTTTTGCGGCTCTTTGAGAAACTCGACGACTTCGGCCAGCTCTACTTTAGCTTCGTCCACGCCGGCCACATCGTCGAAGGTGACCGTTGGCTTTTCGCCGCTGAACATCCGTGCCCGGCTCTTGCCGAACGACATCGCCTGGCTGTTTGTGCCCTGCGCCTGGCGCATCAAAAAGATGAAAAGCACGGCTAGGAAGATAAAAGGCAGAAAGCTGCCCAAGACCGCCAGCCACTCGCCCCACACGTTGGGCGGTTTGACCCCTATCTCGACTGCGTTCAGGTCATTGACGCTCACACCCAGACCGATCAGTGTCTTGATCAGATCGGCGTCGCCTTCCTTGCGGGAAGCAAAGGCCTGTTCGTCCTTGTAGGTTACTTCAAGGTCGTTGTCCTCGATGACGATAGACTTGACTTTGCTGCTGCTGATGTCAACCGCTACCGCTGACAGCGGTTTCTCTTCCAGCCGGTCCGTCTCGGGAAAGAGGCCCAGGAACAAGGCCCCTGCGGCAAACAGGACAAGCAAGTAGACGACTGCACTTTTCCAATTCACACCCATATCCTACCTCCACCCATCCTGCGATGGGGATCGCTGTCGAATTATACCAGACGAGTCCGAGATCATCCAGTTCTGCTCCGACCGTTGCCGAGCCTGGTAGACCGCTCGTTTCAATCAGCATGCCGCTGTTGTTGATAGCCCCACGATACCCGATCGGCGTCGGCGCGGGCGGCGGCACGGCATAACGCCGGTAGACGGTGCGCCACAAAGGGATCAGGCCCAGCACGGCGATCAACGCGGCAATAAGCAGCCCAATCAGCAGCCAGTTGACCTGGACTGGTTCTTCAGCCCACTCGCCTGTAACGGAATCGGAGCGGTAGGGCTCCCTCAGCTCAAAGTAATCGACTCGATCGGGCGCAGAACTGCCAGAAGCGGGCGGCACAGGTGGGGCAGGGACCGTCAGGTGTTTTGCGATTCGCCCGGGGCGGGGCGGCGTGCCGACCGGCGAACCGGGCGCCAAGTGCGAGTGCAGGATGTGGGAAAGCTGGCCCGCATTCCGATATCGCATCGCCGGTTCTTTGGCCAGTGCCTTGTGCACGATCTGAGCCAGCGCTGGCGACGCCTGTGGCATCCTGGCCTGCAGCGGGACCGGGTCCTGGCGCAGGTGCTGGAGGGCCAGGCCGGTCTCGTCGGCGGCGATGAACACCGTCCGGCCGGTCAGCATCTCGTACAGCAGTGAGCCGATAAGGTATACATCCGTGGCGGGGTGCGCCTCTTCGCCGGCGGCCTGTTCGGGCGAGGTGTAGGGGAAACGCCCCCACGGCCGGCCTTGTGGCGCAGGAACCGGCTGTAGGGCTGGCATCAAGCCTACATCGGTAACCAGGATCTGTCCATCTGTCCCGATTACCACGCTGTGGGGTGACAAACTGCCATGGACGAACCCGGCGCGATGGGCCGGCGCCAAGGCATTGCATACCTGGCTGGCGATATTGACGGCCGAGTTGGTGTCCAGGAAACCGGTCTTGTTCAACAACCCACTCAAAGTCTGTCCTTCCAGGTGCCGACGCACCAGGTACAGTTGCTCTCTGCCTGGGACCAGGCCGGCGTGATCGAAAGGTACGAGCTCTGCTTGCGCCAGGTCGGCCACCGCCTGATTGGCAAGGATCACCCGCTCCAGGCGCGCGATGCCGGTTCCGAAACGGCGAGCCAGGAGCAAGACGTCTACCAGCCGGTTGTGCTGTACGTCGTAGGCCGAGTATCGGATGCCAATATCCTGGGCAGTTCCCTCCGAGACGATGCGGTAACACCCATCCAATGTGTCGCCGATCTCTAGATCATAGTCCGTTCGGCTCATTCTCTCTTTGCTCAGCACGACATTCAAGGGATCGTTTTGAGCTATTCTACCAGAAGTCGCTGCTTTGCACAAACAGGATTGGCCCTTTGCGGGGGTTGTACAAGTCTGGTATAATGGCCATGCGATGGTGCAGGTACAGACGATGAGATGCATGTTGATTGTCAACCCAAGCGCAGGGCCGGTTAGTTTCTACCCGCAGTTGCCGGCGGTCCTCAACTATCTCGAGGACCACGGCTGTTCGGCGACGCTGCATCGAACCGAGTATCCTGGTGAAGCAACGCAGTTCGCGCGGCGAGCACAGGACGAGGGGTTGGATGCGGTGTTTGTCGTCGGCGGCGACGGTACGATCAACGAAGTGGTCAACGGCATAGCCGGCAGCAAGGTGGCTCTCGGCGTGCTGCCCGGAGGCACAGGCAATGTATGGGCCAGGGAATTGGGTTTGCCCAGGCTTTCGCCGCTGCACCTCCAGCCCCTGCTGGATTCGATCCACGCGTTGATCCCTTGCTCTACCCGGCGGATCGATCTGGGTAAAGCCAACGGCCGGTATTTTCTGCAATGGTCGGGCCTGGGTCTGGATGCTGCAGTTACCTATGCCATGGAACCGCGTACCCGCATCCAACGGCGGATGGGGGCTGTAGCTTATATCACCGCCGGGCTGCACACGGCCGTGAACCTGGTTGGCCAACGGACCCGGATATACATCGATGGGATGCGCATCTACCGGCGTTCTATCCTCATCGTAGTCAGCAATTCTCAGCTATATGGAGGCATAGCTCGCATCGCCACCGATGCCCGCCTGGACGACGGCCTGCTCGATGTTAGTGTGTTCGAGGGCAGTGGTTTCAGCTCTATTCTCCGCACCTTCTTCAGTGTTCTCACCGGCTTGCATGTCCGTGATCCTCGCCATACCAGCTACCGGGGGCGTGTGATCCAGGTGTATGCGGACAAGCCGATGCCGGTCCACGTAGACGGCGATCCGTTCAGCACGACCCCGTTCGAGTGCGAAGTGGTCCCCCGTGCGTTGACGGTGCTTATTCCTAAAAGGGTCCGCCCCGATCTTTTTGCCTGATTCGCGGCGCGCGTGTTGCCATCGTAGCTCAAAGCTGGTATAATGGGGCCACGGGAGCTAATAATGCCAGCAGATGTTGGGAATCCTCAGGTGATGATCGAGACTCACAACCTGACCAAGCGGTTCGTATGCTCGGTTGCCGGGGCGCGGCAGGCGCACATGCCGGCCGGCCCGGCTGAGAATGCAGCCGGCGATGGGTCTGTGGGCTGGCTGACCGCCGTGGACAGCGTAACCCTCCAGGTGCCGGCGGGCCAGATCTTGGCGCTTCTCGGCCCGAATGGCGCGGGCAAGACGACGACGGTTCGCATGTTGGCCGCCATCCTGCGACCGAGCGACGGCTGGGCGCGTGTGGCAGGCCTGGATACAGTTCGCGAGGCTCGCCGGGTGCGGCAGGCCGTTGGCCTGCTCACCGAGTTTCCAGGTCTGTATCTGAGGATGCGCGCTGACGAGTACCTCGGCTTCTTTGGCCAGCTACAGGGCCTGGCAGAGGACCAGATCCGGCGGCGGGTTGACAGCCTGATGGAGCGCTTTGGCTTGGCCGGCCAACGGCGGCAGCGCCTGGCCGAGTATTCCAAGGGGATGCGGCAGAAGCTGGCCTTGATCCGGGCAATGCTTCACGATCCGCCGCTGCTGCTACTCGACGAGCCTACATCGGCTATGGATCCGCACAGCGCCAAGCTGGTGCACGATGCGATCCTGAATCTGCGCGAGGAGCGGCGGACGATCCTCCTGTGCACCCACAACCTGGCAGAGGCTGAAATGTTGGCCGACCGGATCGCGATCATCCGCCACGGCCAGATCGTGGCCCTGGATACGCCAGAGCAGCTTAAATCGCAGATGCTTGGCCCCCCGCTTCTGGAGCTCAGGCTGGCTCACCCTGTAGATGGTGTCGTAAGAGAGGGACTTGCTCAGCTTGACATTCAGGTTGAGGCGTGGGGCGATACCTGGTTTCGCTATCGGACGCCGTCGCCGGGGACGACCAACCCGGAGATCGTGGTCCGCCTGGCTGCGATGGGCGCCCAAGTTGTGACCCTCAGCGAGCTGCCCCGCAGTCTGGAAGAGGTCTACCTGCGCATCGTGGGGGATACACATGGCCGTTGATTCTCTGGCTGAACCGATCCGCCGCCATAAACGCTCGTCGATGGCCATGATTGGGATCATCGTCCGGCGAGAGCTGCGTGACACGGCGCGCGATTGGAGGATCGTGTCGCCGATCGCTATCCTGACCCTCCTCTTTCCGTGGTTGATGAATTGGACCGCCCAATTGGCCTTGGACTTTGTGCGGCGGCGGCAGGCGGATATCATCGGCGAGCGGATGGTGCCCTTCCTGCTCATGATCGTGGGCTTTTTTCCGATCTCATTTTCGCTGATCATCGCCCTTGAGACTTTTGTCGGTGAGAAAGAGCGGCGCAGCATTGAGCCGCTGCTGTCCACACCGGTCACCGACCTGGAGCTGTACCTCGGCAAGATGATCGCCGCCACGGTGTTGCCGCTGGTTGGGAGCCTCGTCGGGGTGTCGATCTATTTGGGCGGCCTGTATTGGTCGGTTGGGTATCTCCCGCCTCTCGAGCTGTTCATTCTGATCTTTGTCCTGAATATAGTCGGGGCGGTGGTGATGGTAGCAGGAGCTGTTGTCGTCTCCAGCCAGACAACCAGTGTGCGGGCGGCTAACCTGCTGGCCAGCTTTATCATCATTCCCATGGCCCTGCTTATCCAGGGAGAGAGCATGATCATGTTCTGGGGCCATTATCGCGTCTTGTGGGTCATTGTCCTGGCGCTGTTGGTCGTAGGCGTTATCCTGATTCGCATGGGCGTCAAGACCTTCAATCGCGAGGGGATCCTGGGCCGGGAGATAGACGAGCTAGATCTACGGCGGACCGGCCGGCTGTTGGTCCAGTCTTTTGTGCATCCGCCGTTGGGAATGGCCGGCTCAGCGCGCGGCGCTCCGCTCGGATCGACCGGCGTGCGACGCCTGATCCGTTGGCTGGAACGGGTTTACCGGCGCGATCTGCCCTTCCTCTTGCGCTGCAATTGGATGCCGTTGGTTGTGGTGACCCTGACACTGGTCGCCGCCGTCTTTGTCGGCTGGGCCTATGTGAAAGAGTACCCTTTGCCCCAGGGGTCGATTAGTCTCGAAAACCTATCGGCAGCGAGCTTTGACTCCATATCCGACGCCAGCTTTCTTCCGTCACTGACCACGGGCGGTATCTTTTGGCACAATCTGTGGGTGCTGGCGCTCGCCGGGCTGCTGGCAGCAATCAGCTTGGGCGTGCTGGCTGTTTTGTGGCTCATGATACCGATGGGGCTGGTGGGCTTTATGGGGGGACAGATGGCGTGGCTGGGCTACAGTCCACTGACATTCCTGGCAGCCTTTGTCCTGCCCCATGGGCTGTTCGAGATACCGGCGGCGGCAATCGCTACAGCCTTTGCCCTGCGGCTGGGAGCTTCGGTCACGGCGCCCCGGGCCGGCCTGACCGTGGGCGAGGGGATGGTGGTGGCGCTGGCCGACCTCGCCAAGGTTTTCGTCTTTCTCGTGGTGCCATTGTTGTTGATCGCCGCATTCGTAGAAGCAAATCTGACGCCTCAGATTGTGCTGTGGGCGTACGGGGGGTAGTTGATGCAACGCATAGCGCGGCCTGGCGAGGGACCCAAGGCCACGAACCTGTTGTTAATCCGCCATGGCCGGACGGATTATGTTACGGAACATCGGATACCCGGCTGGAGGCCGGGCATCCACCTGAACGACGAGGGACGTGCCCAGGCCGCTGCCCTTGCCCGGCGGCTGGCCGACGTCAGGCTGGCGGCCATCTACGCCAGCCCGCTGGAACGGGCGCTGGAAACCGCCGGGCCGGTGGCCGAGGCGCACGGGTTGCCGATACAGGTGCGCCGGGATCTGGGCGATCTGCATCCGGGCGACTGGACCGGCCGCACTGTGGAGGAGCTGGAGAACGAAGAGCTGTGGCTGATCGTCCAGGCCTATCCTAGTGGCGCGCGTTTGCCCGGCGGCGAGTCGTTCCTGGAATGCCAGGCCCGTATCGTGGCCGAGCTGGATGCGATCCGCAATGCCCATCTAGGCCAGACGGTCGCTGTTGTGTCGCACGCCGATCCGATCAAGTTGGCGGTGGCCTATTACGTCGGTCTGCCGCTGGACCTGTTTCGACGGCTGTCGATCAGCCCTGCGTCGGTGACGGCGGTGGCCTTTGTGTCCTCGGGTCCAAGGCTTGTCTGCCTGAACAACGCCGAACCCTCGGTCATTCTGAGCGAAGCGAAGGATCTCGGGGCAAAGGATCACGCCCGGAGCGCCCAGGAGCAGTGATGATGCCCAATCAGGTGTTTGATTTGAATCCGGTCGATTACCTGATCCCTGGCGCCGTGGGCGAGCCGGGAAAGCGGGTCTTTTACCTCCAGGCCCGCAAGGGACATCGCCTGATAACGGTCGTGTGCGAGAAGGAGCACGTGGTTGCCCTGGCGGTGGCCGCACAAAGGCTGCTGCTGGCTCTGGTCGACGCGGACGCCGACGCGGTGACCGAACCGGATCCGGCGACCATGTCAATGGCCCTGGAGTACCCGCTGGAACCGCTCTTTCGCGTGGGCCAGATCAACCTGGGGTACGATGAGATCAGCAAGCGGCTGGTGATCATTGTCTACGAGTCATTGGAAGAAGGCGACGAGTCCACACCGTCGGCCGTCCGCTTCTGGGTGACGCCGGCTCAGGTGCGCGCCCTGAGCGTGCGGGGGCAGCAAGTAGTGGCGGCAGGGCGTCCAACGTGTGCCATGTGCGGCCAGCCGATCGATCCCGAGGGCCACTTTTGCCCTCGCAAGAATGGTCACAGAACGTGACCCATGCCGGCAGCCGAAACCCGCCTGGGCCGGAGCGCTTTCTGCGCCTGCTATCGGAAGGGGAGATCGAGGTCGAAGGACTGATCCCGTGGAGTTCGAACGCCACCCTCCTGGTGACCGTCCGTGAAGGCGACGGGTCGACGCTGGCCATCTACAAGCCGCAGCGAGGAGAGCGCCCGCTCTGGGATTTTCCCCATGGCAGCCTTGGCCGCCGCGAGGTGGCCACTTGTCTGGTAGCCGAGGCGTTGGGCTGGGACCTAGTCCCACCGACGGTGCTGCGTGATGGGCCGTATGGGTCCGGCTCGGTGCAGTTGTTCGTCGATGCCCAGGAGGAGATGAACTTTTTCACTATCCAGGGGGACGCCAGGTATACTAAGGACCTGAAGCGGCTGGCTGCCTTGGATGTGATATGTAACAACGCCGACCGTAAAGCGGGGCACTGCCTGATAGATCAGGATGGGCGGTTATGGGCTATCGACAACGCGCTTACCTTTCACGTCGATCACAAGCTTCGGACTGTGATCTGGGATTTCGCCGGTATGCTGCTTCCGGTCCGGATTGTGTCCGATCTGAAGAGGCTGCTCGGTCTGCTGGACGAGCCGGAGGCCGGGCCGCGCCGGGCGCTGGGTGAGCTGCTGAGCGAAGAGGAGATCTCGGCCCTGGCACAGCGGGCGCAGAACCTGGTCGGGGCGACGCGCTATCCCACACCGGGGCCATGGCGCGCGGTTCCCTGGCCGCTCGTCTGATGAACTGGTGGGTGTAGGGGGCCTGCCCCCCACAAACCGCCAATCTACACACCCGCAGAACACGAGGTGATCTATGCCGGTAACTGTGGTGGTAGGCGCCCAATGGGGCGATGAAGGCAAAGGGCGGGTGATCGATTACCTGGCGGCGCGGGCCGACATGGTGGTCCGCTTCCAGGGTGGCGACAACGCCGGGCACACGGTCGTCAACGATTATGGGCGCTGGGCTCTGCATTTGATCCCGTGCGGCATCTTTTATCCGCATGTCTACAACCTGCTCGGCGCCGGCACAGTGGTCAACCTGGACACGGTGTCGGAGGAGCTGGCGGCGCTGCAGGCAGCGGGGGTGAGCGTCGAAAACCTTTGGATCGACCGGCGCGCTCATCTGATCTGGCCCTACCACCGGTTGTTGGATGGCGCCGAGGAGGACCGTCGCAAGCGCGCGGCTGGCGCCGACGGCGACACGCAGGGCCGCCTGTGGTCGGCGATGGGCACTACTCGGCGGGGCATCGGCCCAGTCTATGCTGACAAACATGCCTACAACGGCATCCGGGTTGGCGATCTGCTCTATCCCGACCTGCTCCGCCAGCGGTTGGAGCTGTTGTTGCCGCTCAAGAACCGCGAGCTGGCCTTCTACGGGCTGAAACAGCTTACAGTGGAAGAGATGATCGCCTTGGGCGATCGCTGGCGGGGGGAGTATGGGGGGCAGATCGTCGACGGGCTGCCGGTAGTGCGCGACACGGTGCGGAGCGGAAAACGGATGTTGCTGGAAGGCCAGCTCGGCATCGGACGTGACATAAACTGGGGAATCTACCCCTATACGACCGCCTCCTCGCCCACTGCCAGTGGGGCGTGCGAGGGCGCTGGGATTCCGCCCAGGGCCATTGATGAGGTGCTGGGGGTGGTCAAGGCCTATTCGACCTCGGTGGGCGGCGGGCCGTTTCCCACTGAGCTGCACGGCGAGCAGGGCGCCATGCTCCAGGAGATCGGGCGCGAGTTTGGGGCCACCACCAAGCGCCCTCGGCGTTGTGGCTGGTTCGACGGGGTTGCCATCGGCTATGCTAGTTGGCTGAACGGCTTTACCGGGATAGCCGTAACCAAGCTGGATGTCCTGGACCATTTTGAGACGATCCAGCTATGCACCGGCTACCGCCTGGGGGACACGGTGCTGGACTATGTTCCAGACACGATCACCCAGGCTCAGGTGGAGCCAATGTACGAGACCTGGCCCGGCTGGCTGACCGATACCAGTCACTGCCGTGCCTGGAAGGAGCTGCCGCCTGCGGCCCAGGTCTACTTGCGACGCATTGAGGAACTGGCAGGCGCGCCGATCCGCTTTGTGTCGGTAGGGCCAGAGCGGTCTCAGATTGTCGTGTGTGGGCTGGATCCTATCTGAAACATACGGACGAATCAAGGGGGATTCCATGAACGCATCGAGGCATCGTTGGTTCGTAGTGGCTGTGTTTTTCATGTTTATGTTGGTCCACCAGGCCGACAAGCTGGTGATCGGCACGCTGACCCCAGACATAATGGACACGTTCAAGATCAGCAAGACCCAGATGGGTGCGGTGACCACCGGAGCGCTGATCGTCGGGGCGATCTTTTATCCACTTTGGGGCTACCTGTACGACCGGTACGCGCGGCCCAAGCTGTTGGCGTTGGCGTCGTTCATCTGGGGCGCGACCACTTGGCTGAACGCCATCGCTCCGACCTATCCCGCTTTCCTGGCTACCCGCGCCACCACTGGAGTGGACGACTCGAGCTATCCCGGCCTGTATAGCCTGATTTCCGACTATTTTGGGCCATCGGTGCGCGGCAAGATCTATGGACTGTTGCAACTGACTGGGCCGATAGGCTACTTGGCGGGCATGATGCTGGCCTTGGCCTTGAGTGGGGTGATCGGTTGGCGGGCCATATTCTACATCACCGGCTCTGTCGGCCTGATCCTGGCGGCAGTCATCTTTTTCGGCGTGCGCGATGTGCCGCGGGGCAGGGTGGAACCAGAGCTGGCTGGACTCGAGGAGATCGGAACTTATCGCTTTAGTTGGCAGACTGCCAAGGAGCTGTTCAAGAAGCGCAGCCTGCGGCTGCTGTTTATCCAGGGATTCTTTGGCGTATTTCCGTGGAATGTGATCACCTATTGGTTCATTACCTATCTGCAAGAGGAACGGTCCTACTCCGACAGCGCGCTGCAGCTCACCATGACCGTGGCTATCCTGGTGTTGGCCCTCGGCTACCCGTTGGGTGGGGCGGCCGGTGACTGGTTATTCAAGCGCACGCCGCGCGGCCGGGCTATTGTGTCGGCGATTGCAGTGCTGGTGGGCGCGGTCCTGCTATACGTGACGCTCAATGTCCCAATCGCCAACCAGGGGCTGTTCATGGTGATGCTGGCCTTTACCGCTGTGTTCATCCCCTTTGCCGCGCCGAACGTCGTGTCCACTGTGTACGATGTGACCCTGCCAGAGGTGCGTAGTACGGCTATGTCGGTCCAATATTTCATCGAGTCGGCCGGGGCGGCGCTGGCGCCGTTGATGGCCGGCTATATTGCCGACCGCTCTTCGCTGCACGATGCTTTCTTGATCATCTGCATCTCGACCTGGGTGCTGTGTGCTGTTTTCTTTGCCGTCGTCGCCCGTCTGGTGCCAGACGACATTGCTACGCTGCGCGAGCAGTTGCAGGCGCGCGCCGAGTTTGAGCGGGCGCACCAAGCGGTGCGATAGACAAAAGGTGCTCTGGAATAAAAGAGGCCCACTGCCATTGCAATGTGGCAGTGGGCTGCTCCAGATTCGCTGCTCTATTCCAGCGCCGCTCTGGCCGACGGCTGGCGGCGCAGTAACCCCCAACCGACAACTGCCAGACCGACAAGGATGAGCAGCACCGGCGGGAACAGCCGGATCAGCCCTCCCCCGATCAGGATGGTGGTCATCAGCAGGAAGCATGCCGCGGCCACGGCGCACCACGCGAGCCCTATTCTCGTCAGGGCTGGCGAATGGCGTATGATGCCGACGATCAGGAGCGCCAGCCCGATCGACAGCGGCTCGACGGTCCACAGCACGGACCACCACTCCCAAAGTCCGGTGACAGCGCAGAACTGAAACAGCAGTCCGTTGGCGCCGACGATCGTTGCCGGAATGATGAGCTCGACCACGCCCATGTACAAGGCGGCAGCCAGAAAGCCGGTAGCCACGGCCAGGACCTCCATCGGCCACAGCCAGGCCCAGATGCCCCACACGTTAAGGACGCTGGCCAGAAGCAGAATCCCGCCGGTTACCAGGATCGGCATGCCGGGGATGAACAGGCCGCCCAGCCCGCGCTCGCCCCTCACCCGGAGCGGCGGCACGACAAAGGCTGCCCCGAGGGCCACGATGAGCAACGGCCAGAAGCGCAGGGCAAATCCCAACAGCTTGAGCCCGATGAGCGACAGCACCCCGGCAAACAGCAGTGACATCACGCCCAAGGCGATCAACAACAGTCCCACCATAACCATTCGCTTGTTCATTTCTTTCTCCTTCTTGCTTCATGCAATCGTCAATTCAACACCATCCCCAATAGAGGGAGGAGGATGATCAGCGCCGTGGTCGGCCGCCTGACCGCCTCGGCCAGGCCGCGGCTGAATCGGGCGGCGCGCTTGCCCTTGCCGGCCATGGAGAGAACAAACCAGACCACGCCGATGACCAACAGGGGCTCCAGCGGCCACAGGATGGCCCACAGTCCCCACAGACCAGTGATCGTATAGAACGAGAATAGATAGCCGTTGCCCAGTAGGATGCCGGCCGGGATCAGGGTCCAGATGTCGCCGCTGGTAGCCATCGTTTCGGTCAGCAGCAGGCCGACCATGAGCAGCTCCATCGGCCAGCCCCGGCCATAAACGCCCCACCGGCCGGTCACAAGGCCGAGCATTACCGCCAGGAGGTTGACCATGATCAACATCCAGACTACATTCACGACCCCCTTGCTCTCTCCGCCGCTCGCTTTTTCCAGCTCGTCGTCGGCCTTGTCGGCGGCTTTGTCGATCTTGTCGGCCAGCTTGTCTGC
>JAFGOG010000246.1 GCA_016926595.1 Anaerolineae bacterium
CCAGCGGCTATATGAGCAGCCCCCGCACATGTTCGGCATGGGTTGGGGAGCCGATTATCCCGACCCTGACAGCTTTTTGCGGGCAAGCCTAATCCGGCACTATACCCGGTGGCGGAACCCAACCTACAATGAACTGGTGGAGAGAGCCAGGCGGGGCACAGACCAGGGCGAGCGGATGGCGCTCTATGCGCAAGCGGATCGTCTGTTGATCGAGGAGGCGGTGCTCCTGCCGGGCACCTACGCACGAGCCCACTTGCTGGTGAAGCCATGGGTGAGCCGCTATCCAACTTTACCGGTTCCCAGGCATTTCTGGAAGGATGTCGTCATAGAGCCGCATTGAAAGCCGGCAACCTCCGCGTTGCCAACGGGTACCCCCAAAGCTCCATCCCCATCCCCATCGCTGTTTTGGCGCTCATTTGACCCATTTTTGGCACCCCTGTGCTATACTGCCCCCTAGAGACGGTGAGTACGACCATTTCAAACCCGTCTCAACAGCACAAAGGAGGAAAACAAATGAAAATGCGAATCGTGGTACTCATGACACTCGCAGTCATGCTGGGGCTGCCAACGGTGCTCCATGCGCAGGAAACGGACCCTCTGGCGGTCGTGAATGCGATGCACGACGCGCTGCTGATCGGGGGTGACGTCGACGCAGCACTCTCGTACCTCGCCGATGATGCGGTGGTGACGATCGTGTCTCCCCTGCCGGGAGGCGGTGTCTACTCGGGCAAGGAGGAGGTCCGCGGCTTCTGGGAAGCGTTGGTGGCCGCGAACTTTACGTGCGTTCTGAGTGACTGCCGGGTAGAGGGTGAAACGGTCAGCTGCATCAACACGTACAGTGACGACGGCCTGAGAGCGGCGGGTGTGGACTCGATCGCAGGCACCTGGGTGGCCATCGTGCGCGACGGCAAGGTGCAATCGTACACGTACACCATTTCAGAGGAATCGTTGGCCCAGTTCGGTGAGCAGCCGCAGGCCCTGCCAGAGACCGGTGGCCGTGCCTTGCCCAGCTACACGTTGGTGACCGCGGTGGGCGCGCTCGTAGTGGCCGGTGGCTTCGGCCTGCAGTGGCTGCGGCGTCGCTCGTTTCTGCGGCGATAGTCGGGCTGGAGAAAACAAACTGGGGGCCGCCGCCGCACAACCAGTCCCGGCCGACATGACCGGGACCGGTTGTAATCTGTCGGCGCCCTATCCCGATGGAAAAGGTTATTGCCCGGCCAGGAGCGATCACGCATGACAGAAACCTGTCCGGTTCCTACTATCAGTACCTTTGTTGTACGCTTCTGGCAGGAGTGGTCTGCCGGCAAGGCGCGGTGGCGAGGCCGGATCGAACACATACCCAGCGGCAGGAGCGCGGCCTTTCTCCACCAGGATGTGATGTGGGAGTTCATCCAGGGCTTTGGCATCGTGGTCGACGACGCGAGTCAGTCCGGAACTGCAGATCGATCTTCTCCATCCAGCCACCGGTGAGGGACTGGTTGGGAGCCGGGGCCCTTCCCCACCTCCAGATGCTGGAGTACGCTCACCTGCTTGGCCTAGCCGCTTCGCTCACAGCCTGTCACGACCAGGCTCTCCATGAGCTGCGCATCATCGCTCGCGCCTGGCTCGTATGTCCCAGTCACCGGCCCGGCTATGGTCAGCAGCCGACCCGTCTCGATGCAATGTTTCGGATTACCTGGTCAGAATAGGAGGCGAGTATAGAGCCAACCACTGAGTGGCAAATCAGCATGTCACGGATGGTTCCGCAGGTCGCACAACTTGCGACCCGAGAGGAGGACTCTGATGAAAGGCAAAGGCTTGTTCATAACGTTGGTTTTGGGACTGACCCTGACTGCGGCTCTGCTCTGGGTCTTGGGGAGCGAGAGTCCGCCGGCAGCGGCGGCGCCTCGTGCTCCCGAATCGGGTGGGGATTGGGATGGGCTAGGCGTCTGGACCCCGGCGGTCATTTTGGACGCGGGCACGTACCGGATGTGGTACGAGGGCGCAGGTTGCACCTTCGATGCCAGTGCAGGAACCCTGGGGTACGCCGAATCGCCGGACGGCGTGACCTGGGAGAAATATGCCGGTAACCCGATCCTCGGACCCGGCGAGCCCGGGGAGTGGGATAGCTCGTCCCGCACCCAGATTGCCTTGATCAAGGAGGGCGGCCTCTACAAGATGTGGTACTCCGGGTACGCACCCATCGTCCCCGGGTGGCAGGTGGGCTACGCCACTTCCACCGATGGCCTGGACTGGGATATCTACGCCGGCAACCCGGTTCTGGAAGTGGGCGCACCCGGTAGCTGGGATGAAACGAATTCGGATGGCCCGACCGTGATCGAGGACGGCGGTACATTCAAGATGTGGTATCACGGCTGCAACGCCGACTATAGCGTCTGCAGCATCGGGTACGCCACGTCGCCCGACGGCATCGCCTGGACCAAGCATGCCAGCAATCCGGTGCTGGAGCAGACCCCCGGTGACTGGGACGAATCCGGCCTCCTTTGGCCGCGCGTCATCAAGAACGGCGCTGTCTACGAAATGTGGTATCGCAGCGACCGCAAGCTTGGCTATGCGACGTCGCCGGATGGGGTGGGATGGACCAAGTACGCCGGCAACCCGGTCTTGAGCGAAGGCTGGGATGGCGGAGGGATGCAGCCGCCGACGGTGCTCCTGGATGGAGATACCTACAAGATGTGGGCCGCCAGCGGTGCTGGCTCAACCGCCGGCATCGGCTACTTCGAATCGACCGATGGCATCGAGTGGATGCAGCCGGTCAGCAACCCGATCCTGGTGAAAGGTGAGGCAGCCGTGATCATCGACGTCCGTTATGACGGCAATCAGGTTAGGGCCCTCACCCTGGCCAACACCCCTATCACCATCACGGTCAGCGACTCGGGGGGCGTCAAAGCCACCATCAGCGGGGTGACTGGCTCAGGGGGCTGGTACTACTCCTGGGAGCACTACGAGGACTGGAGCCCCGCGGAGCCAGACATTCTGCCCGGCGACACCGTTAGCGCCACGACCCCCAGCTATTCAACCATCATAGAGACAGTCGGCGAAGTCGAAGCCCAGACGCACAATGACACCGATCTGGTGGAGGGCACCATCAACGCCCCCTGGTTTGCTCCCGGCTCGCTCTCGGTGCTATGTCGGACATACGACCCTGACCAATTCTACCTCGACAGGGATGTGCCTGCCGACGGCGGCAGCTTCCAGTGCGACTTCTCGGGCCTGGTCGACATCGTGGGAGGAATGGGAGGACAGGCGGGTTACATAGAACCGGATGGGGACATGGTCTCGGTGGGGTGGCAAGCCCCGTACATGGAAGTGTTCTACGGCATTCACGATGGCGCGGGGGGCCTCTATGCCCCGGGCCACACCTTTTGGATCACCGTCACCAACTCGGCCGGTGACGTCAAAGCGACGGGCACGGTGGCGAGCACAGCGGACGGCGGCTGGTGGGGGGGACAGGAAGGCTTTCGCCCCACATGGACTGGGGGCGATTGCTGCGACTGGTCGCCCGCTGAACCGGACATCCAGCCCGGCGATTGGGTCCTGTTCCGGTCAGATGACGGCTACGAGAACCAGGTCCGGGCCGGTGCGATCTACGGCACGGTCGACCTGGACAACGATTCGATCACGGGGCCGATCTATGCCTCGTGGCTGACTGAGACGCTGGAAGTGTGGTGCCATCCCGGTTCCCAGTACCCGCCCGAGTATCGCCAATCCAGCGCCGAGCCGGATGGCTCGGTGCCCTACTTCTGTGAGTGGCAGGACCCTGGGGGTGGCGAGCCCTGGGACATCCAGCCTAATGACCGGGTGTTTGTGCACTATGTCGAACCGGATAGCGACCTGGTGTATCGCGTGATGCGCGCCGCGGACGGCGCCCCACTGCCCCGCGTCTACCTGCCGCTGGTGCTCAGGAACTACTCGCCCTGATGCGAGTGGCACCATGCAAGAACCTGGGGGAGTTGCCTGTGGCGCGACTCCCCCAGGTTGACCGGGCGGCGTGCCGCAGTCACACGTCATTCCGCAGCATCAGCTCCTTGGGATACGGATTGAGATACACCTGCCGGTGCACCCACTCCGGCACCGGGTAGCGACTCAGGTGATGTTTAGGCAACGTCAGGGGCACGATCAGCGGCACCAGCTCATTCCAGTAGTCCTCGATCATGCCCAGCAGCGCCTGCTTGTCCTCACCGGACAGGCAGTTCTTCAGAAAGTCCACCTGAAGCATCTCAGGCGATTGGAGGCATAGAAGAGCGTTTTCGATCCCGGGCAGCGAGCTGTTGGCAATCCCACGGGTGTGGGACATGATCGAGGTTCATCTCCATCCTTTTCTGCTGCATCAAACTGCTTTTGAGTTCTCGTTGGTATTGGAAATCGCCAACCGCGCGGTAAAGGTCAAGGCCTTTTTTTCCCTTTTGCACATGAATACCTGAACTTCCGCGGTGGCAAATTCAGCAAGAGCCGCGCCGCCGCCGTAGACGTGTGCTACTTTCTGAGCAAGTACGACTCTGACCCGTTGTCCTGCCCCTTGACCGCCATCCTACTGGAGACGCGCGACACCGAATTCTCCTGAGAAGGTTGATTCCATCGAGCACAATAACAATGAGTTGGTCCCCCGAAGGCGCATCGGCGAACAGACTCTGCGTGAGGTCGTTACCCCATAAATTGCGAGTTTTTTTAGGCTTTGTCGAAGACATCCTGAATGCACTCGATAAGGCCGAAACCCTGGTCGGTTCTTGTGGTACTGCTCAAGAGCTCACTTCTCTGCTTGACTGGGACAGCTGCGTGTGCTAAAATCGTGATGTAAGATGGTTTCGTGGGTAGATGTGGGCTCACTTCCACTTAGCGAGGTCCGGTTGTGGCGAGACGAACGGAATTTGTACCCTATCGGCCCAAGACGATCCTCAACAAGGGCAAGCGCGCCGATCACTGGTTCTGGACGCGATATAGCGCATACCCGTATATTGGCTGTCAGCATCGGTGCATCTTTTGCTATTGCAGGGAAAAACGCTACTGCCCCTTTGAGGATCTCGACGATTTCGGCTATGTGGTCAAGATCAAGGAGAATGCGCCCGAG
>JAFGOG010000247.1 GCA_016926595.1 Anaerolineae bacterium
CACAGCCTGAGCCTCCTGGCACAGAGCGGCTATCCCCCCGAGGTGCGCCGCTACCGGTCCGAGCCGTGGCCGGATGAGCGGGGCATCACCGGCCGGGTAGCCCGCACGGGGGTCATAGCCGTGGTGTCCGACGTGGCCCACGACGCCGACTATTTCCCGGCGGCGTCTGAGACGTTATCTGAGCTGAGCGTCCCCATCATCCGCGATCACGCCGTCATCGGCGTCATCACCCTGGAAAGCGATCGCCAGGCGGCCTTTACCCCCGAGCAGATCCGGTTCGTGGAGCTTTTGGCCAGGCACGCCGCCATCGGCATGAACAACGCTCAGCTCTTCCAGCAGGTGACAGAGGCCCACGACCATCTCCAGGCCGTGCTCAACTCGACCCGCGACGCCGTGATCGTCCTGGATATCACCGGCCGGGTGGTTCTGGCCAATCCCCGCGCCGGCGAGATGCTCGGCCCGGCGGCCGAGGAATGGCTGTGGC
The DNA here is from genome assembly GCA_016926595.1 of Anaerolineae bacterium. The sequence goes on from JAFGOG010000247.1 coordinate 485, forward strand.
TCAATAACCCCCTCGACCTGGACCTGGTGATGGACAGCGGCCTACTCCAAAGCATGGACGTTGACGCCGGCAACCTGGCAGCCATCATCCGCCGCATCAACGACCAGCCAGACGAGGCGGTCGACATGGCCTTTAGCTTTGGCGGCGACGGCCGCCGCTGCTACGTGGAGGGCGCCGCCTCACCCGTAGTCGGCGCTTCCGGCCAGGTGATCGGCCGCGTGGTGGTGCTGCGTGACGTGACCCATCAGCACGAGCTGGAAGAGTTCCGCGAGGAAATGACCAGCATGCTGATCCACGACCTCCAGGGACCGCTGGCCGCCGTCATCAGCAGCCTGCTGATCCTGCGCGATGATTATCAGATCGATTCCGGCGCGCCCGGCGAGCTGGTGCGCATCAGCCTGAGCAGCGGGCGCAAGCTGCTGGGCCGCATCGAATCCCTGTTGCGCATCCGCCAACTGGAGGAAAAACAGGTGCGGCTCGATCTGCGGACCGTGCCCCTGCCCCAGGTGATCCAGCCGGTTGTCCAGGAGTACAGGCCCACCGCCACGGCGGCCAGGATCACCCTGGAGGTCAACCTGGTCCCCGGCCTGCCCCCGGTTGTCGTGGACGAAGAGATCATCAGCCGCCTGTTCGGCAACCTGCTGGACAATGCGCTCAAATACACCCCAACCGGTGGGCGGATCGAGATCCGGGCCTCACTCGAGCCGGGCTCCAAAGACCCCTATCTGCTGTGCGCCGTGGCCGATAGCGGCCCAGGTATCGCCGCCGAAGCGCAGGAGGCGATCTTTGAGCGGTTCCGGCGGGGCGCCAAGCCTCAATCGGGCCGCCGTGGCGGAACGGGCATCGGCCTGACCTATTGCCGGCTGGCCGTACAGGCCCACGGGGGACGTATTTGGGTCGAGAGCCAGTTGGGCCAGGGCAGCACTTTTTACTTTACGTTGCCCGTGGATGTGAGCCAACGAGCATGACATCTATTGCCTCCCTAACGAAAGGCGAGCCCAGATGACAGACTATGTCCTAGCCCTCGACCAGGGCACGACGAGCTCGAGAGCCATTGTCTTTGACCACACTGGGCAGATCGCCGCCGCTGCCCAGGAAGAGTTTCCCCAGATCTACCCCCAGCCTGGCTGGGTGGAGCATGACCCCGAGGCGATATGGGGCACGCAATTGGGCACGGCGCGGCAAGCGCTCGACAGAGCGGGCGTCGGGGCCGGTCAACTGGCGGCCATCGGCATCACCAACCAGCGCGAGACGACCGTCGTGTGGGACCGCGAGACCGGCGCGCCGCTGCACAACGCCATCGTGTGGCAGTGCCGGCGCACCGCCGCCGACTGCGACCGGCTCCGCGCTGAGGGGTGGGCCGACCCGATCCGGGCCAAAACCGGGCTGGTGGTGGACGCCTACTTTTCCGGCACCAAGCTGGCCTGGCTGCTCGACCAGGCGCCCGGGCTGCGGGCCAAGGCCGAGCGCGGGCAGGCGCTGTTCGGGACGATCGACTCGTTCCTCATCTGGCGGCTGTCGGGAGGCCGGCTGCACGTCACCGACGTCAGCAATGCCTCGCGGACGATGCTGTTCAACATCCACACCCTGGACTGGGACGACGAGATCCTGGCCAGGCTGCGCATCCCCCGGGCGATGCTGCCCCAGGTGCGGCCGTCGTCGGAGGTGTACGGCCCGGCCGACGCCCGGCTGTTGGGCGCCGCCGTGCCGATCGGCGGGGCGGCCGGCGACCAGCAGGCGGCCCTGTTTGGTCAGGCGTGCTTCGCGCCCGGCCAGGCCAAGAACACCTACGGCACCGGCTGTTTTCTGCTGCTGAACACCGGCACGCAGGCGGTGGCCTCGCAGCGCGGGCTGTTGACGACGATCGCCTGGCAACTGGGAAGGGGGAGCGAGGTGATTTACGCCCTGGAGGGTAGCGTCTTTATCGCCGGCGCGGCGATCCAGTGGCTGCGCGACGGGCTGGGGATCATCACCGCCGCCGCCGACACGGAGGAGCTGGCCCGACAGGTGACCGACACCGGCGGGGTCTATTTTGTGCCGGCTTTTGTTGGGCTGGGGGCGCCCTATTGGGACGCCTATGCCCGGGGGACGATCGTCGGCCTGACGCGGGGCACCGACCGCCGCCACCTGGCCCGCGCCGTGTTGGAGGCGATCTGCCTGCAGAGCCGTGACCTGCTGGAGGCGATGACCGCCGATTCGGGGGTGCAGCTCAGGGCCCTGCGGGCCGACGGCGGGGCGGCGGCGAACAATCTGCTGATGCAGCTCCAGGCCGACCTGCTGGGCGTGGCGGTGCAGCGCCCGGCCGTGACCGAGACGACGGCGCTGGGCGCGGCGTACCTGGCCGGGCTGGCGGTGGGGTATTGGTCGGGCTTGGAAGAGATCGCCGCGCAGTGGCGCGCCGGCGCCGAGTTTGCGCCAGAGATCGCGCCAGAGCAGCGGGATGCGCTGTATGCGGGCTGGCAGCGCGCGGTCGAGCGGGCGCGGGGATGGGCGCAATAGGGCCAGGTGATCCCAAATGCCATCGATGAGCGAATTCGAGCGAGCCGACCAGGCGAGCTGGAACCGGCTGGCGCCGCTGCATGCCCGGTCGGCCTTTTACGACGTGCAGGGCTTTAAAGCTGGCCGGATTTCGCTGCTCCAGATCGAACGGGAGGAGCTGGGCGACGTGGCTGGCAAGAGCCTGCTACACCTGCAATGTCACTTTGGGATGGACACGCTGTCGTGGGCGCGGCTGGGTGCGCAGGTCACCGGCGTGGACTATGCAGAAAGCGCGATCGAGCTGGCGCGCGAGCTTGGCCGGGAGATTGGGCTGGATGCCAGGTTCATCTGCACGTCGATCTATGATCTGCCGGAGCAGTTGAGCGACACCTTTGACATCGTCTTTACCTCGTACGGCGTCCTGTGCTGGCTGCCGGACCTGGCGCGGTGGGGGCAGGTGATCGCCCATTTCCTCAAGCCGGGGGGTGTCTTTTACATCGTAGACGGCCACCCCTTTGCCTGCGTCTTTTACAACGAAAAGGATGCAACCGGGCTGCGGGTGGCCTATCCCTATTTCGAGCAGGCCACGCCGGAGGCCTATCCGTGCGACGGATCGTATGCCACCGACGCCGAGCTGCACTACACTTCCTACGAGTGGCCCCACAGCCTGAGCGAGATCGTGAACGCGCTGCTGGAGGCGGGCCTGCAGATCGAGTTCCTCCACGAGTTCCCCTATGCCGCCTACCAGTGCCTGCCCTTCATGGTGCAGGGGGCAGACGGCTGGTGGCGGCTGCCGGAAGGCGGGGAGTCGGTGCCGTTCCTCTTTTCACTCAAGGCGATCAAGCCTGGCTCTGGCTGAGCGGCAGCTCCACTGTCGGCAACGGAGAGCCTTGCGCCCCGAAGCGCTTCATGGTAAAATGAAATCGCAGTTCAAGATGCCAGAAGCTTGGGAGAACCGCCAAATGGGGATATTGGTCATCCGAGAGCCAGCCGCGCTGCCACAGATCACCGAAATGAGCGCAGAATTCGGCAGCGTGATCAAGCTGGCCGTAGACCTGGAGCGCGAGATATTGGCTGGCGGCGGCGAGCTACACGCCGATTGCGAGCAGGCGCTACTTGATGACGGGAGCAGGCAGGAGAACGTCTGGGGCGGAGACTGGTACCCGCGCCTCCAAGAAGTCGGATTTGAGTCCCTGATCAACATCCGGCCCCGACAAGGCAACCACAGTCTGGCGTTGCAGTCGCCGGCGCTGCGATAGCGATTCGAGATGATTGTGCGTCACCTGCTGGAGGAAACGTGAAGGATCGCACCAAGTTCCGTGAGAGGTATCTAAGAGACGAATGGCCACGCCAGCTCGGCAATCTGGCTTCGACATTGACCCGGCTCAGCTCCCACGCCGAGGATGAGCGGTACGATCCTATCGTCGCCGATCTATTGCGCGAAAGCGCGCTGTTGATCGAGTGGAGCGCCCCCCAGGTGCCGCCGGATCAGGCAGCAAGCCTGGCGCCGATGCAGCGCGAGCTGCTCCTGTGGCGCAAGATCTGGCCAGACGACGCTGCCCGCCCATTGCTGGCCCTGCGGGCGCGCGAAATGGCCGACTGGTTGCTGGCAGCGGCAGGGTTCCACTAGGCAATCTCCCTCAGTCCAGGCGGCGGATGACGCTGCGCAGGGCGATCGCCCCGATGGCTACGCCCAGCACGGCCAGGGCAAGCACCTGGGGCCACAGCGCTTCCCAGCCCGCCCCCTTGAGCATCACCCCGCGGACGATCGTCAGGTAGTGCTGGAGCGGCGACAGGCGCGAAACGGCCTGGAGCAGTCCGGGCAGGTTTTTGACCGGCACCAGAAAGCCCGACAGGGCGATCTCGACCATGGCCTGGATAAAGACCAACAGGATGGCCTGCTGCTGAGTGCGCGAAAAGGAGGACAGAGCCACGCCCCAGTTGGCCACCGCCGCCACGAACAGCAGCGTCAGGGCGGCCAATAGCAGCGCCGAGCCGTTCATCGGTACCTGAAACAGGACCCGGCTGATGAGCAGCATGGCCGCAAAGTTGACCATGCCGATGGCGACGGCTGGCACCGCCTTGCCCACGGCCAGCTCGATGCGCCGCAGGGGGGTGACCATCAACTGCTCGAGTGTGCCCAGCTCCCGCTCGCGGGCCAGGCCCAGCGAGGCCACAGCCAGGGTCACCTGGTAGACGATAAAACCGAGCTGCGCCGGGATGGTAAAGTCGCGGGCGTTGAGTGTCGGGTTAAAGCGTACGTTCGACCGAAAGTCGATGAACTCCGGCGTCACCAGCCCCAGGCTCTCGGCCAGGTCGGCGGCAAAGGCGGTCGCTGCGCCGGCCGCCGTGGCCATGCTGATCGAAGCGGCGATGACGCTGGTCCCGTCAGCCACGATCTGAACCTGTTGAGGAGAACCGGCCCTGCCGGCGTTCCGGCCAAAGCCGGCCGGGATGATGACCGCCAGCCGGGCCTGCCCCGTGTCCAGCAGGCGGCGCATCTCGTCCATGTCCTCGGTGTAGAACTGGAGCCGAAGCTCTTCGGTGTTGTCCAGGTTGACGGCCAATTGGCGGCTCAACTGGCTGTGATCCAGATCGACGATGACCAACGGCTGGTCGCGGATGCCCCGGCTGGTGTTTTGGGCCAGAAGGACAAGCTGCAGCATGGGGGCCAGGAGGATGAATAAAGCCAGCAGCCGGTCGCGGCTGAACTGGATCATCTCCTTGCGAACCATGTTGGCAATGCGCAGGAGCATCAGGCCGCCTTTTTCTTGAACAGGAGCAGTCCGGCCGACACCGCCCCCAGGCCCATGCCCAAGAGGATCAGCGCCGGGCGGAGAAGGTGACCCAGGCCCAGGCCTTTCAAAAAGAGGGCGCGGCTGATCTCGACCAAGTGGGTGCTGGGCAGGACAAAGGAAGGCAGCCAGGCGCCGATCGATCCGGTTTCTATGGGCATGATCAGCCCGGCCAGGAAAAAGCTGGGCACCAGGAAGAGGAGCAGGACAATGAACAGCGCCGCCTGCTGGCTGCGGACAAAGCTGGCGACGACGACCACCGCCCCCATGCAGGCCAGGAAATAGTCGGCGGCGAGCAGGAGATAGACCGGCAGGCTGCCGCGAAACGGCACCTCGAACCACAACACCGCGACCAGCCAGGCCAGGCAGGCGCTCACCAGGCCCATGCCGACGTAGGTCGCCAGCTTGCCGAGCAGATACTCGGCGCCCGACACCGGCGTGGCGACCAGGCCCTCAAAGGTGCCCGACTCTTTTTCGCGGGTCAGGGCCAGGGCCAGGGCGAGGGTTGGCATGAGCAGAACGATGGCCAGCAGGCCCGGCACCATGCTGTTCAGCGATTTCAGCCCGGCGTTGTAAAAGGTTTGGGTGCGCACCTCTACCGGCTGCGCCATCAGCGAGGCGCCGCCGGCGCCGGCCACGAACCTGGCCGATTTGGCCCCTAACGAGCTGATCGCCTGGCGCCCGGCAAAGGCGTCGCTGCCGTCGATGACGGCCTGCACCTGGGCGGCCCGCCCGGCGTGGATGGTGTCGGCAAAGCCCGGGGGGATGACCAGCCCGACGTCGACCTGGCCGGCGGCCAACAGCGGCTCGATGGCATCGTAACGGTCGACGGTGCGGGCCAGGACGAAATCCTGGTCGTTGGTCAGGACGGCCACATAGCGCCGGGATAGGGGGCTGCGGTCCAGGTCCATGACCGCCAGGCGGAGCTGGGTAACGTCGAAGGAAAAGATGTAGGCCAGCAGAAAGAGCAGGAACGCCGGCGACACGGTGACCAGGAACAGGTTGCGCGGGTCGCGAAAGATGTGGAGCATCTCCTTGCGGAGGATGGCGGCCAACCGGCGGGGGCTCATCGTGAAATCACAAACGACACCACGGGCGCCAGGATGTCATACTGAGGGTAGCGTCACGGAAGCTCGACGATCAGGCCCTCGTTGGGGCGCAGGGCCAGGCCGGCAAGCGATTCGCTGCCTTCGCGGTCCAGGCAGGTCGAGATGGCCACTCGCCCGCGTCGCTCGCCAGGAACAGAGACAGTCGCTTCCTCGCCGGTCAGGTTGAGGGCCACCAGCCGCCGCTGCTCGCCGGCCTGGCGCAGGTAGACCAGGCAGCGCTCATCGCCCGCGTCGAGGGAGCGGTAAGAGCCACCGTAGAGCGCCGGCGTCGCCCGCCGGTACCAGATCAGCCCCCGGCACAGGCTCAGCATCGAGTGAGGATCGGCCGACTGGACGGCGACGTTGCGGGCTTGATAGCCGGCGGAGATCGGCAGCCACGGCTCGGCGCTGGAAAAGCCGGCGTTGGGGCCGGCGTCCCACTGCATCGGCGTGCGGCACACGTCGCGGCTGCGCTCCATGCCCAAGACCAGCCCCTGCGGGTCCTGTCCCTTCTCGCGGGGGATGACGCCGTTCTCCATGCCCAGCTCGTCGCCGTAGTACAGGAACGGGGTGCCACGCAGCGTCAGGAGCAGCATAGCGGCGTTAGGCGCCTGGGCAGGCCCCACCCGCGACGCGATGCGAGGCGCGTCGTGGCTGCCCAGCACCTGGTTGGGCCAGGCCCAGGCCGGCAGTTGGCCGTCGATCCGGTCGACAAAGGCACGCAGGTCGCGCGCCTGCCAGCGCTGGCCCATGTACCCAAAGTTGAAGGGCAGGTGCAGCCCGGTCCCATCCTCGCCGTAATACTTGACCCAGCAGCGCAAGTCGTTGTGCCACACCTCGCCGATCAGGCAGGTCTGGCCGTACTCGTCGGCCAGGCGGCGGAACCCGCGGATCAGATAAAAGACCTCGGGCTGGTGCTCGGTGTAGACGTGGAGCTGCCGGCCAAAGATGTCCTCGGGCGGCAGGTTTGGATCGGCGTCTGGGTTGGGCGGATTGTCGCGCAGCCCGGCGTCCTTGATCAAAAAGCCGACGACGTCGATCCGAAAGCCGGACACGCCCCGCCTGAACCAGAAACGCAGGACGTCGTGCATGGCCGCCTGGACCTCCGGGTTGCGCCAGTTGAGCTCGGGCTGCTCCTTGAGGAACTGGTGCAGGTAGTACTGGCCGGTAGCCTCGTCGAGGGTCCAGGCCGGGCCGCCAAAGGCGGCCCCCCAGTTGTTGGGCGGCGATCCATCGGGCTTGGGGTCGCGCCAGATGTACCAGTCGCGCTTCGGGCTGGTGCGGCTGCGGCGCGATTCGAGGAACCAGGGGTGCCGGTCGGAGGTGTGGTTGGGCACCCAGTCGAGGATGATCTTGACGCCGCGCCGGCCCGCTTCGGCCACCAGCCGGTCAAATGCGGCCAGATCGCCGAAATCGGGGTGGATGTCGCAATAGTCGGCCACGTCGTAGCCGAAATCGGCCATCGGCGAGGGGTAGATCGGGCTCAGCCAGATGGCGTCGATGCCCAGCGACCGCTCAGTGCCGTCGTTTAGATAGTCGAACCGGTCGATGATGCCGTGCAGGTCGCCGACGCCGTTGCCGGTAGAGTCCTGGAAGCTGCGCGGGTAGATCTGGTAGATCACGCCGCGCTGCCACCAGGACAGGTTTGTTGGGTC
>JAFGOG010000248.1 GCA_016926595.1 Anaerolineae bacterium
CAACCGGCTGGCCGGCGAAGGGCATACGGTTCTGGTCCTGGACGACCTGTCGGCCGGCGATCCCAGGCGGCTGCGGCCCGAGGTGCTGTTGACCCGCGGCGACGTCAAGGACGTGCCCAAGCTGTGGACGCTGCTCCAGGGCGTGGACTGTGTCTACCACCTGGCCGCGCGGGTGCGGGTCCCGGAATCGATCCACTATCCGGCGGAGTATAACGACGTCAACGTAACCGGCACGGTGGCCGTCATGGAGGCGATGCGCGATACCGGCGTCAGGCGGGTGGTGTTTGCCTCGTCTGGGGCGCTGTACGGCGAGCAGGCCCACCAGCCGATCGACGAACAGCAGACGCCCAACCCCAATTCGCCCTATGGGGTGAGCAAGATCGCCGCCGAGTACTATGTCTCGACCTTGGGGGCGTTGTACGGCATCGAGACGGTGTCGCTGCGCATCTTTAACGCCTACGGACCCGGCCAGGAGCTGCCGGCCAGTTACCCGCCGGTCATCCCCCAGCTTCTCAAGCAGGCGCAGAGCGGGGGGTCGCTGGTGATCCAGGGCGACGGCGCCCAGACGCGTGACTTTATCTATGTCGACGACGCGGTCGATGCCCTGCTGGCGGCGGCGACCGCCACGGCGGTGAACCGCGCTGTGATCAACATCGGGTCGGGGCAAGGGGTGAGCATCAACGACCTGGCCGCGTCGATAGCCCGCGCAACCGGCCAGTCCCTGAACGGGGAAACCCACCGGGTGAGTGTGCTGCATAACCGTGGACAATCGGGCGGTGTATCGCGCCTGGTAGCCGACGTAGGGCTGGCCCGCCGGCTGCTCGGCTGGGAGCCGCATACGACCCTGGAAGAGGGCCTGCGGCTCATCCTGGAGCGGGACCCCCGTTTCCGTCAAGACCAGAGATAAAGGACATTGCCATGCTGACCTTGATGGCCGTTTTTGCGCACCCAGACGACGAATCGTTCGGCATCGGAGGCGCCCTGGCGCGCTATGGCGCCGACCCGCAGGTTCGCGTGGCGCTGATCTGCGCCACGCGGGGAGAGGCGGGCGAGATCAGCGATCCCAGCCTGGCCACCCCCGAGCGGCTGGGACAGGTCCGGGAAGAGGAGCTGCGCTGCGCCTGCCGGGTGCTGCAGATAGACGAGCTGCATTTTCTCGACTATCGCGATTCGGGGATGGCCGGTTCGCCCGATAACCAGGATCCCCGCGCCCTGGTCATGGCCGATCCCGCCGAGGCGGTGGGCAGGATCGTGGCCCACATCCGCCGTGAGCGCCCTGACGTGGTGGTCACTCACGACGAGACGGGCGGCTATGGCCACCCGGATCACGTCGCGGTCCACCACCACACCAAGGCGGCTTTTGCCGCAGCCGGCGATCCCGGCCAGTACCCGGAGCAGATCGCGGCCGGCCTGGCGCCCTACAGGCCCAAGAAACTGTACTGCACAGCCATCCCGCGCCGGTTCTTCCGGGCAGTCGCGGCCAAGATGCAGGAATTGGGCCTGGCCGAGCACCCTCGCGTCCAAAGGTTCCTGGCCGAGCCGTTCGGCCTGCCCGACGAGGTCTGTACCACCGACGTCGATGTCCAGGATTTTTGGGACGTCAAGCGGGCGGCGCTGCAGTGCCATGCCACCCAGCTCAAGCCGGACAGCCTCTTTGCCGCACTCCCGGCCGATGCCATGCGCGAGCTGCAGAGCTGGGAATGCTTCCAACTGGCCGAGAGCGCAGTCGGGGGGGATGAAGGCCAGCAGGACCTGTTTGCCGGCCTCCGCTGACCTCGCCGCGCAGAGCCAGGCAAATGATCGTCCTATCCTCCTACCAAGTCAAGCCTCTCCTCCTTGCCCGGGAGAAGGCTCGGAGCAGCGCATCGACCTCGCTCGACCTGGGCCTGACGACCAGCCAGGTCGCGCTCGAGCCGGATCGGATCGCGTTCGTCTCGCATGGCGGAGGGTGGCTGTCGTGGGCCGACGTCGAGGCGATCGCCGGCAATGAGCTGGCCTGCTTCACAGTCGAGGACAACAGCGCCGTCAAGATACAGCGCTTCTCTGAGCAGCTCAACCGTTTCTACAGCCTGATGCCGACGAGCGGAGCGCCCACCCTGCTCATCTCGGGCATCCCGATGCACCGCATCAAAGGCACCGATCCCCACCAGGATACCCTGACCAAGATCCGCGCCGCCTCGCCCGACGGCGGCCCGCTGCTGGACACGGCGACCGGCCTGGGCTATACCGCCATCCAGGCATCCAGAACCGCCGCCCAGGTGGTGACCATCGAGCTCGATCCGGAGGTGCTGGCGGTGGCGCGGCTGAACCCCTGGTCACGATCGCTGTTCGACAATCCCCGCATCGAGCAGATCGTGGGCGACACGCTGGACGAGCTGCCAGGGTTTGCCGACGGGACATTCTCGCGGATCATCCACGACCCGCCGACCTTTAGCCTGGGCGGCGAGCTCTACTCGGCAGCCTGCTACCGGCAGCTTTTCCGGGTGTTGAAGCGGGGCGGCCGCCTGTTCCACTACATCGGCGACCTGGAAAGCAGGTCAGGACACAGGGTGATGAAGGGAGCCATACGCCGGCTCCAGGAAGCCGGTTTCGAGCGGATCGTCCGCCGCCCAGAGGCGTTCGGATTGCTGGCCTTGAAGGGATCAGCCTGACAATTGGACGATGACGAGGCGGTCCAGGCCGGCATAGTCGCGGTGTAACTGGAGATCGGCGGCCGGGAAATAGCGGCGAGCCAGGGCGGTCACAGCAGCCCCCTGGCTCGCGCCGATCTCGAGCAAAAGGGCGCCGCCAGGGTGCAGATATGGGCCGGTGGTCGCCAGCAGGCGGCTGATGGCATCCAGCCCGTCTGGGCCGCCGTCCAGCGCCGCGCGGGGCTCATGGTCGCGGATCTCGGGCGGAAGATCAGCCCACTCGCCGGCGGCGACGTAGGGCAGGTTGGCGGTCACCAGGCTCACGGGACCGGGCAGCGGCGCCAGGAGATCCCCTTGCCGGCACCGGACTCGGCCGGCCACGTTGTGGCGCCGGGCGTTTTCGGCAGTCAGGGCCAGCGCTCCGGCCGAATCGTCGAGGGCATAGACGGTGGCGCGGGGCAAGTGCACGGCCAGCGCGACGGCGATCGCCCCACTCCCGGCCCCCACGTCGGCGATCTCCAGGGCAGGAGGAAGGGACCCCGGCACAGGCCGGGCGATGCGCAGGGCATGCTCGACCAGCAGCTCGGTCTCGGGCCGGGGAATGAGCACGCGGGCATCGACGGCGAAATCAAGGCCAAAGAACTCGCGGTGACCGGTGATGTAGGGCAAAGGCTCGCGGGCAGCGCGGCGGGCGACCAGGTCGCGGAAACGGGTCAGCTCCTTGGGAGTCAGCGGCCGATCGGGCTGGGCCAAGATCGCCGCCCGGTTCAGGCCCAGGGTATAGGCCAGCAATAGCTCGGCGTCGAGCCGCGCCTCGCCCACCTCGGCGTTGCGGAGGGCCTGGACGGCCTGTCGCAGGGCAGCCTGGAGGTGGAGCGCGGCGGATGTCATGCTACGGCCTGCAGCCGTTCGGCCTGATCCGTCGTCGCCAGCTCGTCGATGAACTCGTCGATGTCGCCGTTCATGATGCTTTCCAGACGGTAGATGCTGAGCCCGACGCGGTGATCGGTGACCCGGTTCTGCGGATAGTTGTAGGTCCGGATCTTTTCGCTGCGCACGGCTGTTCCCACCTGCGAGCGGCGCTCCTCACCTCGCTCGGCCTGGCGGCGATCTTCCTCCATCTCATACAGCCTGGCGCGCAGCACAGACATGGCCCGTTCTTTGTTCTGGCTCTGGCTGCGCTCGCTCTCGCACGACACCACCATGCCCGTCGGCTTGTGGGTGAGGCGCACCGCCGTAGCGTTTTTCTGCATGTGCTGGCCGCCCGGCCCTGACGAGCCATAAACGTCGATCTGGAGATCGGCCGGATCGATCTCGATCTCGACCTCTTCGACCTCGGGCAGCACCGCCACGGTGGCTGTGGAGGTGTGGATGCGGCCCTGGGCCTCGGTCAGCGGCACGCGCTGCACCCGGTGCACGCCGCTCTCATACTTGAGCCGGGAATAGGCCCCCTTGCCCCTTACCTGAAAGATCACCTCTTTGTAGCCGCCCACGCCGGTATCGTGAAAGCTGAGGATCTCGGTCTTCCACCTGTGGAGCTCGGCGTAACGGACATACATGCGGTACAGATCGGCGGCAAAAAGGCCGGCCTCGTCGCCGCCGGTGCCGGCCCGGATCTCCATGATGACGTTCTTCTCATCGCGAGGATCTTTGGGCAGGAGCATGGCCCGCATCCGGTCGTACAGCTCGTCCATTTCGCTCTCGACGCGGGCGATCTCCTCCTCGGCCATCTTGCACATCTCCGGGTCCTCCTCCGTCTCGAGGAGGCTGCGGGCATCGGCCAGCTCCCTGTCCAGGGCGTTGTAACGGCGAAAGGCCTGCACCAGGTCTTCGATCTCGGCCTGCTCCTGGGCGTATTCCATGAGCCTGGCCGGATCGGTGGCCACTCCAGGCTCGGCCATCAGCCGGTTCAGCTCTTCGTATCTTTCTTCTATCAGACGGACTTTGTTCAGCATATACCCCTACTCTTGTCGATCTATCCAGCCATATCTTCTCGATGATTGGGGGTTGGGGTGTGTGCGGTGCCCGCACACACCCCAACTTTCCCCTCATTTATTGACATGATGCATCCAGCCATAATACGGCAAAACACAGTTGGCGTCAAAGCTGGAGGGCCGGCAGGCGTGACCACCGCCTCATCTCCTGCCGCCAACTCAAGATGGCAAAGACGCCCATTGCGACAAAGCCACACAGAGCCGGGCCCGGCTGACCCCAAAAGAAGCCCAGGCCGACGACCTGGAACAGCCAGGTCAGACTGTAGATGATCATCAGCCTCAGGCGTGGCATCCCACGCGAACCCGGGCCAGCGATCAGGGTGAGCAGCGTCGCCGAACACCACCATCCCAAGTAGTTGAGCCAGGGGATGCCAAAGTAGCCGCTCGGTTCCTCCCACAGCCACAAACGGCGGGCGACCATCTGCGGATCCAGATATAGATCCCAGGCGGCAAAGGCCAGGCCCGACAAGGCGGCGTAGCGCAGCCGATACCACCAGCCGGGACATGCAGGGCCGCCTGCGGCTTTGGCCGACTGCTCGGGCAGGATGGCGCTGGCCACGGCCCAGGCCGTGGCCAGCATCATCAGCCAGGCAAGGGGGATCACGATCGGGACGCCAGCCAACTGCGGTTGCAGAGCTCCTGTATAGGCGTAACGTCCAAACAGCCAGCCGGTCGTGACCCCAACCTTTTCGACGGCCCACGTCGCCGGCAGGACGACAGCCGCCACACCCACCAGGCGGCGTGCCGACCAGCCACAGGCCAGGGCAAACAGCGTCGCCGCCGCCTGGGCCAGCACGCCCAGAGTTGCGGCGCGGGGAAAGGGACCTTCCCCCGCCAGCCAGAGCACCACAGGAGTACTGACCAACACCGCCAGCCACAGGATGAGCGAGCTGGCCCACAAAGTCGCTGCCTGACCCTGGCTTTCTCGCCGGAGCGCACCGGCCAGCGGCAGGAAGAAACGTCGCGCGGCAAACTTGGAAAAGCGTGTGGCAGGGTTTTGCTTGTCGCTGGCCTGTTTTTCGATCACTATCCTCCGATTATACACCCATACCAGGCTCAGGTCAACCACCGCTTGTGCAGTACAATAGGCAACCAGGGCAAGGGAGGCATGCGGGTTGCATCCGGCGCCATCTGGGGTATAATGCGGGTGAAATGAAAAGGGCACACGCAACTACCATCACAGCGCTGCTGCTGTTTGTCGTTCTGAGCCTGGTCTTTACCCATCCCCTGGCCCTGCACCTGGCGGATGCGGTGGAGGACCGGCAGGATGCGCTGCTGAATGTGTGGATCACCGCCTGGGACGGGCACCAGCTCCTGACCGATCCGCTGCATCTGTTCGACGCCAACATCTTTTACCCCTACCCGCGCACGCTGGCCTATTCGGAGCTGCTGCTGGGGAATGCGCTGCTGGCGCTGCCGATCACCGCCGTCAGCGGCAACCCGGTGCTGGGCTA
>JAFGOG010000249.1 GCA_016926595.1 Anaerolineae bacterium
ATGCACCTGATGGGCCTGCACGGCAAGAGCTTTCTGCCTCTTTTCCTGGGTTTTGGCTGCAACGTCCCGGCGGTGATGGGCGCCAGGATCATCGATTCGAGGCAGGCGCGCCTGCTGACGATCCTGTTGGCCCCGCTGGTGCCCTGCGCCGCGCGCATGGCCGTCGTCACGTTCTTGGCGCCGCTCTTTTTTGGCCGGGCGGCGACGCTGGTGGCCTTGGGCCTGGTCGCCGTCAGCCTGGCCGTGCTGGCCGTGACCGGGGTGCTGATCAACAAGCTAGTTTTGCGCGGTGAGCGGGCGGCGTTCATCATGGAGCTGCCCCTCTATCACATGCCCAACGCCCGAACGATAGGCATGCAAGTGTGGCACAACAGCAGCTCCTTCCTGCGCAAGGCCGGCTCGCTGATTCTGGTCATGTCGATTGTCGTCTGGGCCCTGGCGACGCTGCCCGATGGCCAGCTCGAAACGAGCTTCCTGGCCGGCATCGGCCGGGCGCTGGCCCCGGTCGGGGGGCTGATGGGCCTCGATTGGAAGATGATGGTAGCGCTGCTGAGCAGCTTTGTGGCCAAGGAGAATACGATCGCCACGTTGGGCGTTCTCTACGGCGGCAGCCAGCAGTTGGCGGGCGCCCTGACGCTGCCGGCGGCCCTCGCCTTCCTGGTGGTGCAGATGCTGTTCGTTCCCTGCGTGGCGACGGTGGCGACTATCAAACAGGAGACCCAGAGCTGGGCATGGACCGCCTTTAGCGTAGGCCTGCTGCTGGCCCTATCGCTGATAGGGGGCATCGCCGTCTACCAGGTGGGACTGCTATTTTAGGTTCTGGCCGCCGGGATTCTGGATTGTGGATTGGGAGAACCGATGTTAGAAGATCTGCTGCGGCTGGTGGGTGAGGGAGGACTGCACAGCTACGACGAGCTGGCAGGGCGGCTGGGCGTATCGCGGCCGCTGATCGAGGCGATGATCCACGAGCTGGTCCGCCTCGGCTACCTGCGGCCGGCTGTCGGCGCTTGCAAGCCTTCCCCGGCCTGCCGGGCCAACTGTGGGCTGGGCGGCTGCGTCGGTACCGGGGCTCGCCCGGTGTGGACTCTGACAGAGAAGGGGGCCAAGGCGGCAGGGCCAATCCCTTGAAAACAGACCCGTTTGGAGGGGCGGGCACGGGGGCCCGCCCTTCTTATGTTAGGGAGCGACCGTCCAGGTCGGGCGGGCAGGCTACGCCCATCAAGCTCAACATCGTCGGCATGACGTCGACCACCGAAAAGCGCGTCTGGGGGATCTCTTTCCCCGCTACGTACAGCATGGCGTCGTCGTAGGTGTGGGTCCCAACCAGCTTGTCGCCCTTGAAGGTGAGCGTTTCTTTCCACAACGAGCCTTTGGGGTCATAGCCGTCGTAGGGGGCCAGGATCAGGTCGGCGGCCTGCTCCACGCATGGCCCGTGGTACAGCTCCTCGCGCCGGAAAGCGGCCTGGAAAAAGCGCTCGCCGCTGTCGGGATCGCGCAGCTCCAACGCGGCGGCGGCGATCTCGTCGCGCAGCGCCTCGTATTCGGCGCCGGGCGCCACCCAGCCGTCCCGCTCGCGGCCCTTGACACGGATGAACACACGGCCCGGATCCAGGCTATAGGCCGCCGAGCTGGGATCGATGGCGTCCAGGCCGGCCTTGGGGTCGGGCGGAACGCTGCGCAGCTTGAGCCAGCCCCGATCCATCAGCCAGCGGTTGACGTACACCTCTTTCTTGACGGTGCAAAAGCCGTGGTCCGACATCCACACCAGCGTCGTATCCTCGCCCAGCTTGCCGGCCAGCCGGCCCAGCATATCGTCGATGCGCTGGTAAAAATCGTAAAACGCCGGCGCGTAGGTCGGATCCCCTTCCTCCATCTGCTGCCACAAAAAGTGGTGCAGCCGGTCGGTCTCCATGATGTGGACGTGCAAATAGTCCCACGCCTCGTGGTCGAAAAGGTGGAACAGGGTCCGGATCCGGGCGTCGAGCGCAGCGTTGACCTCTTGCAGCGCCAGGTCCTTCGATTCGCGGGCCTTCCACGGATCGGCGTCGATGATATAGCCCAACGACTTGAGCGTCGGAATGTAGGACGGCGGATAGACCGCCTTGTCGAGGCTGGGGCTCAGAAAGCAGCCGACCAGGATGCCGTTCACCTGGCGGGGCGGGTAGGTGACCGGCACGTTGACGACGATCACCCGCTTACCGGCGTCGCTCAGCACCTCCCACAGCGTCCGGGCCTTCATGTGGCGCGAAGTGGGGATGAACTGCTTGTAGGTTGCCGGGTCGCGGTCGACAAAGCCAAAGATGCCATGCTTGCCGGGGTTGACCCCGGTCATCATCGTGCTCCATGCCGCCGACGACACCCACGGCCACACCGACTCCATGCGCAGCAGGCTGCCCTGCCCGGCCAGCCGGGCAGCGTTCGGCGCTCGCCCCTCGGCGATCAACCGCTGCATAAAGGTGTAGGGCACGCCGTCCAGGCCGATGAACACCACCCGCCGCTCTTTTTTCCTGCCCCGCAGTTTGCCAAACAGCCCCATGGCTCTTCGCTCCTCCTGCCTTGGCCAGATCCTATAAGGTCTGAAGATGGACTTATAGATACCCCAGCGCCGCCAGCCGGGCCTCGATGGCCGCCTCTTCTTCCGCCGTGTAGGGCTGCAGCTCTTCCGTGGCGGCGGGCGGCGCATAGCCCATCTCCTCCAGCTTGCGCACGATCTTGGCCAGGCTGCCCTCGATCGTCTCCTGGCTAGAGTCGATCACCACTTCCGGACTCTCCGGCGCCTCGTATGGGTCTGACACGCCGGTAAAGTTGGGGATCTCGCCGGCCAGCGCCTTCTTGTACAGCCCCTTCACGTCCCGCGCGATCAGCGTGTCCAGCGTCGCATGGCAGTACACCTCGACAAAGTTCCCGATCTCCTGGCGCGAGTTAGCCCGCACCGCGCGGTAGGGCGAGATAAACGAGCACAACACTGCCACGCCGTTGCGCGTCAGCAGCTTGGCCACAAAGGTCACCCGCTCGATGTTCTTGTCCCGGTCTTCCTTGGAAAAGCCCAGGTCGCGGGTCAGCCCCTGCCGGACAATGTCGCCGTCCAGCCGCTCCACCTTCAGCCCGCGCCGCCGCATCTCCTCTTCCAACCGGATGGCCAGGGCCGTCTTGCCCGCCCCGGATAGCCCCGTAAACCAGACAGTTACCCCTTTTTGCTCCACGATCTTGTCACCTCACCATTACTCTGTCATGCTGAGCGAAGCGAAGCATCTCTCCTCAACTTAGAGACCCTTCGCAAACGATCGTCCCCTGATGTCCGCCGGGATCGGCACATCCATCAGGTCCAGCACCGTCGGCGCTATGTCCGTGACGCGCCGCCGGGCGGCCCGCCCCTGGGCCGGGACCGCCGGGTTGTAGTAGATATACAGCCCCTGCTGGGCGTGGCTGGCATCGTCCGGCGCGCTGTCCTGCTCTGTGCTGTAGATGCTGTCCCAGCCCAGGCTGGCCACCGACCGCCAGCCCATCTTGCCCAAGTAGGCGATCAGGTCCGGAGGGATATTGTTGACCTCCCGGTAGATCTCCTGCGGCTTGAAGCTGATCGAGCCGAGACCCTGGCCATCCGGCCCGCAGATGGCGGCGATGCCGGCGGCCAGCTCGTCCCGGAGCCGCTCATAGTCGGCCGGATCGACGATCCCCTCCGGCTCGCGCCCGGCGACGTTCAGATACACCCGGGCGTAATAACCCCCCGCCGCCCACGCCCTGGTCCGGCTCCAGTCTACTTCGCACTTTTCCAGGGGCACGATCCCCTCCGGCTGGTACTCCAGCGCCAGGTAGCCCTCCCGTTTCAGCCACTCGTTGAGGCATATGCCGCCCATCATCGGCTGGGCGCCGTGGTCCGACACTACCAGCACCGCCGTATCGGCGGGGACCAGCTCCAGCCACTCGCCGATCTGGCGGTCGATGTGGACATAATAGTCGTGGATGGCGTTCTCGTAGCGATTGCCCGGCTGGTGCCTGGGATGGCGCGGGTCGGTAAATCGCCACATGCCGTGGTGGATGCGGTCCACCCCAATGTCCACGTGCATGAAAAAATCCCACGGCCGGCTGGCCAGCAGGTGCTTGACCACGGTGTGGTGCTGGTCGGCCATCTGGTAGATCTGCTCCAGCAGGTGGTCCGGGTCCCCGGTGCGGAACTGGGGCACGTCGACCATATACTCGCCGCCGATCAGCCCCTCGATCTCTCGCTTTATCTCCGGCGGATAGGTGTAGGGGCTGCGGGTGCTGGGGGTCAGGAAGCAGCCGATCATCACCCCATTGACCGGCCTGACCGGGTAAGTCTGTGGCACGCCCACCGTGATCGCCTGCTTGCCCGCCCGCGACACAATGTCCCACACCCGGTCGGCCTTGACCGCCTGGCCGGTGGCGATCGTCATCGCCTCGTAGGAATAGTCGGCCCGGTTGCGAAAATCGTAAAAGCCGAGCTGGCCGGGGTCCTTGCCCGACATCATCGCCGCCCAGGAGGGCACGGTCATGGCCGGGATCGTGCTGGTCAGCTCGCCATAGGCCCCGCCGTCCATCAGCCGGCGCAGGGTGGGCAGGTCGCCGCGCCACCGGTCAAGAACCAGCGACGGCTCGGCGCAGTCCAGCCCGACGACGAGGACCCTCATTTCCCTTCCTTCTTGTTCTTGATGCCGTCCATCAGCACCCTCGAGACCTCGGGCCGGGTAAACTCTTCGGGCAGCATCTCGCCCCGCTCCAGCATCTGGCGCACCTGTGTGCCGCTCAAAAAGACCCAATCCTCTTTGCCATGGGGGCAGGTCTTGGCGCTGACCACCGCCCCGCACTTTTTGCAGTAGAAGGTATAGTCGAAAAAGAGGGGCTGGATGCCCAGCTCGCCCGGCTGGAACTCGTCAAAGATATAGTGGGCGTCGTAAGTGCCGTAATAGCTGCCCACGCCGGCGTGGTCGCGGCCGACGATAAAGTGGGTGCAGCCATAGTTCTTGCGGGCGATGGCGTGAAAGATCGCTTCGCGCGGTCCGGCGTAGCGCATCGCCGCCGGAAAGACGCCCAGCAGTACCCGGTCGGGCGGGTAATAGTCGCGCAGGATGGCCTGGTAGCTAGCGATCCGCACGTCGGCCGGGATGTCGTCGGCTTTGGTCTCGCCCACCAGCGGGTGCAGCAACAGCCCGTCTACGATCTCCAGCGCCACCTTTTGGATATACTCGTGGGCGCGGTGGATCGGGTTGCGCGTCTGGAAGGCGACGATCCGCCGCCAACCCCGCGACGCAAACATCCGCCGCGTCTGGGCCGGCTCGTGCCGCAGCTCGGGGAACTCGGGCTCCTGGGGGCCGTTGACCATGAACACCTCGCCGCCCAGCAGCGTGTTGCCGTAGCGGTACAGGCGATCCACGCCGGGATGGGCCAGGTCGGTCGTCTTGTACACCTCGCGCGCCTCGCGCTCCTTGTCGGCGAGGTACTTTTCCTCGACGGTCATGATCCCCATCAGGTGGTCGCCGTCGAGCAGGGCGATCTCTTGCCCTTCCCGCAGCTCGGCGGCCACGTCGTCGGCCACCGGCAGGGTCACCGGGATGCTCCAGGCCAGGCCGTTGGCCATGTGCATGGTGTCGATCACGCTGTCATAGTCGGCCTTGGTCATGAACCCGGTCAGCGGGCTGAGCGCGCCGACCGCGATCAGCTCCAGGTCCGACACGGCCATGGCCGTGAGCTGCACCTGGGGAAAGGACCTGGCCCGCTCCAGGGCCGCC
>JAFGOG010000250.1 GCA_016926595.1 Anaerolineae bacterium
CAGCCGCTCCACGTCGTACATGCCGTCGAGCAGCTTGCGCAGGTCGGCGCGCAGGAAATGGGAGGCAGCCATCTCGTCGACAGCGTCGAGCCGATCCCAGATCTGCTCCAGGTCCAGAAGCGGCTGCTGGATCCAGTGACGAAGCAGCCGAGCGCCCATCGCCGTCTGGGTCCGGTCGAGGACGCTCAGCAAGCTGCCTTCGACGCGGCCCTCGCGCAGGGTGCGGGTCAGCTCCAGGTTGCGCCGAGTGGCGGCATCGAGGCTCATATAGTCGGCCAGGCGGTAGATTGTCAATGTCCGCAGGTGGGCCAGGTCGGAGATCTGATTGTTTTGGAGGTAGAACAGGGCCGCGCCGGCAGCGGCAACCGCCAGGGGACGCTCTTCAACGCCTGACTCGTCCAGCGAGGTGGCGCGAAAGTGGGCCAGCAGCCGGGCGCGCGCCGCCTCGTGCGCGGCCTCGCAGTCGGGCACGGGCGACAGGCGGACGGGCCGCTGCGCGCCCGTTTCCCGGCGCAATCGTTCGGTCCAGGCCGCATCCCCGGCCAGGCGGGTGGGGAGCACAACCTCGCTCGGCTGGATTCGCTGCAGCTCTTCGGCCAACGCCGGCCAGCCGGAGGCCTCGGTGGCGGCAAATTCGCCGGTGGACAGGTCGACGACGGCCAAGCCAAAACGATCGGTTCTAGATCCGGCGCCTGGCGTCACTACCGCCGCCAGGAGGTTTTGGGCGTTGTCGGGCAGCAGGGCGTCTTCGACGACGGTGCCAGGGGTGATGATCCGGACTATGTCGCGGCGGACCAGGCCTTTGACGCGGCGGGCGTCCTCCAACTGTTCAGCAATGGCGACCTTGTGGCCGCGCTCCAGCAGGCGGGCGACATAGGTGGTGACCGTGCGGTAGGGCACGCCGCACATCGGCAGGCTCACCGTCTTGGAAAACCGTCGCGAGGTGAGCACCAGCTTGAGCTCGCGGGCAGCCGTCCTGGCGTCCTCCTCGAACAGCTCGTAGAAATCGCCCAGCCGGAAGAAGAGCAGCGCGTCGGGGTGGCGCCGTTTCAGCTCGCGGTACTGGCGGAGCATGGGCGTTGGCTGTGGGCTGCTCATCGTTCCTCCTACAGCTCCATAGCTTGCACGGCCTGCGCTGTCTCTTTGGCGGTCAATGGCCGCGGATAGTTGTAGAGGACACCGCCGGGCTGCTCGTTGTAGAAGGGGCGGTTACAGTCGGGGCAGCCGGAGGTTTGGAAGGGCTCGCCGGAAGCAGGCAGCGGCGCGCCCAGGTCGAGCAGGCGTCCCTGTGGGTCAAACGCCATCCCCTCAACGCGGGCCAAGCCGTGGGCGATCAACCAGCGGGCGGCCTGCATGCGGCGGTAGACGGCCAGGGGCGGCGGCGGCCAGCCGGCCAGGGGAGTTCCGCGCAGAGGGGTAAAGGCGAACAGGCCGGTCGTCGCTCCCAGGTCCTGCGCCCACTGGATCCGCTCGACCATCTCCTGCTCTGTCTCACCGAGCCCGACGATCAGGTGCAGCGCCGCATGGCCGGGGAAGGCGCGCGCAACCTCTTCGATCAGGGTCAGGCTGTGCGCCCAATTGCCACCCTTGACCGGGCGGAAAACCCGCTCGCAGGCGGCGTCCAGGCCAAAGCCGACGTGGTCGGCGCCCGCTTCCACGATCTGGCGCACCTGGTCGATGCCGTGGGGCAGGAAGGCGACGTCGAACGGGATGGCCGAAGCTGTCTTGACCGTGCGCACGACGGCGAGCGCCTGGGCAAAGGCAACGGCGGTGACGGTCACCTGCAGGCAGGCGCGGCGGATCGCTCTGTCGGCTGCCGCCTGGGCCAGGCGCTCAACAACGCTGTCCAGGGGATATTCCGGCCAGGTCACCCGCGACAGGTTCAGGGCGCTGGCCTTGCTGTCGCGGGCCTGGGCGCAAAAGGCGCAGCTCATCTGGCAACGGCCGCCCAACATCAGATAGGCCGTGGTAGGCGCGACAGCCATGGGCACCCGGGCCAGGCCCAGCACGGCGGCGGTGCCGATGGAGACGTTGATCGCGGCGGGGGCCATAGAGTCCATTAGCCTCTCTCAGGCTGTGGTCACCCGGACGGCGCAGACCTTGAACTCGGGGATTTTGGCCGTGGGGTCGAGGGCGCCATGGGTCAGGGCGTTGGCCGGGGCTTCGGCAAAGTGGAAGGGGATGAATACCACGCCGGGCGGCACCATCTCGGTCACACGGGCGGCCAGGCTGACCTCACCCCGCCGGCTCTGGACGCGCACCCGGTCGCCGTCGGCCACGCCCAGCCGCGCCGCGTCGCCGGGATGGATCTCGACGAAAGGCTCGTTGACCTGGTCGGTCAGGATCGGCGAGCGGCGGGTCATGGTGCCGGTGTGATAGTGGAACAGAATCCGTCCCGTCGTCAGCAGGAGTGGATAGCCGGCATCGGGCTCTTCGGCGGGCGGCCGGTACTCGGCTGGCACAAAGCGGCCTTTGCCCAGCGCAAAGGAGTCCTTGTGCAGGATGGGCGTGCCGGGATGGTCGGGGGTGGGGCACGGCCAGGGCAACCCCTGGCCCTCAAGCCGCTCGTGGCTGATGCCGCCGTAGATGGGAGTGAGAGCAGCGATCTCGGCCATCACCGCCGCCGGCGAAGAGTAATCCCAGCCGGCGAATGGAGCGACGGATCGGGTAGGCTGGAGGCCATGGATCCGCCGGGCAAGGTCGAGGACGATCTGCCAGTCGGCGCGGGCCTCGCCTGGCGGCTCGACCGCCTGGCGCACACGCTGCACGCGGCGCTCGGTGTTGGTGAAGGTACCCTCCTTTTCAGCAAAGCTGGCGCCGGGCAGCACGACGTCGGCTATCTGCGCTGTCTCGGTGAGAAAGATATCCTGGACGACCAAGAAATCGAGGCGCTCGAAGGCAGCGCGCACGTGGTTGGCGTCGGCTTCAGAAAGGAGCGAGTTCTCGGCCATGACGTACAGGCCGCGGATGCCGTCGCCGGCGGCGTCCGCCATCTCGGGCAGGGTGAGGCCCACCTCCGGCGGCGGGACGCGGCCCCACGCCTGGGCGAATTTGGCGCTAACCGCTTCGGCGGTGACGCTCTGATAGCCGGGGTAGACGTTGGGCAAGCCGCCCACGTCGCACGCGCCCTGGACGTTGTTCTGGCCGCGCAAAGGGTTGACGCCGGTGCCTTGGCGACCGACGTTGCCGGTCAGCATAGCCAGGTTGGCCACTGACATCACATTGTCGGTGCCGGAGGTGTGCTGGGTGATACCCATGGCATACAGGATCGTAGCCTGGCCGGCCTCGCCGTATAGACGGGCGGCGCGGCGGATGTCGCCGGCGGGCACGCCGGTGATCTCGGCGGCGCGGTCGGGGGGGTAGGCGGCGACGACGGCCTTGAGCGCTTGATAGCTGTCCGGGTCGATCCGCCCGGCGATGAACGCCTCGTCGGCCAGGCCCTCGGCCAGGATGACGTGCATTATGCCGTTGAGCAGGGCCACGTCGGTGCCCGGCCGCTGCCGGATAAAGAGCTCGGCAAAGCCGGCGAGCCCGATGGCGCGGGGATCGGCGACGATCAGCCGCGCCCCGCGCTCGCGCACCGCCTTGACGACACGGCGGGCGATGAGGGGATGCTGCTCGTGGGTGTTGGAGCCGACGATCAAGATAACGTCGGCGTGGTAGATGTCGTCGATCGGGTTGGTCATGGCCCCGCTGCCCATTGTGGCGACCAGACCGGCCACCGTGGGGCTGTGTCAGAGGCGGGCGCAGTGATCGACGTTGTGGGTGCCGATCAGGGCGCGGGCCAGCTTTTGCAGGAGATAGTTCTCTTCGTTGGTACACTTGGCCGAGGCGCAGAAACCGAGCGCGTTGGGACCGTGGGCGTCGCGGATGGCCAGCAGACGCCCGGCGACCAGGTCCAGAGCCTCGTCCCAGGAAGCCGGACGGAAGGCCGGCTGGCTGCGGGGGGCGCCCGGCAGGCGGATCAGCGGCGTGGTCAGGCGGTCGGGATGGTGGATGAACTGGTGAGCGCTCCAGCCCTTGATGCACAGCTTGCCCTGGCCGACGCCGTCGGGGTTGGGCAGTACGCCGATCACCCGGCCGTCGCGCACTTGAAGGAACATGGTGCAGCCGGTGCCGCAATAGGGACAGGTGGTAAGTACCTTGGCCGTCATGCCGCTCCCTCCCTGGCCAGCCACTCGCCCAACGACGTGTCTTTGGCCTTGATTTTGTGCTCGGCAAGCTGCATCTGCTCGGCGCTGTAGCCCATGGCCAGCCCAAGTAGCTGCAGGTAGTTGAGCACCGGCACCCGGAACTCGAGGCCGAACTTGCGGGCGGTGGTCAACTGGCCCATGTCGAACTGCTGGAAGCAGAAGGGACAGCCAACGGCGATGCAATCGGCGCCAGCGGCGTGGATGTCGGTCAGCTTGGCGTTCAAAACCTTGCCGCTGGGATCGGGCTGGCCGCTTACGGCAAAACCGATGCCGCAGCAGGTAGCTTTGGTCGCATAATCGACCGGCATCGCGCCCAGGGCCTCAACCAGGGCGTCGAAAACGACCGGCTCTTCCGAGTTATCAAAGCCATGGAGGTAGTAGGGGCTGAGCAGGTGGCAGCCGGTGTGAGTGGCGACTCGCAGTCCGGCCAGCGGGCGCTCGACAACGTGACGGATCGCCGCCAGGCCAACGTCCTGAGCCAGCCAGGGCAGGAAATGCTTGG
This sequence comes from Anaerolineae bacterium, assembly GCA_016926595.1. The sequence goes on from JAFGOG010000250.1 coordinate 4,696, forward strand.
CCTGGTGGGTGCCACGATAGGTGCGGCCGACCTGGGCCAGGATGCCGTTCACCCGGTCGCGCAGCTCTGGCGATCCGGCCAAGTCGTGAATGGCGTGGCGCAGGGTGTAGGCGCAGCCGTTGCACAGGGTCAGGAGGTCCAGGTCCTGCTCCTCGGCCAGGCTGACGTTCCGCGCGGCGATGGTGGACCAGGTCAAGGGATCAATCGGGCCGACGCCGACCGGATCGGGGCAGCAGGTGAAACCGTCCAGGTTGACCAGCTCGGCGCCGAGGTGGGGCAGGGTGACCTGGGCGACATATTCGATGTGCGGCAGCTTGGTGGGGATCATGCAGCCGCGGAAGAAGGCAAAACGCTGTCCGGTCATTCTGTCTCCTTCTGAGACCCTGATGGTTTCGGAAAACCCTTAGGGTCTGCGGCTGCCAGCCGAGCGGCCAGGCCGGTGCGCTCGGCGATGACAGCCAGCTCCTCCACAGGCCGGGCCGGCAGGTCGGGCAGGCCGAGCTTGGCCCGCTGGCGCTGGGTGACGCTGCCTGTGGGGAAGGCGGAACCGGTGGTCAGGATCATGTCCAGCTCGGCGTAAATCTCTTTAGGAGCGAGGCCGGCGGCAAAGGCGGTCTCTTTGTGGCCCTTGACCAGCTCCAACGGCTTGAAATCGTAGGGGCAGCGTTCCTCGCATTTGTGGCAGGAAGGGCAGCCCCACAGGGTCTCGCGGGCCTCGATGCCGTCGTTGAACAGGTCGTAGACGAAGGTGTGTCGTGGGTCGTATGCGTCGGCATAGTTGACCACGCACACCAGACCGCAGACGGCGCACTGCAGGCAGTACTCGACTTCGGGCCTGGGGTTCATTTGGGCGTCATGGGCCTGGAATGCCCCCTTGAGCAGCATCAGCGCCTCCTCATCTCTTTGCTAATTGCGGCCATTATAGCCCATGTGAGACGAGTTGCCAATTTACAGTGTCGACAGGTAGATCGGGTTTGACAGGGCCACGGCCATGTGGGCAGCGGGGTCGTCGCGCTGGTGGGCAGGCGGCGGCTCGATGACCTCGGCGCGCCAGTAGCCGTCGACGGCTGTCACCGGCCGGTCGTGGCTCCAATCGTCATCGTCGATGGATATGAGGAGTGCGCTGGCGGCAGAGACCAGCCGGAGAAAAAGACCATCGGCGCCTGTCACCCGGCAGCGGAGATGCGCCTCCTGGCCGTCCGCGAGCGAGAGCCTATCGCCCATCATGGCCACGCTGCCGGCAGCCACGGCGTTCAGCTCCAGGCAGGGGCCGGCCGGGCCGGCAGAGATGAAGGCGCGACCGGCGCGCAGCCCGGCCAGCAGGGCCGGCACCGACAGCTCGTCGGCATAGACCCAGGTGCAGGGCTGGCCGACCTCGTGAAAGCCGAGCGAGCCGTCGAACGGCGGCTGGTGCTTGTCGGAGCCGCCGACGGCGGTGAGACGATGCCCCTGCTTGAGCAAGCGGTCCCACAGGGCCAGGGACTGGTAGTTGAACACGTGCCACGGCTGTTGCCACACCTCGATCGCGTCAGACAGGGCCTCGCCGCCCGTCTCCCAGGGCGGACCGGTCACCTTGGGATGGTTGACGACGAACAGGGCGCCTTC
>JAFGOG010000251.1 GCA_016926595.1 Anaerolineae bacterium
TCGCCCATTAAAGCGGCACGCGAGCTGGGTTCAGACCGTCGTGAGACAGGTCGGTCTCTATCCGCTGTGGGCGCAGGGGATTTGAGGAGGGCTGCCCCTAGTACGAGAGGACCGGGGTGGACAGACCTCTGGTGTGCCAGTTGTCGTGCCAACGGCATAGCTGGGTAGCTAAGTCTGGCAGTGATAACCGCTGAAAGCATCTAAGTGGGAAGCACGCTCCAAGATTAGATCCCCCATCTCCTCGTGAGAGTAAGGCCGCAGGTAGACTACCTGCTGGATAGGCGGCAGGTGTAAGCGCAGCAATGCGTTCAGCTTAGCCGTACTAATGGCCGAGGGCTTGATTCACCAATGTGAATTCGCGGGGCCCTAAACATCCTGTTCAGTTCTTAAAGTGTCAATCGTTTAAAAAGCAAAAAAGGTTCCTCTGGTGACTCTAGCGGAGGGGAAACACCCTGCTCCATACCGAACCAGGTAGTTAAGCCCTCCAGCGCCGATGGTACTTGGGACGCAAGTTCCTGGGAGAGTAGGTCGTTGCCAGGGGAACCTTTTTGTCTTTTGTGCGTATAGGCATCGAATCCAGAAATCCGATTTCGCGAGAAATCGGATTTCTCAAACCGAGGAGGGAAAGGAAATGAGCGAGGAACAGAAACCGACCGGCGACGTTTGGGATGAGCTCAAGCTTTTCGGCCAGCAATTGGGCACTGCCGTCAAATCGCTGTGGGACAGCGAAGAGAGCCGCAACCTGCGCAAGGAGATCAGCGAGGGGCTGAGCGAAGCGGTCCGCGAAATGGACAAGGCGGTCAAGGATGTGCGCGAGAGCGATGCCGCCAAAGAATTCGGCGAGCAGGTCAGAGGAACCGTCGACAAGGCCCGCGAGTCGGACGTTGTCGGCCAGGTCCAGCAGGGCTTGGTGACCGGCCTCCGCGACCTCAATGCCGAGCTCAGCAAGCTCCTCAGCTCGTGGGAGACCCAAAAACCGGCCGAGCCGGCCGAGCCGCCGGCCGCCGGGACCGAAGAATGACCTTTGACGCCCTGACGCCGGGCCTCACCGGCCAGGTCAGCCTGGTCGTCTCTGGCGAGCACACGGCCCAGCACCTGGGCAGCGGCAGCGTCCAGGTGCTGGCCACACCGCAGATGATCTTGCTCATGGAGCAGGCCAGCGTCGCCGCCATCGACCATCTCTTGCCGGAAGGCTATCGCACCGTCGGCGTCGGCCTGGACGTCCGCCACCTGGCGCCCACCCCGGTCGGATTCGAGGTCCGGGCCACATCGGAGCTGATCGAGATCGACGGCCGGCGCCTGACCTGCCGCGTCCAGGTTCACGACGGCGTCGAGCTCGTCGGCGAAGGCGTCCACCGCCGGGCGATCATCGAGGTCCGCCGGTTCGCCGAGCGTGTCGCCGAGAAAGCGAGACGTTCCTGAAAAGCCGGGGCGGCGGCCGCGCCGCCCCTTTTTGCTTTGTCGATCTGTCCGTTCCCTTTTATACCGCCTGCGGTCCACCGGCCCAGCGGCGTGTCAAACGCCATTGGGCCGTTTCTATGTCCCGGCACAGCTCCCACGTCTCCCCTCCAGCCGTCTGCACCAGGTAACACCTCCAGGTGCGGCCGTCCTTCGTCTCGACCCTCTGCCGGCCCCACGACTCGATCCGGTAGCGGCGCGACCGCCAGGCGAACTCGAGCGGCGTCGCCTTCCCATCCGGCCCCATCTGCACGTCCACTCCCACCAGCTCGTTGATAAACTCGACCATCACCCTCCCCGACAGGCCCCACTGGCCTCGAAAACGCTTGGAGCCTCGCTTTGTCAAGTAATCCGCCGCCAGCCGCAGCGCCGCTTCGGCCGATGCCTCCTTGTTCTCCAGCCGCTCCCCGGTCCACACGTGCCGCTCGACCAGATCGACATCCGGCGCCGACAGCGCTATGTAGGTCAGTCCCACCGGCTTGTCCTGCGTTCCGCCCGCCGGCCCCGCGATGCCGGTGATCGCCACCGCTACGTCGGCCCCCAGCCGCCGCCGCGCGCCGCGCGCCATTTCCCGCGCCGTCTCCTCGCTCACCGCGCCGTGCGCGGCCAGCGTCTCAGCCTGCACCCCCAGCAGCGCCTCCTTGGCCCCGTGGGCATAGGCCACCGCCCCGCCCAGGAAATAGGCCGAGCTGCCCGGGACATTCGTGATCCGGTGAGCGACCAGTCCTCCGGTGCACGATTCGGCTGTGGCCAGGGTCAGGCCCTGTTTGGTCAGCAGCACGCCGATCCTCTCTTCAATCGTCATCGTCGTCTCTCCCAAACCCATTATACCACACACCTGCCGCCCTGCCATTCTGTTGCACGATCTCGCCGATAGTAGTACAATTCTCATCGCCGCCCCAACGGCGCCCACACCAAGGAGCAATCTTCCAGCCTTGCCATTCTTCCATTCTCCTCTCTTTCGTGGTATAATCCCCGCCGCTGCATGCCCGGCAGCGCTTGAGAGGACAGATGGACCAGGCAAGAATGATCTCGTTCGTAATCCCGGTATTCGACGAGGAGGGATCGCTCGAAGCGCTTTACCAGGCGATCGCCGCCGCGATGGACGCGCTGGCTCGCCCCTACGAGATCCTTTTCGTCGACGATGGCTCCGCCGACCGCTCGCCGCAGATCCTTCAGGAGCTGTACCAGCGCGACGGCGACCACGTCCGGGTGATCCAGTTCCGCCGCAACTTTGGCAAGACCGCCGCCCTGACCGCCGGCTTTGGTCGGGTCCGGGGCGAGATCGTAGTGACCATGGACGCCGATCTCCAGGACGACCCCGCCGAGCTGCCCAAGCTCCTGGCAAAGCTGGACGAGGGCTATGACCTGGTCGGCGCCTGGCGGGCAGACCGGCACGACCCGATCACCAAGCGCGGGCCGTCCTGGTTCGCCAATGCCACCGTCTCGGCGCTGACCGGCGTCAAGCTCCACGACGTCAACTGTGGTTTCAAGGTCTACCGCCGCGAGGTAGTGGGCGACCTGAAACTATACGGCGACCTGCACCGCTACATCCCCGTCCTGGCCCACTGGAAGGGCTACCGCGTGGTGGAGGTGCCGGTCGTCCATCATCCCCGCCGCTTTGGCCAGAGCAAGTTCGGCGGAGGGCGCTTTGGCCGGAGCTACATCGACTTTTTGAGCGTCCTTTTTCTGACCACCTACCTCAAGCGGCCCATGCACCTGTTCGGCATGGCCGGCACCCTGTTCGCCGCCGCCGGCGCGATCATCACCCTCTACCTGGCCGGCCTGTGGCTGGTCCAGGGGCAGCTCGGCTGGCGGCCGCTGCTCTTTGTCGGCATCACCGCCCTGATGGTCGGCATCCAGCTCGTCAGCATCGGCCTGCTGGGCGAGATGCTGCGCAACGTCACCTTCCGCGCCGAAGAAGAGTACTCGATCCGGCAAATCTGGGACAAGACAGAGGAGGAATAGATGAGATCTCTAGTGACCGGCGGCGCCGGCTTTATCGGCTCGCACGTCGCCCGCCACTGCCTGGCGTTGGGCCACGACGTGGTGGTGCTGGACGATCTGAGCGGCGGCTTTCGCGACCAGGTTCCGCCAGGCGCGGCGTTTGTCCAGGGCAGCATCACCGACGCGGATCTGGTCCAGCGGCTGTTCGCCGAGCACGAGTTTGATTATGTCTATCACCTGGCCGCCTATGCGGCCGAAGGACTGTCCCACTTTATCCGCCGGTTCAACTATACCAACAACCTGATTGGCAGTATGAACCTGATCAACGAGTCGGTGAAGCACCATGTTCGCTGTTTCGTGTTCACCTCGTCTATCGCGGTGTATGGGGCCAATCAACTGCCGATGCGCGAGGATCTGACCCCACAACCCGAGGATCCCTACGGCATCGCCAAGTATGCCGTGGAGCTGGACCTGCACGCCGCGCACAGGCTGTTCGGCCTGGACCATATCGTCTTTAGACCGCACAACGTCTACGGAGAGAACCAGAACCTCGGCGACCGGTACCGGAACGTCATCGGCATATTCATGAACCAGGTGATGCAGGGCAAGCCGATGTCGGTCTTTGGCGATGGGCTACAGACCCGCGCCTTTAGCTACATCGACGACGTGGCGCCGCACATCGCCAACAGCGTGAGCGTCCCCGAGGCCTATGGTGAGACGATCAACATCGGGGCCGACACGCCCTACTCGGTCAAGTACCTGGCCGAGGTGGTCGCCCGGGCATTCGGCGTCGAGCCCGAGATCCAGCGCCTGCCCCCTCGAAACGAAGTAGTGCACGCCTACTCGGATCACAGCAAAGCGGAACGGCTGTTCGGCCGGCGCGCCCCGGTGAGCCTGGAAGAGGGCGTGGCCCGCATGGCCAAGTGGGCGCAAAAGGCCGGCGCCCGCCAGAGCTCCAGATTCGACGACATCGAAGTCACGCTCAACCTTCCGCCGAGCTGGCAGGTGTGATGCGCCGCATCCTCGTCCTGTCGCCGTGCGACGTCTTTCCGCCGGTCCACGGCAGCAGCACCGCCGTCTACCACACCCTCCAGTTCCTGGCAGAGACCAACCAGGTGCTGGGCCTGCTGTGCCGCCTCTACTCGCAGCGCGGCGAGGTGGACCTGGACCATCCCAACCTGGAGATCCGCTACTGCCGCGAGACCATGCTCGACCGCCTGGGCTACAAGGGCCTCTTTTTCAACCCGGTCTACTACCGGGCCGCCTGGCGGGCCGCCCGCGAATTCAAGCCCGACGTCATCCAGGCCGAGCTGCTGTGGACCGCGCCGGCCGCCCTGTGGCTGCGCAGACGCACCGGCGCGCCGGTCGTCCTGATGCA
>JAFGOG010000252.1 GCA_016926595.1 Anaerolineae bacterium
GGCGATCGCCCATCGCTATCGCATCCTACAGCACGACGCCTGGGACAGCCACAACCTGGTCGAGGTCGCGCGCAACCGGGCCGGCCGCTCGGTGCCGATCAACCGTGCCTACGCGCAAGCCTCGGTGCGGATTCTGACCGGCTTTATCGAGCCGCACCTGTTCGCCGGGTTTAGTGGGGGCCCCAAGGCCGTGCTGCCCGGCATCGCTGGCGTCGAGGCGATCATGGACAACCACGGCCCGGCCATGATCGGCGATCCACGCGCCACGTGGGGTGTGACCGACGGCAATCCCATCTGGGAGGAGATGTCGGCCGTAGCTCAGAGCACCGACCCAACCTTCCTGCTCAACGTCAGCCTGAACCGCGACCGGCAGATCACCGCCGTCTTTGCCGGCGATCTGTCGTTGGCCCACCGCGCTGGAACCGATTTTGTCCGGAGGCAGGCCTTGCGGCCGGTACCTCAGCCGTTTGACATTGTCATCACCTCCAACAGCGGCTACCCGCTCGACCTCAACCTCTACCAGGCGGTCAAGGGCATGTCGGCTGCAGCCCTGGTTGTGCGGCCCGGTGGCGACATTGTCGTCGCTGCCGAGTGTTGGGATGGCATTCCTGCCCATGGCGAGTACAGGCGTCTGTTGTGGGAGGCCGGTTCGCCCCAGGATCTGTTGGACCGGGTCATGGCTCCCGGCTTTCGCTGTCAGGATCAGTGGGAGGTCCAAATCCAGGCGCAGGTCCAGTTAAAGGCCAGGGTGCACGTCTATGCTGGTGGGCTTGCCGCCGAGGAATTGCGGCGGGCGTTGGTCATCCCCTGTCGCTCAGTCGAGGAAACGGTCACCCGTCTGCTCCGGCAGCGGCCCGGTGCCGCCATCGCTGTCTTGCCCGATGGCCCCCAGGCCATTCCCTATCTCTTACCCCCCGCTGTTCCACAGGGAGGACCAAAATGAGGGGTCGATTCCCCTCTCTCCCGGGAGAGGTTTGAGGTAATGGGTAGATGCCAAATTACTATCGGCCTGTGACTCCCTCCATCATCGCCGAGCTGCGTGCCATTTCCGGTGATCCGCACGTCCTGTACGGCGATCCCGACCGCCTGGCCAACTATGCCCACGACGAGGTCGCCGGGTCCGAGTATGCCCATCTGCCCGACGTGGTGGTCAAACCGGCCGAGGCTGCCGAGATCTCGGCGATCATGCGCCTGGCCAACCGCGAGCGTATCCCGGTCACGCCGCGCGGCGCCGGCTCCGGCCTGTCTTGTGGCGCCGTGCCGGTCTATGGCGGCATCCTCCTATCGCTGGAGCGGATGAACCGCATCCTGGAGATCGACCGGGCGAATATGGTCGTCGTTGTCGAGCCCGGTGTGATCACCAACGACATCAACGAGGCCGTAAAGCCGCTTGGGTTGTTCTATGCCGGCTATCCGATGAGCCTCGAATCGTGCTTCATCGGTGGCAATGTCGCCGAGAACGCTGGCGGCGGCCGGGCGATCAAGTATGGCGTGACTGGCCGCTATGTGCTGGGCCTGGAGGTGGTGCTGCCTACCGGCGAGATTGTGCAGGTGGGAGGCAGGCGGGTCAAGGACGTCACCGGCTATGATCTCCTGCACCTGTTGGTTGGCTCGGAGGGTACGTTGGCCATCTTTACCCAGATCATCCTCCGGCTGCTGCCGTTGCCGGTCGCCCGGGCGGTGCTGCTGGTGCCCTTTGCCGACGTGCCTACCGCCATCGCCGCCGTGCCGCGGGTCATGACCGAAGGTCGCCTGGTTCCCGCTTCGGTCGAGTTCATGGATCGCCTGTCGGTGCAGACCGCCTACGATTTCCTCGGCGAGCGCCCGCCTCACTCCGACATCGGCGCCATGCTGCTCATCGAGGTCGACGGCGACAGCCAGGCCTACGTCGAGACGGCGTACAACGCCGTTGTGGACATCTGCCTGGATGCCGGCGCGCTGGATGTCTATGTCGGCAGCTCGCCCGACACCGAGCGGCGGATGTGGCGCCCGCGCCAGAATCTGGCCGAGGCGTTCAAAGCCATTTGCCCCGTCCAGAGCCTGGAGGACATTGTCGTGCCGTTGGCCCAGATCCCCGACCTGATGCTCGAGCTGGAGCGCCTGTCGGAGCAGTATGGCGTGCTGATCCCATGCTACGGCCATGCCGGCGATGGTAACCTCCATGCCACCCCGATAAAGCGGCCCGAGACCCCCATCGAGGACTGGCATGCCAGGCTGCCGGCCCTCCTGGCTGACCTGTATCGCGCTGTCAGCCGGCTCGGTGGGACCCTCAGCGGCGAGCACGGCGTCGGCTCCAAGCGCTCGGCCTATCTGCCGCTGGTGATGGATCTGGCCCTGATCGCCCTCCAACGCCGTATCAAGCAAGCATTTGATCCGCTCAACATCCTGAATCCAGGCAAGATCTTCCCATCACAACCGGCCTCTGGCGCGTGACCTTGCGGCCGGGTCGGAGGTATGCTACAGTACAAGCGTTTATGGTAGCTGGGTGAGCGTCACGGTGGAGACGAGACGTCGGGTACTGCGCCCTGGGCCGCGCACCATGCCGTCAGCTCCGCTGCCGTCCCGCCAAAGATATCCAAATCGGTCGGCGGGTTGATCCCTGGTACCGTCCCTTTTGCGGTTATCTGCTGGAAATCCCAGCCTGGAGGCCACCCCACCGGCAGTTGCGGCTTGCCAAGGTTCCTCGGGTTCCAGTCTGCCCACCATCGCGGCAGACTCGCGGCCCAGGAGCCGACGCCGCACCTGCGTATCATGTATGCCGAGCTGTATATCCCGATCCTTTGTCCTGCTTGCGCCACCCTGTCGACGAACTCCTGAACTGCCTGGTCTGTCAGCGGCACACCTTTTGTTATCTCCACATCCGTCCATGTGATCGGCCACCCCGATCCAATAGCCTGCAGGTGTGCTTGCACCTGGTCTGCTACGTCGTCGCCAGGCGTCTGGTAGTGCCACGGCAGCACCACCAGGTTTGCCGCCTGGGCTTCGCGTGCATTGCGCGGCCATTGTTTGTCTGGACGCGTGCCTATTGACGCTCGCACCAGCGCGAACACTGTTCCGTTTTCCGCTGCCCGCCTCCAGTCGGGCGCGCTGCGCCACTCCGATACGTCCACACCCCGTGCTCGCTCGCTGGTGACCCGGTACAGTGGCGTTGCCGTTTGTATAATGGTCTCCGCCACGTCGGGCCAGATGTTGTAGGTGCGCTCCTCTTCCAGGGGCTCATCACTCAGGCAATAGATGCATCCCCCAAGACAATACTCGTCCCGCTCCAGCTCCTGGCTGTACTCGGCCAGTTGCCTCAGGTATTCCTCCTTTGTCACCACCCCCTGCCAGCCCTGCGCTCGGGTAGTATTCTCTATCCTGACGTCCAGCCCGCATTGGCTGATGATCAGCGGCGCCTGGCATTGTGCGGGCAGGCCCTCCCAGCCGCGCGAGCTGTCTCCGCCATAGATCTTCCGGTGTCTGAGTTCCTGGAATTCGTCGTTTCCCAGCCGCGGCCAGGTATACTCGTGCAGCAACAGCACCCCGCCATTGTCTTGGGCCGCCTGCAATGCCAGCAGAAAGGGGCCCCACCAGCTTAGTTGGCCTGGGGTTCCGGCCGCAAATCCACCCACGCCTGCCCGGGCGTTGAATGCCGTCAGCAGTCGTACCCGCTCAACCTCGAACGTCGCATAGCGGCCCATCGCCTGTTGAGACCCGATCTCCACTTCGTTGAGCCCCTGCCAAAAGCCGCCTGCGATGCGCTGGACCAGGGGCAGCGTATCGGCCATCCATCGGCGCGCCTCGGCTTCCGGGTCGATAGGCTGGTTGAAATCGGGTGGATCCTTGCACACCGGTCGCCATACGAACCTGGTCTGGGGCATCGCCGGTGCCATTCGGGCCCACTTCTCTGGGTTCGGGTCCAGCACCACTACTACCGGTGGTTTCCAACGCGCCACCAGGTCTGGATCTCCGCTGTTCACGTGAGGACCTAACAGTCGAAACATGCTCCACCTCGTCCACATCGATGCCAGGCTGGCCCAATAGAATACCATCTGCCGAATGAAGGGCCATGTGTAGGGGCGCAGTCACCGCGCCCTACGGCGAAACAGAATGGCGCTTCAACAGGCAATTGATATGAATCAGCGGCAGGTATATTGCATAGCC
>JAFGOG010000253.1 GCA_016926595.1 Anaerolineae bacterium
GTCGTCCATCAGACCATCGTCCACCTGGACATACTCGGCGACGATGAGGGCAGTGGCGTGGACCAAATGCGCCTGTCCAATGACGCCCGCGCCTGGACCGACTGGCTGGACTTTGCCGATGAGACCTACTGGCAGATCCCGGCCATCGGTCGGCGCGACCACCCCATCTATCTGCAACTGGTAGACCACGCAGGCAACGTCTCGGCCATCGTATCCGACACCGTGTACCTGGACGTTAATGCACCGGATCCCAAGTCGGAGAACTACTGGCTGTGGGACGACGCGACGCCGGCCGGCGCAGCGGAAGCCAACTCGACCAGCTACAATCTGCGCAGCAGCGTCGGCCAAGCCCTCGACTCGCCTGTGTTGACCAGCCTGGACTACTCCCTGGTTGGCGGCTTCCAGGCCGGGGCGCTGGCCGAGCCGACGGTGACACCAACCTACACCGTCTACCTGCAGCTTGGCCAGGTCATCGCCAGCGGCGGCACCGGGGCGACCACGCTGCAATCGCCCGACTTCCAGATGTACGGCACGCTGGGCCAGCCGGCGGTCGTGGTGAGCATCACCAGCGAGAGCTACGTCCTGCTCACCGGTTTCTGGGGTGGCGCCGGGACCGATCCACAGCCGCCTGGGCCGCCTCCCCCACCGCCGCCACCCCCGCCGCCGCCGTGTGAATTCTACAGCCTGTCCATCAACGACGGCGCGCTGGTCACCAACTCGCCCCAGGTGACGCTGACCCTCTGCGGCCCGGACGCAGAGGATGTGATGCTCAGCAATGACGGCGGTTTTGGTGGAGCCACCTGGCAGCCTTACACCACCACCCTGCCCTGGACGCTAGAGGTCTACGGCCAGTACGTCCAGCCCCGCTTTGTCTACTCCCGCTTCCGAGATAGCGTGGGAGCTATCCACGGCACCTTCTTCGACGATATCCTCTACGACCCTAACGCGCCGGACGGGATGGCCGTGTTTGACCTGGCCAGCCTGCTGCCGCCGACCGGTACCCAAACGTTGAAAGCTCAACCGCTGCGCGTGGTCAACGAGGAGAGTGTCGAGCTGTTCGTCAGCGCCACGGACGACAGCAGTGGCCTGGCCGAGATGCAGGTCAGCCTCGATCCGAACTTCCCAGGAGCGGAGTGGTTGCCCTTCTCGGCCATCGTGCCGGTCACCTTCACCACCGAGGGGACGAACACCGTTTACGTGCGCTTCCGAGACTGGGCGGGCAACGTGTCGGACGACACTTCAGACAGCCTCATCGTGGATACCACGCCACCCGTCGGCGCCGTCACCGTGCTGGAGGGAGTCGTAGGCTCGAATGCCATCTCGGTCACGGTCGTGCTATCGGCCACCGACGATACCACCGGCGTTGGTGAGGTGCGTATCAGTGCTCAAGAGTCGTTCACCGATACCCTATGGCAGCCCTACGCGCCGCTGGTCGGTGTGCCTGTGTCCTACACGGGCCAGGCCGAGCCAACCCTCTATGTCCAGTTCCGCGATGGAGCTGGCAACGAATCGTCGGCTTACACCACCACCTACCTGGTGGACACCGCGCCGCCAGTGCTCTACGTCGGGGTCGCGCCCGGCGAGGCGCTGACCCGCACCGTGACCATCCTGGCTTACGACGAGCTGACCGGCCTGGGCCAGATGTGGCTGAGCAACGACCCGCTCCTGCTGGACGGTGTGGTAACAATGCCCTATACCCATACCGTCACCTGGACCTTCGATGAGCGGCAGGTGGTCTGGGTGCAACTTGCCGATACCGTCGGCAACGTCAGCGAGCCATATCCGGCCTACGCCGGCGGCGAACTCGTGACAGAACACACTGTGTACCTGCCGCTGGTCATCAAGAATTGGTAAGCGTCCGCAACCTCCCGAAGGCTTCCGGCCTGCGGGAGGCCAGGTATCAAGAAGGAGAGAGTTGAAATGAACAAGAAGCATGTCGGTTTTGACGTCCCATGGCCCAACTTGAGCCAACTCTGGGTCTTTGCCCGCAAGTGGTTGCTGCCCAATCCGGGCACGCTCGTTCTGATGATCATCCTGGCCCTGGCCATCCCGGCTTTGGCTGCGCCACGCTATGCGCCGGAAGCGACGTCTACCTCGACCATCTCCTACCAGGGTCGGCTGGCCGACTCGGGAGGCAATCCCGTGACCGACTACAAGAACATGATCTTTCGCATCTACAATGACCCAGTGTCTGGAACGCCGCTATGGCAGGAAGACTGGGTAGGTGCCAACGCCGTTGCCATCTCAGATGGCTTGTTCAACGTGATGCTTGGTAGTCTCAACCCGGACCTGGCTTCTGCTATCGAAGGTTATGATGAACTCTACCTGGGTATCGAGGTGGAGTACGATGGCGAGATGGTGCCGCGTGTGCAGTTGGGAAGTGTTCCGTTCTCCATGCAGGCGATGACGGCCCAGAGCCTTTCAGGACAGATCACCACTGACCAGATCGCCGATGGAGCGGTGACTACGGGCAAAATGAACATCGACGCGAGCCTGAATGCTAATTGGCACGACATCACGAATGTAGACCAGCTATGGGCAGGCGGGAGAATCGAGATGGGAGTAGATGGGAGTGGGGAAGGCGGCGAGTTTAGGCTAGCCTCAGGAACTACAGGAGGCTGGTGGGTCGTGGACAATTACTATGGCACCCTACGAGCCTACCACGATGCCAGCGTATACTTCACCCTTGATCAGAGCGGCAATCTATGGGCTGCGGGTACGAAATCTGCAGCGGTACGGGCCGGAGAATTTGGGCAGCGAAAACTGTATGCTGTCGAGTCGGCTGACGTCCGCTTCATCGATGAGGGCTTTGCTCACCTTAAGGACAGTGCAGCCCGTATAGACCTGGATCCGGTCTTCATCCAAACGATCGAGGGACAGTATCTGGTCCACATCACGCCTTACGGCGATGCGAGCCTCTTCGTGTCCGAGGTTGGCGTGGACTACTTTGTGGTGAAGGCGCACCGGGGGGATCCCGATGTTGGCTTTGCCTGGAGGCTGAGCGCGACACGGAAGGGATATGCAGGCGTACGATTGGAACAGGTCGTTCCAGAAGGGCTCTCCAAGCCTTAGGTCCACCGGGGCGGAGTTCTCGCATGGGCTGCAGTGACGAGTGCGGCACACACCAGGAGGTAGGGAGGTCACACATGAGAATTCAGAAGACAATCGACATTGAGTTGCACAAGCCCAGCCTTGGTCGGGCTTGGCCGTTCGCCCACAAGTGGTTGTTGCCAAATCCGGGCACCCTCGTTCTGATGGTCGTCCTGGCCCTGGCCATCCCGGCTCTGGCCGCCCCACGCTCCGCACCTGAAGCGACCTCTACCTCAACCATTTCCTACCAGGGCCGGTTGGCCGACAACGCTGGCAACCCCCTTACCGGCTACTACAATCTGGAGTTCCGCATCTACGACGATCCAGTAGTCGGGACGCCGCTCTGGGAGGAGTTCTGGACCGGTGGCAACTCGGTCCAGGTTTCCGATGGCCTGTTCAACGTGATGCTGGGCAGCATCAACAACACGCTGGCAACGGCCATTGAGGGGAACGACGAACTGTACCTCGGCATCACCGTGGGCACCGACAGCGAGATGGTGCCACGGGTGCAACTGGGAAGTGTACCGTTTGCGATGTATGCGGCGACAGCCGATGTGCCCGATGGGAGCATCACGACGGAAAAGATTGCAGATGAGGCAGTAACCCAGGTCAAACTGAGTGACCGGGCTGTGACAGCCACTCAGATGGACTTGTCGGGTACTCGATTAGCCGTTGGTCCGATTCCAGACTTTACAATCGGTGACCCCGGATGGCATGATATTCCGGGTCTGACACTGACTGCGCCGGAGCCTGGAATCTACTTGATCATAGCCCATCTGAAGATCCACTCAGCAGCTGCCAATAACCAGCGCTATACAGTGGCCCTCAGGGTGGACGGGGTCGAGGTAGCTGGTACGTATACCAGCTTTGGTGGAGGAGCAAACGAAGAATCGACCGTGATGATTGTTCACGATGCGACCCTGAACACAGGGGACACGGTCCAGGGCATCATCCAGCCGGTCACCTCTTCAACGGTGCTGGGGGTGTGGACTTCTATGCAGATGATCCGACTTTCAAACATACCGTAAGGAGGAAATCGAAATGAGCCACCAGAGGAGTCTTTTTACTCACTTGAGTGAGGCTGTTGATCACTATCGCGCTGAGCGCCGCGCCATGGTGCCGGAACCGTCATCCCCAAAACACCGAGCCCGGCTGCGTTGTTTTGGCCGGCAGATGATTCCTAACGTCGGCACGCTGCTGTTGGTCGTGGTGCTGCTGCTGACCGTGCCTTCGCTAGCGGCCCCACGCTCCGCGCCAGAAGCCACCTCGACCTCGACCATCAGTTATCAAGGCCGCCTGGCTGACAGTAGCGGCAACCCCCTGACCGGCTACTACAACCTGGAGTTCCGCGTGTACGACGTGCCGACAGGCGGCACGCCGCTGTGGGAGGAGTTCTGGACCGGTGGCAACTCGGTGGCCGTCTCTGACGGGCTGTTCAACGTGATGCTAGGCAGTATCAACACGGGCCTAGCCGCAGCCATCGAGGGGCACGACGAGCTATACCTCGGCATCACCGTGGGCACTGACAGTGAGATGGCACCTCGGGTGCAATTGGGCAGCGTCCCGTTTGCCATGTATGCAGCTCAGGCAAACGTGCCGGATGGCAGCATCACGACTGACAAGATTGCAGATGGAGCAGTTACCCAAGTTAAGGCCCCATTCGCTGTCGCAGGACCGAATCCCGAGAACCAGTATCGCATCGAGTTCCACCAAGGGCAAGCGTCCGGGGGGAGCATCACTCTTACGTTCGACCAGGCATTTACAGTCCCCCCCGATGTGTTCGCGATTGGCTTCTACAACGGGCCAGTCAGCAAGGGCATATCAATCGGCAATCTGACCACAACTAGTGTGACTTTCGTCAATGTGGATCCTCCGAACATCACAGTGAGAATGATGGCGATTGGCTATTGAGAGAGATATTCCAACCGGAGTGCTTGCGGCCATTGATGGAAACGGCGGTTCGAAAAGCCTCAGAGGGCCGTGAGCCAAGAAAGAGGTTTGCAATGATAGATAGAGCATTTCGCTTGATACTTGCGTCGTGTTTGACGATGGGGTTGATGCTTCCATCACATGTTGCAACGATTGCAGCACGATCGCAACATGTAGCGCTTCCGATCAACAACTCGGTTTTCACTTCGGCTAAGATGGCAGATCCAACTCCAACTCCGCTGAGCAATCGTGAGATTCTCACCCCTGATTATATTGAACACGAATGCACTTGGTGGGCCTGGTATCGAGGCGACCAAACAGGATGGGATGTCCCCCTGAACCTGGCTCATGCTCATGACTGGAATGATAATGCGCCAGCAAACGGCTTGACAGTGAGTACTACTCCAATGGGGGGATCCATAGCAGTTTGGGAAGCAGATTGTGCAGGTGCAGACGAAGACTACGGTCATGTTGCTTTTGTTGAGTATGTGACTGAGAATGGTCAGATACATATCTCGGAGTACAACTGGAACGTTCCACATGGACATGGAACACGCACTATCGATCCACCTTGGTGCATGACATTCATCTACAGGCCTTACCCCACGCTGTTTCAACACATTGATTATGCCGGTGCATGGCGACACTTTGATTCGAGCTATGGAGACTTTGCTGGCATGACCTACGATTATCCGGAGAACAATGGTGTAGGACTGAATGACTCAGCATCCTCAATCTGGGTGCCGCCTCTTTGGAGCCTGTTCCTATATCGCCATAGTTCCGCTCAGGGTCGATGTGGGTCTAAAGGATTCGAATGTGCTTACAGCAACGTGCATAATTTGACCTTTAGCGATGGTACTATCGTAGGAGACAACGCTTCGTCAATATGGATTGGCTACCTGATGTGCCTTTACGACTTCCAATGTCAAGGAACCTATGCGACGTGCACTGAGCCCTCACTAGGGCAAATTGGCGTTCGAGAAACAGGCATCAATGGCATTTGCTCCGGCACACCTTCTCCCTGTCTAGGCCCTACTCTACGCGATCCACCCAATGGACACATTGAAACCGCCGATCGTTCTGTCACCTTTCGTTGGAATGAGGTGGACTGCGATCATAGTGGGTTCACCTTTCGTATTAAGACAGTGCCTGATATGGAGTCTGGAGGGCAGATCGTAGTTGATGTTGGTGAAAGTGGCACCGAGCGAACTGAGACTTTCAGCTCACAGTGGGACAACCAAGATCTCTATTGGTCTGTGCGTGCTGCCAACGCGCCGGGAGGCGCAGCCTGGGCACCGTCCCGCGTGTTCCGCATTGAGCCAAACGCCTCGCCGTCCATCTCCTTCAACACCGCCAACGGCAACACCTTCCCCTCCGGCCGCATCGAGAGCCGCGATCGCAACTGGACCTTCCAGGGCACAGCCAGCGATCCAGATGGGTCTGTTAATCGCGTCGAATTCCGCTGCGGCTCACCCTGCGACAACACCGGCAGTGGGCCGGGCCAGA
>JAFGOG010000254.1 GCA_016926595.1 Anaerolineae bacterium
ACAAGTTCGGGGATCCGAAACCTGCTGAGAGCCAGACCCGATCAAGTTCGGGGATCCGAAACCTGCTGAGAGCCAGACCCGATCAAGTTCGGGGATCCGGCATCTGCGGGATCCCCCAACTTGTTGGGGGCCAGACCCGATCAAGTTCGGGGATCCGGCGCCTGTGGAGCAGGGCATCTTAGAGCATGCCGGCCTGCTCCAGGACACTTGTCAACTGGGCGCGCATGGCCTCCGTGAGCGGGCCCACCGGACGACGGGCCGGGCCGGCCGGCAGGCCGAGCAGGTGCATGGCCTCTTTGACTACCACGGGGAAGGTGCCCAGGCCAAACGCCGTGCGCAGCGGGGCCAGCTTGCGCTGCAGCTCTCGGGCCTTGCCCAACTCGCCCGCCCGGACGGCCTCATAGATCCCCACCGCCAGGCGCGGCAGGACGTTCGCCGTCGCCGCCACCGCGCCCGCCGCGCCATACAACAGCGCCCCATAGATCAGCGAGTCGCGCCCGACAAAGGCCCGGAACCCTGGCGGGCAGAGGCGAAGGTGCTCGGCGAGCTGGGTCAGGTCACCGCTGGAATCCTTGATCCCGATAAAGTTGTCGATCTCGTGGGCCAGACGGGCGATGGTCGCCGTCGCCAAGGGCACATTGGTCCGCCCGACGTTGTCATAGGCCAACACCGGCAGGCGGGTGGCGGCGCAAATGTCGGCGAAATATTGGAACAACTCGTCTTGCGCCGGCTTGACAAAAAACGGGGTCACCGCCGCGACGGCAGCGGCCCCGGCGGCCTCGGCGTGTCGGGCCAGGTCGACGGCCTCGCGGGTGGTGATGGCCCCGGCGTGGGCGACGACAAACACGTCGCCTGCTACGGCGTCGATGGTCGCCTCGAGGAGCTGTTTACGTTCCTCGCCCGTCAGGGCGTAAAACTCGCCCTGGCTACCGCCCGGAAAGAGGCCATGCACGCCCTGGTCGACCAGGTAGCGGGCCACGGCCCGTACGCCGCCAAGATCGAGCGATTCGTCCTGGTTAAAGGGGGTGATCATCGCCACGACGATGCCCGCCAACGCGCTGCCCAGTTCGTTATCCATTCTTTGCCCTTTCTGCCCCGGCTTTCAACCCGGGACGGTTCGCCGCTTTGGCGACCGCGGCCCAAACGGCCGATGCGCGATTGAGCATACCACACAGAAACCAGTTTGTCAAAAGTGGGTAGGATTTGCAAATTTTGGCGCTTTTAGTATAATAGCAGCGTCGCCACCCTAGCTCAATCGGCAGAGCAGACGCTTCGTAAGCGCCAGGTTTGGGGTTCAAGTCCCCAGGGTGGCTTTTGTGCTGTCTCTCTATGGCATCACACTTGCACCTGAAGGCAAGATCGGGTACAATTTCTATCATCAGGCACGATGGCATATCAGAAACCAGGTTTTTGAACAAAAAACCTGGTTTCTCATCTCAGATTCGTCAGAGGAGGACACCCATGATCGATGGCGTATTGGCTATTCCTTTACAGGCGCACTGTGACGACCGCGGCTATCTGATCGAGATCGCGCGCCGCGGCGACGATCCGGAGACCCACGGCGTCATCCAACGCTTTGGACAGGTTTTCGTGGTCGGGAACGTCGACCGGGGCGTGGTGCGGGCCTTTCACAAGCACAACAAGGCCTGGGACTGGTTCACGATCACCCACGGCAGCGCCAAGGTGGTGCTGGTAGATGAACGAGATGGCAGCCACTCGCACGGTGAAAAGATGATCCTGACCATCGGCGAACGCAACCCCGTGCTCATCGCCGTGCCCCCCGGCGTTTACCATGGCTGGATGTCGCTGGAAGATGACACGCTGTTGGTGGGCATCGCCAGCCACACCTACAACCGCGAGGACCCCGACGAGGTGCGCCTTCCACCGGACCATTTCGGCGACGTGTGGACGGTCAAGGGCCGCTAGAGGGGAACGATGGCAAAAGCGCTGGTGCTCTATCATTCTCAAGAATACGGCAACACCGCCGCGATGGCGGAAGCGGTGGCCGAAGGGCTGCGCGAAGCCGGCGCCGAGGTCGACCTGCACAACACCAACGAGGGGCGGTTCGACATCGCCCTGTTCCCGCAGTACGACTGCGCCGCCTTTGGCTCACCCGACTATTACTCCAATGTCGCCGGCGGCATCAAGCAGTTTATGGACGACCACTATATCGCCGACGTGCGCAAGGGGATGCAGGGACTCAAGGACAAGCCGTACGTGCTCTTTTACTCACACGGCGGCGGGGGCCGGGTGATCGACGCCATGAAGGGCATTTTCAAGCGCGTCGGCGCGATGGTCGGCCAACCGGTGGGATCGCGCGGCTATCCCAGCCCGGAGACGCTGGCCAAATGCAAGGCGCTGGGCAAGGCATTGGCTGAGGCGGTGGCACGGTAAGAGCTGCCCGCAAATGATTCCCGGGCTGACAACCAAAACGCGTTCGGGCAAACGCGTTGGAACTGCATGCCTGGGAAACGGGATCTCACGCCAAGACCGCAAAGAAGAAAGCAGCCCGCAAATGATTCCCAGGCTGATAGCCCAGACGCGTTCGGGCAGACGCGTTGGAACTGGACGCAGATGATGGAGAAGGGAGATGAGTGCTAGATTGGAAGCAATCAGGCTAAAGGCGAGAATCCGAGCCGATCGACGGCTTGAGGTCCCGAGGCTGCCGGCAGGTTTGCCCGAGGGTGAGGTGGAGCTGATCCTGCTCTACGAACGAGAGCAGGCTGGCGAGCAGGTCCGCGCGCTCTCGCCGCTGTCATGGCCAGTTCTCGAAGGTGGCCGGTATCTGGGCGGAGCGTTGCGTCGAGAGGAATTGTACGGCAATGACGGACGCTGATGCCTGTGTGGTTGACACCAATGTGCTGGTATATAGCACTGTCTCCGGGAATCCATGGCATCAACAAGCGCGCAAGTGGCTGTCGACGTTGTGATGTTGACCCACCAGGTTCACCGACTGGCGACCTACAACCGATCGGATTTCACTCAGTTTGATGAGATCATCCTGGAAAATATACTTGCTCAAGATGAAGGCCGTGTTGAGGAAAGCCCGTTGTGAGCAAGACCAAGCCCGCAGCCGGGAGAACCGCGCCCGTCAAGATCTCTCGCCAAGCCGCCAAGAACGCAAAGAAGAAAGGGCAGGGTCAGAAACCAGGTTGATGAGCATCCCTGGCCTGGCGTATCTGAGGTTGGGCGCGCGCTGGCTGAGGAGCCGGTTGACCGGCGGCGCGCTCATCCTGGGCTATCACCGCGTGGCGAAAGTGGACAGGGACAGCTTTTCCATCTGTGTCTCGCCGCAGCATTTTGGCGAGCAGCTCGAGGTGCTGAGCCGGATGGCACGCGTGATCAGCCTGGGCGAGCTGGTCAGCCGCCTGCAAGAAAAGCGCGTACCGAAGCGCGCGGTGGTGCTGACCTTTGACGACGGCTACGCCGACCTGCTGTACCAGGCCAGCCCGCTGCTGGCGCGCTACGGGATGCCGGCGACGGCCTTTGTGAGCAGCGGCTGGCTGGGCCGCGCGTTCTGGTGGGACCGGCTGGAGCGGATCCTGTACGCAGCGGGCCGGCCGTTGGAGCCGCTGGCGCTGCAGCTGCGAGATGGCCGCTGGGAGTGGGCGCCGGGTGGGCCGCGCCGCACCCGCCTCCGGGCCCGGTTCCGCGCCCGGGGGTGGGAGCAGGCGGTCGTGTGGTCGATTCACGGCGCGCTGCTGCCGCTCTCGCCCGACGAGCGGGAGCAGGCGCTGGCCCGGCTGCTGGCCCGCTCCGGGGTGGCGATCGAAGAAGGCCCGCCCGCAGAGCGCCCGCCCACAGAGCGCTCGCTCGAAGAGCGCCCGCTCGCAGAGGGGCTCGCCCGCGCCCTGACCGCCGACGAGCTGTGCGAGCTGGCCGCGGGAGGGCTGATCGCGATCGGCGCGCACACGGTGACCCACCCCGACCTCACCCGCCTGCCCAGCGCGGCGCAGCGGGCCGAGATCGAGGCGGACAAGGCGCAGTTGGAGGGGATCGTGGGCCGGCCGGTGACCCAGTTTGCCTATCCCCATGATCGGTCATCCCAAGAGACGCGGGCGCTGGTGCGCCAGGCCGGGTTTGACTGCGCCTGCGCCAGCGGCGGCGTCATCCAGCCGGAAAGCGACCCGTTCGCCTTGCCTCGTTTCCGGCCTGGCGACTGGAACGGTGAGCGCTTGGCGCGCTGGCTGCAAAAGTGGCTTCCGGCTTGAAAGAGGCGATGGAGAGGTGCAGATGATCGATCGGCTGCGGGCATTCGGGCGGCGCGTCCTGCCCGTTTGCGTTCAAAGGTGCATCGTGCGCGCCACGCGCTGGCCGCCGGTCGGCCTGGTCTGCTGGGGGTCGCTGCGACGGCTGACCCCCATCTCGCGGATCTGGGGCTGTGACCGAGGGCAGCCTGTCGATCGTTATTGGATCGGGCAGTTTTTGTCCATCCATACGATGGACATCCAGGGCCACGTGCTGGAAGTGAATGACGATGACTATACGGTCCGCTACGGCGGCGGGCGGGTGACCCGGAGCGACGTGCTGCACAAGTCGGAGGGCAACCCGCAGGCGACGATCGTGGCTGACCTGGCGCATGCCCCCGAGCTGCCGGCGGACACGTTCGACTGCATCATCTGCACGCAGACGCTGCAGCTGGTCTACGACGTCCGGGCGGCGGTGGAGACGCTGCACCGCATCCTGAAACCCGGTGGCGTCCTGCTGGTCACCGTGCCGGGCATCGCCCAGATCTGCCGGGACGACACGGGCACCTGGGAGGACTGCTGGCGGTTCACCGCCTTTTCGGCGGGCAGCCTATTCGGAGAGGTATTCTCCCAAACCAACGTGACCGTGCAGGCCTATGGCAACGTGCGCTCGGCGATCGCCTTCCTGCACGGGCTGGCCAGT
This sequence comes from Anaerolineae bacterium, assembly GCA_016926595.1. The sequence continues at coordinate 4,891 of JAFGOG010000254.1, forward strand.
CAGGAGCTGAGCCGGAGGGCGCTGGATCACGTCGACCCCGACTACCAGGTGCTGATCGCGGTGCGGGCGGTGAAACCCCAGGCAGCGGCTTGACCAGCCCCAAGCTGGTGAGAACCTAAGGTTGAAATGGTTCAGCGTCCAAGACGCCGGCGATGAAGGAATCCCAAGATCGTATGAGTAGCGATGAGGCACAGACCATTCGTTTCAGTGTCATCATACCCACCTTTCAGCGGCGGGATCTGGTGTTACGAGCCGTGCAAGCCCTGGCACGCCAGGAATTCGATGGCCGCTTTGAGGTGATTGTCGTCGTCGATGGATCTACCGACGGCTCGGCGGAGGCTCTCAAGGTACTGAGCGTGCCCTTTCCCCTAACCGTACTGGAGCAACCCAACCGGGGCGCGGCTGCGGCCCGCAGTACCGGGGTAGCCATTGCCAGGGGCGAGATCTTGCTCTTTCTTGACGACGATATGGAAGCAGATCCTCGCCTGCTAGTTGAACACGATCGATCTCATCACGAGGGAGCCGACGTCGTGCTCGGGCATATTCCATTGCACCCCGATACGCCGCATAGCTCTCTGAGTGCAGGAATAAGCGCCTGGGCAGCGGAACGGTGTGAGCGCTTGACGGCGCCCGGGGCGAGCCCCAAGCTGCACGATGTCTGGACGGGACAGCTTTCGTTATCCAGAGCGACCTTTCTGTCGGTGGGCGGGTTCGATACGAGGTTTACACACGATGGCTCGTATGGCAACGAGGATGTCGACCTGGGCTACCGGCTGGTGCTGGCGGGATACAAGATCATCTTTAACCCCGAGGCGATCAGTTGGCATTACTACGCGGTCCAGCCCTGCCACTGTCTGCGGAGGTGGCGCCAAGCGGGGCATGCAGACATTCGGTTTGCCCTCAAGCACCCCGACCAGGCCGAAACACTCTTGGTGCTGAATGGCAGCAATCAGCCTCTGAACCGGTACTTTTGGCGCCCGCTTGCGGCCTGCCCGCTGTTAGGGCCACTCCTGGTGGGTGCGCTGACCAAGCTTTCCCTGCGGCTTGCTGAGAGAGGTCTGCAGGACTATGTCTCTGCCAAGCTATTTGAATGGGCCCAGATGGCCCAGTATTGGCGCGGCTTACAAGAGGCCGGGGGCGTGCCTCGAGCCAGGCCCTTGCGTGTCCTTCTTTACCACGCGATCACAGACAGCCTGGACGGCTCCGCGATCGCGGCGTATGGCATCCCTCCCGACATGTTCCGGAGCCAGCTTGATTGGCTGAGACAAGCCGGGTACCATTTTGTGAACGGCGACACGTTTGTACACGCGCTAAAAGGTCAAGGTGGGCTGCCACGCAAGGCGCTGCTGCTGTGTTTTGACGATTGTTACGAGGATCTCTTGTCTACAGTCCTGCCCATCCTCGAGGAGCGTGGCATTCCGGCCATCGCCTTTGCGGTGAGCGGTCTGGTGGGCGGCAACAACGCCTGGGACAGGGACATCGGGGCGCCGCCGCTTCGCCTGGTGGACGTCGCTGGCCTGCGCGAGCTTGCAGCGCGGGGCGTGGAGATCGGCGCACACTCCCGCACCCACCGTCCGTTTACCGATCTGACAGCGGAGCAATTGGTCGACGAGATCACAGGCGCGATGGACGACCTGGAGGCTTTTGGGCTGGATCGTCCGCGGTTCCTGGCGTACCCTCACGGTAAGTCGAGTTCCACGGCGCAACAGAGCGCAAAGCAGGCAGGCTTGACGGCTGCGTTTACGATCGATCCGGGCATGGTGCGCCCCAGCCAGGATCCTTACTGCGTCCCGCGCATCGCAGTGCTGCGAGGGGATGTCGGGCAGAAGTTCCGTTTCAAGATCGCCACGGCCGGCCGCCTGGCACATCCGTCGACAGCACTGCGATACCTGGCACATGGACTGAGCCACCCGGCCAAAGCGTGGAGATGGGCGCTGAGGTGGGTTTCGCCTATACGGTAAGGACCATGGCCAGAGCGCCAATGGTCAGATCAGGTCAGGAGCGAACCAAATCAGATGAGCAGCGAAACACGGGTCTCAGCGATCATGATTTTTCTGAACGCGGAACAGTTCATCGGGGAAGCGATCAACAGCGTGCTTGCCCAAACCTATCCGCACTGGGAGCTGCTGCTGGTGGACGACGGATCCAGCGATAGAAGCACCCAGATCGCCCGCCGCTACGCCACCCGGCATCCCGGGCAGGTGCGCTACCTGGAGCACCTAAACCACCAGAACCAGGGCAAAGGGACCTCGCGTAACCTGGGCATCCAGCACGCCCGGGGCGAGTATCTCGCCTTCCTGGACGCCGACGACGTCTGGCTGCCGTACAAGCTGGCCGAGCAGGTGGCTATCATGGAGACACAGCCCGAGGCGGGCATGCTCTATGGCAGGATGCGCTATTGGTATAGTTGGACCGGGAGGCCTGAGGACCGCAGGCGTGACTATATACCGCGACGGGGCGTCCCAGCTAACACGCTCATCCAGCCGCCGCGGCTGCTGCCCCTGCTCTTGCGCGGCAAAGCGTCCTCGCCCGGCACTTGCACCATCCTGGCGCGACGGGCGGCGGTCTGCCAGGTCGGGGGGTTCGACGAGGGATTTGTCGCGGTGCACAACCTCTATGAGGACCTGGCCTTTTACGCCAAGGTGTATCTCCGATTCCCGGTTTACGCTGCGGATGCGTGCTGGGCCTGGTACCGGCAGCACCCCGGCGCCAGCATGGCCGTGGGCCGGAGAATGGGCTACCTGACACCAGCGATGGCCTTCTTCCTCAAGTGGCTGCGCGCATACCTGCTGGAACAGGGCGAGCAGGACCCGGACGTCTGGCAGGCGCTGGACGCTGAACAATGGCGGGTAAGTTATCCGGCCTGGCTTCCAGCTTCCCGGCGGCTTCACACTCTCTTGACCTTGGCCAAGGGAGCACTGCTGCGCCTGGGTGAAGGGATCCTGCCTGTGTCCATTCGCCGCCGCCTGTGGTCACGGCGGGGAACCCACCAGACCACGGCCACAATGCGGGGCGCATCGCGGGTCAAGGAGAAATAAGTGTATAGCGATGCAGGTTCCACTCTGGATGGACAAGGCAAACTATGATAACATCACCTCCCAACTCAGATGCACCATTGGTGTCGGTCATCATTCCCTGCTACAATCAAGGCCGTTTCCTGTCCGAGGCGATAGAGAGCGTGCTGCAACAGACCTACCGAGAGTTCGAGATCGTCGTCGTGGACGACGGCTCAACGGACCACAGCTCGGAAGTGGCCGCCCGTTTTCCCGGCGTGCGGATCATTCGCCAGGAGAACCGTGGATTACCTGCAGCACGAAACACCGGGCTGGAGCAGAGCAGCGGATGGTATGTCGTGTTTCTCGATGCCGACGACCGCCTGCTGCCGGTCGCGCTGGCAAGCAATCTCGCTTGTTTGAGAAGCCACCCCGACTGCGCTTTTGCTGCCGGTCAGTACAGGATGATCGCCGTCGATGGCACCGCCCTTGCACATTGCCCGGAACCCTTTCCTCAACGTGATCACTATGTGGAACTATTGCGGGGAAATGCTATTTGCCTGCCCGCAGCGGTGCTATACCGGCGCGACGTGCTTGATAGCATGGGCGGTTTCGGCATATCTGCGTCTTTGAAGGGTTGTGAGGACTATGATCTGTACCTGCGCATTGCGCGGGAGTTCCAGATCGTCCTTCACGATGTCGTGGTGGCGGAGTATCGCCAACACCCAACCAGCATGTCCCGCAATGCGGCCCTGATGTTGGCTTCATTCCAGGCGGCGCTGCGCGCTCAGTTGCCAACCATCAAGGGCAACAAACGCTACGAAGAGACCTTGAAGATGGGCATCAAGAAGGGACAGGAAGCCTATGGTTTGCAGCTAGCCGTGCAAGTACGTGATTGTCTGGAAACGAGGGCCTGGGATCGGGCGCTCATGAGCGCATGGGCACTGCTCCGGCTGGCCCCGAGAGTCTTTGTTCAGAGCTGGCGGTACGTGCCAGGAGAGATCACCCGCTGGCTGAATAAGGCAATACGGAATAAAGGATAAGGAATGCGTCAGACGTGATACGTCAAACGTCATACGTCATACGTGGCGTGCGGCGCCTGACGCTGGACGTTTGACACCTGCCGCATAGTGCATGTTTTCAAAATCGCATATGTGTGGTATCATATAGTCGCTGCACATGTTGTACAGGCTGCGCCGCTGCAGAAAAAGCATCATCCGGATGTAGTTGTGTGATCGGGATCGTCCTGTGGGTCGGGGGGAGTGGACGGATGCCAGCGGCGCCGTAGAGCGCAAGACGGCAGGCAGCCCTTGTTTGCCAATTCCCCGTTTCCGACTGCCCAGACACCAGGATCATAGCAGTCCTTTAACCCGATTGTCACCGTTTCTCTATGCGCGCCCGGCCTCAAATCGGGTACAATATCAGTAAGGGCGAGGCATTCCCTGGACTTGCTCGCAAGCGTGCCATGTTGCATCGTTTGGCATGAGCTGTTGATGCGGCCGATCTCGTGGAATGCCTCGCCCGTACAAAGCCGGGATGCAAGATAGAAAGGTCAGGGTTGGATACGAGCACAGACGTTCACATCGAACCAGCATACGACGCCATCGTCGTTGGCGCCGGCCCGGTCGGCAGCCTGACGGCGCAGCTCATGGCCCAGGCCGGGCTGCGCGTGGCCCTGCTGGAGGAACACCCCGCCGTCGGCCAACCCGACCACTGCTCGGGGCTGGTCTCGCCGCGCACGCTGCGCCTGGCCGGGCTGGAGGGGCAGATCCCTTGCCTGGCCGCCTTCCGCGAGGCGCGGGTCTGGGGCCCCCCAGGTGGCTCAGGCGGCACAGTGGGCAAGACGCTGTGGCTGCGCTCGCCCTCGGTGCAGGCCATCGCCGTCGACCGCGCCGCGTTCGACCGGCTGCTGGCCGACCGTGCGGTCGAGGCCGGGGCGCAGTTGATGCTGGACGCGCGGGCGACGGGTTTCAGCCGCACCGCTAGCGGCGTGCGCGTCGATGTGCAGCTCGGCCCGCCAGGTGGCGCGCGCACGGTTCACCTGCAGGCGGCGCTGCTGATCGGCGCCGACGGCGCGCATTCGCGGGTGGCGCGCTGGGTGGGCCGCCCACCGGCGCGGGAGACGATCCCGGCGATCAAGGCCGAGGTGCGTTTCGCCGATCCGGCGACAGAGGCGGTCGAGATTTTCGTCGGCCGCCAGATGGCGCCGGGCTGGTTCGCCTGGCTGATCCCGCTGCCCGGCGGGGTGGCACGGATCGGCCTGGGGGCCACCCACGGGGTGCGGGGCTATTACGAGCGGTTCGTAGCCCAGCTGCGCGCACGGTTCGGGCCGATGGAGATTAGCAAACCAATGGGCGGGATCCTGCCGCTGGGCCCGGCGCGCGGGTTCGTGGTCGAGCGGGTCATGCTCGCCGGCGCGGCGGCCAACCAGACCAAGCCGACCACCGGCGGCGGGATCTATTTTGGCCTGCGCGCGGCGCACCTGGCGGCGACCACCGCGGTCCAGGCGATCGGACGCGGTGACTGTTCCCTCAAGGTTTTGAGCGCCTACGAGCAAGCCTGGCAGCGCAAGATGGGGCCGGAGCTGCGCACTAACCACTGGCTGCGCCAGGGGTTCCGCGCCCTCTCCGACGGCGAGTTTAACCTGCTGTTGAGCTTGCTGGCCCGGCCGGCCATGCAGCGGCAGATCGCCCGGCTGGGGGACATCGATTATCCGTCGACGTTGTTCAGCGCGTTGATCAGGACCAGGGGAAAAGGGAATCAGGGACTAGGGGCTAGGGAAAAGGGCCAGGCGCCAGCGGACTGGCGGGCGCTGGAGGTGGGAGACTGAGATGGGTGAGACTGCCAGGCCGCCACGGGTCGTGGTCGCCATCCCGTGCTACAACGAGGCCCACTTTATCGCCGACGTCGTGCGCCGCGCGCGGGCCCACGCCGACGTGGTGGTGGTCGTCGACGACGGCTCCAACGATGACACCGTCGCCCGGGCGCGCGAGGCCGGGGCGCACGTGGTCGAGCACGGGGCCAACCGCGGGCCGGGCGCGGCGGCGCGCAGCTGCCTGCAGGCCGGGCGCGACCTGGACGCGGATGTGCTGGTGACCCTGGACGGCGACGGGCAGCACAACCCGGACGAGATCCCCGACGTGATCGCCCCGGTTCTGACCGGCGAGGCCGACCTGGTGATCGGCTCGCGCTTCCTGGGGCGGGCCAACAACGTCGCCGCCTACCGCCGCTTTGGGATCAACGTGATCACCTGGCTGTACAACGTGGGGGCGAAGGTGCAGATCAGCGACGGGCAGTCCTGCTTTCGCGCCTACTCACGACGCGCGCTGGAAACACTGACCATCACTGAACCGGGCTTTGGTTTCAGCGTCGAGACGCTGGTCCAGGCGCGGAGCGCCGGGCTGCGCCTGCAGGAGCGCTCGATCTCGTGCCTGTACCACGCGGAGAGCCACAGTATGAACCCTGTCGTCCACGGCGTGGGGGTAGCGTTGATGGTGGTCAAACATAGAGCCCTCGCCGCCTTTGGCGGGCGGAACGGGGAAGGTGCGCCGGCAGCGGGAGAGACCACGTGATTACTGTGCCAGCAGATCGGTGAGTTCTATGGAGCGACCTGAAGTAACAGTCATTATTGTCAATACGAACGAGCTTCATCACTTGGTGACGTGCCTGCCAACGGTGCTCGCCCAAACCTACCCAAAGTATGAGGTTCTGGTCGTGGACAATGCGTCCACCGACGGCAGCGTCGAGTACATAGAGTGCACTTTTCCTCAGGTGACGATGGTCAGAAATGCAGCGAATCTTGGGTACGCGGGGGCCAACAATGTGGGGTTTCGGCACGGCCGCGGAACGTACCTGGTGGTTCTGAACCCCGATACCCGGGTCGAGCCGGACTGGCTGGAAGAATTGATACGCGCCCTGGAGAACGATCCCTTAGCAGGCCTGGCGACGTCCAAGATCCTACTGATGGATGATCCCCAGCGGATCAATGCCTGCGGCAATGACATCACCTATACCGGCGTCACGGTCTGCCGGGGCGCAGGACAACATGCCAGCGCGTACGATCAACCCGAGATCGTCCCGGCCGTATCGGGAGCCGGATTCGCCATCAAGAGATCCTTGCTGGAGCAGATCGGCGGCTTTGATGAGCAGTTCTTTATCTATTATGAGGAAACCGATCTCTCTCTACGGGCGATGTTGGCCGGGTATCACTGCCTCTATGTGCCCACTTCGGTGATGGTTCACAAGTATGCTTTTCGCTTCAGCGCCGAGAAATGTTTCCGCGAGGAGCGCAACCGGCTCTTTTCCTGGCTCAAGGTATTCCGTTGGCGCACCTTTGCTATGCTGCTGCCCACGCTGGTTCTCGGCGAGGTGCTGACATGGGGATACGTGGTGCTGCGCGGGCCAGAATACGTGCGCAGCAAAGCACGGAGCTATCTGTGGATCGTCAAGAACTGGCGCCAGGTGATGGAGGCACGCCAGCGCACGCAGACGCTGCGCGCTGCGCCAGACCGGCAGATCGTGCGCCGGCTCAGCCTGAGATTACCCTTGACCCAGATCGCCGGTTGGCGCATTGCCTCAGTAATGGAAACCATCGTCCAACCGCTGCATTGGGCCTGGGGACAGGTGTGCCGGGTGGTGGTGGTATGGTAAAGCAACCAGTCAGGGCACCGTTCACTCAAGGCAGTGCTCAGCCAAGGCCAGTGGACAGCCTCAGGATCAGGCGATTGAGTATGCTGTACACCAGGGGTAGGAAATGCGCATCGCTCACGTAACTGCAACCTTTCCGCCCTATCACAGCGGCACAGGCACAGTCTGTTATCACAACGCGCTGGAGCTGGCGCGGCTGGGACACGACGTGACGGTATTTACAGCAGCCTATCCGCGCTGGAGCGATGCTGACCCCAATGTGTTCACCGTCCGCCGCCTGCCGGCCCTGTTTCGCATTGGCAACGCGCCGTTCCTGCCAGGGCTGTTGTCTGAGGTCAGGGGCTTTGACCTCATTCACCTGCATCACCCCTTCATCTTTGGCGCCGAGATGATCTGGGCGGTCTCCAGGATGCGCCAGATCCCGTATGTTCTCACCCACCACAACGACCTGATCGGCGCCGGCCTGCGCCGCTGCCTGTTCGATCTTTATTCGGCGGTCTCCGTCCCGCTCGTGTTCAGCGGCGCGCGCAAGTTCGCCGTGGTCTCCGCGGATCACGCCGCACACTGCCGCCTGGCCCGGTTCTTCCGCGCGCGCTGGGACGACGTGGTCGAGGTGCCGAACGGCGTCGATACGGATCTGTTCAGACCGGGCCTGGATGGATCGCCGGTCCGAAAAGAGCACGGCATCCCGGACGACGCCAGGGTGATCTTGTTTGTGGGCGCATTGGACCGGGCGCACCACTTTAAGGGCGTGGCGCACTTGATCAAGGCATTCGCCCGGCTTGGCGGTCAGGACGCCCGCTTGTTGATCGTCGGCGACGGCGATCTCAAGGCACAATTTGCGAGCCTGGCAGACCAACTCGAGCTGGCGCGCCAGGTGTGTTTCGCCGGAGCAAGATCACACAACCAGCTGGCTTCCTATTATGCGGCCTCAGACATCGTGGCCTTGCCCTCCTTTCCACCCGAGTCCTTTGGCGTCGTCCTCCTGGAAGCGATGTCATGCGGCAAGCCGGTTGTGGCCTCCAACCTGCCCGGCGTGCGCACCGTGGTCAGCGAAGGCGAAGATGGATTGTTGGCCGCCCCTGGAGATGTGACCGGCTTGGCGGAGCGGATGGCGACGCTGTTGGAGGATCCAGGCCGGCGGCGCGAAATGGGGAGGATGGGCCGGGCCAAGGTAGAAGATCACTATGGGTGGCCCCAGATCGTCCCCAGGCTGGTCGAGATATACGAACAAGTGGTGGCAGAGGGAGTTCCCGGCAATGGATCCCGACCGATCGCCTGACACGCCAGACTGCCGGCCTGAAGGCCCATGGGCGGTCCAAAGGCCCGGCCTGGAATACCAGCACGCCTTTGACCTGTGCGCGATGGGACTGCACCGCGCACAGGGGCCGGTCGCTGTCGTTGCCAGCAGACCTTTTTATGCCCGCGAGCTGCTCAAGCGCACCACCGATCTGGACCGACAGCTCATCCTGGCCTCGGAATCCGATCTGTCCAACGCCGCGATCGAGGAAGGGCTCGGCCCGGAAGTCGATCGGACCCATCTGCGGATCGAACGGGGCCTTGACCCGCACACGGGCCTTGACCCGGACATGGGCGCAGCGGTGTGGGCAGAGCCCATCCGGGCCAACGCCCGGGTGACACTGCAGGCGATCCGGCAGGCGCTGATCCCCGGTGGGCCTCTCTATATCCTTGTTTCGGGGTGGCTGGCCCGTTTCCTCCCCGAGTGGAAAGCTGGGGAAACACGAACCGGCGGCATCCCGCTGGGATGGGACAGCCTACGCCGGGCGCGGCAGGCAGGCTTTGCAATCGAAAAGCAATATGGGTTCCACCCTCCCACGAGCGTCGCCTGGGGGTATATGAGCAGGATGATGGATCGGCTGGGTCGGGGAGACCTAGCCGATCGCTGCCTCTTCAAGATGCGCGCCTGCTACGTCGTGGCGGGCTGGCGGGCGTCCTGGACGCCGCTCCGCCTGATCGTGACCAGGAAGGAGAGCGCCTGATGCCAGAGCCTGCTGCCATAGCCCAGGCCGTCGCCCGGATGGACGCCTGGTTGGAGACGATGCGCTGTCCCGGTGGCTACGGCGGGCCGGTCGCGCACTGGTGGCAGAACTGCCTGCACTATGCCGGGGCCGGGCTTGACTGGCGCTACGAGGGGATCATCGGCGGCTACCTGAACCTTTACAACCAGACCGGACACAGACACTGGCTTGACAAGGCACGCCGGGCCGGGGACGACGTGGTGCAGGGGCAACTGCCGACGGGGAACTATCGCGCCTCTTGTTTTGAGCTGAATCCCTATCCCGGCGGCACGCCGCACGAGGCGGCTTGCGACCTGGCCCTGCTGCACCTGGCACAAACGCTACGCGAGCAGGACGACCAGGCATGGCAAACCTATTTCCGGGCCGCCGAGCGCAATCTTGAGCGCTATTACCTAGGGCAATTGTGGGACAGGAAAGCCCAGGTTTTGCGAGATTACCCGGGCGCGCTCTCCTTTGTCCCCAATAAGGCGGCAACGCTGGTCGAGGCACTCTGGATGCACGCCCAGCTGTCCGGATTGGACGAGCTCGTCCGGCAATACGCGCTGCCCACGCTGGAGGCGATCCTGGCCCACCAGGTGTCCGGCGGCAGCATGGACGGGGCCATCGCGCAGTACAGCCAGGACGGGCAGCAGGTGCTCAAGTTCTTTCCCTATTACATCGCGCGCTGCGTGCCGGGCCTGGTAAGCGGGTACGACTGGACGCGGGATGAACGGTATCTCGACGCCGCCCGGCGGGCGATGGGGTTTGTGCTGCGGCATCGCCATGAGGATGGCAGTCTTCCGCAGGTCGTTTATGGCAATGGTCGCGTCAATCGCTACCCGCAGTGGATCGCCGCCAGCGGCGACATCCTGCGGGCCATGGCCCTGCTGCGGGGTTATGGCCTGGAGGCCGACCCGCAGCCTACGCTGGACTGGCTGCTGGCCGGGCAGGAACCAACGGGCGGGTTCCGCACCGCGCACGGCTTTGGCGCGCAGATGGCGCAGCGCGGGCCCGGCCCGCTGCCCGAGTTCCGGGATATCTTACCGGTAGTGGGATGGATTGACAAGGCATTCAAGTACCTGACGCAGATCTCGCCTATGCTTGACAAACAACCAGCGATCACACCCCAACGGCAGCCATCCTATGAGACGGAATGCATGTTTGGAAGTCATCAGATGTATTATCTTGAGGAGGGTAAGGCTGTATCACTGCTCAAAGGCAAAGTAAGAGTCTATCATTGGCGGAAGCAAACCAGTTGGGCAGACGAATGTGCCCTGGGACTATTGCTTAAGTAGACACTGGTAGTGAACCCCAAGCCAGATGGGCCAGGCTCACATTTTTGGAGGAGACAAGTGCTAGGCAGACTCGCTTTACACATCTACAAGATCGTTGAATGTTTGTACAACTGGTCAAACATCTACTTTGTTGCACGGCAGCCACACGTCCTGGGGAACCTGTCATCTACCCGCAACAAGACGACACTTGAGATTGGGTGTGGTGATCGTATTTTGTGGACGCAACGGCTTGCTGACCGAAGCAGGTTGGTCGTGGCAATGGACATTGATGAGCAGAAGATTTCGACGGCCAGGCGGCTAGGAAGACGACCGCACTCGAAACTAGATAATGTCGCCTGGATAGTAGGCGATGCCACCTCTTTACCATTCAAGGCAGAAGCATTTGAGTCAGTCACCTGTATTGATGTGATTGAGCATATCCCTGATCATAAGCAAGCAATACGCGAGGTCGCAAGAGTGACAGTTCAAGGTGGCGATGTAGTTCTGACCACGATGCGAGAGAATCGCAGGCATTATATCCGGCCGCTTGTTTTTGCAAACCACGTCCGAGAGTACACTTGGAAGTCACTCGAGCAGGTCTGTCAGAGCGACCCCTTGAGAGTGGTGAAACGTTTCTCTTTTTACAAGCCACTGACCACAGCACTGCGTGAATTACAACTGCTGGTGTTGCCCAGGGTCGACTTTCCTCTTGTCAATCTTTTGATCAATTTGCCTCTGGGAGTGCTCGGACTTATAGGTGAGTTGGATCCTCGAGAGGGCGGAGGGATTGGCATTGTGATGCGACGTAACCAGGCCAAGTCTGCATACGCATCGGAGTAAAAGACCAGATGGTGGAGATAACGGGTTTGTTGCAAGAATGGTCAAACGCGCGAGCTATGTGGTTCTTCATTGGTGGGTTAGCCATAGTGCTGCTGTCAAATTGGCTCAAGTCGCAGCAGGATCGCGCACGGATCCAGCGCCTGCGGAGCCGCATACCCGAACCCATCGCATTAGCCCAAACACCTCCCGTCAGTGTATTGGTCGCGGCCTGGAACGAAGCGCCCATCATCGAGCGGCACATCAGATCGTTCCTGCAACTGCGCTACCCACACGCTGAGTTGATCTTGTGCGCGGGAGGCGTCGACGACACCTGCAACACAGCCAGCCGCTTTGCGGGCGAGCGGGTCACCGTCCTGGAACAGCAGCCAGGAGAGGGCAAGCAGCGCGCGCTGCGGCGGTGCCTGGAACGCGCCCGGGGCGACGTGGTCTTTTTGACCGACGCGGACTGCCTGCTCGATGACGAGGCATTTGAGCAGACGCTGGCGCCGATCGTCAATGAAGGGGAAAGCGTGACCACAGGCACGAGCCGGCCCCTGGCTGAACAGATGGCCAATCCCTTTGTGCTTATGCGCTGGTTCACCGACATCTATGGGCGCGCCCGCTGGGGTGACTATACAGACGGCATCCTGGGCAGAAACGCGGCAATACGGCGGGATGTGTTGGCTGCCGTGGGTGGCTTTGACGACGACGTCGCCACCGGCACAGACTATTACCTGGCGCAAATGATTTTGAAGAAAGGGTACCGTATCCGTCATGCCCCGGGCAGTATAGTCGAGAGCAGGTACGCCGCTACATTCAGCGCTTATCTCCGGCAGCAGACCCGCTGGCTGCGCAATGGCGTCATCCACGGCTTGAGATTTGGCGACTATGGCGAAGTGGTCCGCTGCCTGGTTCCGTCGGCAGCCGGCCTGGCAATGTTGTGCGGTCCCGTCGCTGCGCTTTGGCTGGGCACGGTTGTCTGGGCTGGATGGTTATTGGTGTGGGTCCACGCCTGCTGCAGCCGCTGGCGTTACGTCCGCTTTGGCGCTTCCTTGACCGGCTGCCCCTTTCCTGTGAAAAGGTATGTGTATCTGCCCGGATATGTACTGACAGATTTTATGGTCTGGGCCTGGACATTGGCGCAATATCCGGTCCAGACGTGGCGCTCCAAATGGTAGATCTGGCATTCGCCAGAATGCATCATGCCTAGTTAAGGTAGATACCTGGTTAGCTGTGCCTGTGTAAGGATAGAGTGATGCGCGTGCAGTTGATCTCAAAGCCTGATCGGCATATAACTGGACTAAGACGCTATTCAGATACCATCGAGCGGTATCTGGCCAGTCAGGGCGTAGACGTGCGATCCTGTTCTTCTGGGGCATCGCTGCCTGGACCGATAATCCAGATCGCTCACCGGATGGGCTGGGACCTGACTTCGTTTGTGCAGAGTTATCCCCTCCGGCAGCGCCTTGAATCAGCCGATCTGTATCATCTTACCAGCGAGAGCCTGGCCAGTATGTTGATGTCCCAAAAGATAGACCCTTGTGTGGTCACGGTGCACGCTTTCTTGAGTTATCTGCTACGTCATGATCCTGAGTTATCCATTTATGATCACGTCGTCCAGCGGTGGTTTGACGCTTTGGCTGCCCGAGGACTACACCGCGCACAAGCGATCATTGCCGTGTCAGACTACGTCCGGTCGGCTTTGATCGAGCAGATCGGCATCGCTGAGGAGCGCATCTACGTGGTACACGAAGCCGTTGACCATACATTGTTCAGGCCACAGGACGTGCCAGGCGACCTCAAAGTAAAATATGGGTTGCCTGAGAATGGCCGGTATGTTCTATATGTTGGCTCTGAACAGCCGCGCAAGAACTTTTCAACGCTCCTTCGTGCCTTTGCTCAAGTCAAGCACGAGATCAAGGACGCCTGTTTGTTGAAAGTGGGCCAACCAGAGAGTGTAAGTGAGCGGCACAAGGCATTGGCCCTCATCGCGCAGTTGGGCATTGAGAAAGACGTCCTGTTCTGTGGTCACGTGGAGCAAGATCTGCCCGCCTTTTACAACCTGGCCGACGTCTTTGTATTCCCGTCACGCTACGAGGGATTCGGGTTTCCGCCCCTGGAGGCGATGGCCTGCGGCACACCGGTGATTTGCTCAAACACAACCTCCTTGCCCGAGGTTGTGGGAGAGGCCGCTCTACTGTTTGATCCGATGGATGAGGATCGATTGGTTGGACTAATGGCATATGTGCTATCGGATACGGGAATTCAGATGGAATACACGCAGCGCGGGATTGAACGAGCCAGCCGGTTCCGGTGGGATGTCACTGCAAAAAAGACACGTGAGGTATATGAGCAGATTATACAGTTAGGCAAGAGTCGGAACTAGGTATACCTTGGCTGAGCTTCCTGCCATCATAGCAGACTGATCTAGGAGGCAAGTTTGGCAAACCCGATAAACGAGAGGCATCCCAATGTTGTCCTGGCACTATGCGACTCCATGCGGGCCCGGAATCTATCCTGCTATGGCTACGCCAAACCAACGACGCCTTGCCTTGATGAATTGGCCAGGCATGGCGTCCGTTTTGCCAAGGCCTTCACGCAGGCTCCGTTTACGACTGCAAGTGTTGCCTCCCTACTAACCGGCGTGTACCCATCGGTTCACGGGATTCAGCACTATGGACAGCGCCTTGCAGAGGATTGGTTGACCTTGCCTGAGCTGCTACAAGAGGGAGGGTACCAGACAGCAGCTTTTGTGGCTAATCCCCATATCAACCAGCAGTCGGGGATGGCGCGCGGATTCGATTGCTTTTTAGATGGACGGCCTTTCTACAAGAGGGGACGGCTTGTGGCCCCATTTGTTGCATGGGCCGAGAGCGGCCGGAAACTAAACGAGTTAGTCAAGAAGCACCTGCGACAGATGGACGATCGACCTTTCTTTTTCTTTGTTTTCTACAACGATTCACACGTGCCATTCAGCGCACTGCCGCGAGTGCTGCTGCCTCTAGTGGGGCGCAGGTACCATACGCCAGATTTTGAAAAGCAGCGTTACACAGATTCGGACATGATTCGCATTGTGGATATGTACGACCGCTCACTTTGGCGGGCCGACCGTTATGTGGGCCAACTGTGGGATATGATACGGCATTCGCAATATGCAAGTAGCACCGTGTTCATCGTTTCGGCAGACCATGGCGAAGGACTGGACCGGCGTCCCGAGCGGGCCGGGCATGGGCGCCTTTACGAAAGTGGCATTCACGTGCCACTAGTGGTACAGGATCCGCGCACAAAAGCGGGAAAGGTGATCTCGGAGATGGTGACATCGCTGGACATTGCTCCCACGATCTGTGAGCTGTCCGGGCAGAAAATCCCTTCACAATTTCAGGGTCAGAGCCTGGCGCCCTGTCTGAAAGGGGATGGATCTGACCCAATACACGAGCACGTTGTCGCCGAATATCATGACTGCCGATGCATACGCACCAATCGATGGAAGCTCATCGTGCGCGGCGCTGGTATTGGGGTTCCGGTAAAAGAACCACTTGCCGCAGAACTGTATGATCTGGAGAACGATCCCTGGGAGGAATCCGATCTGGCACAGACAGAGCCACAGCGTGTGATGGATCTGATCGCAGAGCTGAAGCGAACTATTGACGATGCGACAAAACTCAGGAACGCGCCACTGAGCTTTAAAAGAGATGATCTCGTCGTGGAGCGCCTGCGTGGTTTGGGATACATTGACTGAAACGAGGATAACCGGTAAATGAAAAACAGGGTCGTGATTGTCGGGCTGGATGGAGCAGACTGGGCGTTGGCAAAACGCTGGATCAGACAAGGCCATCTGCCTGCGTTGCAGCATATCGAGGAAAACGGCATCTCTGGGGAACTCTGCTCGACCGTACCTCCGCTCTCGCCCCCTGCCTGGGCCACCTTTATGACCGGCAAGTACCCCGCCAAACATGGTATCTATGCCTTTGAGAAACGTGTCGGAGATCGGTATGAGTCTATGCCTGCAAACGGCAGCCACCTCCGCAGCGAAACCCTGGCAGAGATCGTTTCCCGGCATGGCAGGCGAGCCATCCAGATCAATGTGCCAATGACTTTTCCTCCCCGCCCAATCAACGGGATCTGGGTTTCCGGGCTTGATACACCCACGGTGGACAGTACCTTTTCTTTTCCCGAACACGTCGCTCCGGAGCTGGTCAGAAGCTTTGGTTACGATATTGAGCCGAAAGCCACCTATGGCCCTGGAGAAGAGGAGTCTGTCCTGGAAAGCGTAACAACAGTCGAACAAAACCGTGCGCGCGCGGTTCTGCACTTGCTGCAGAGCGAATCATGGGATCTTTATTGTGTCGTGTTCCGTGGCATTGACATCCTCTCGCACTTTTTTTGGCGCTTTATGGACACGACACACCCTTGTTATGACAAGGAGAATGCCACCGCGTATGGCAACGTGATCCTGGATCACTACCAGGCAATGGATCGAGTCATCGGACAGGTGATGCAGCAAACCTCTCAAGACACAACCTTGTTTGTGGTCTCAGATCATGGCTTTGGGCCGCATTTGCGATGGATCTACCTGGACAACTTGTTCATCGATCTGGGGCTATTGCGTTTATGCCGCTCCGAGACCGCAAAAACAAAGCGCTTGTTTCTAAGTGCTTTGCTGAAATCGGAACTGGCTGCCCTGATTCGCGCTATCTTGCCCTTGCAGGTGCGAAGCAAAATCGGCAAACGCATAGCTGATTCTGTATCAGCAGTCGACTGGGAGCACTCCGCGGTCTACCCTACATACGGCCAAGGCCTGGTTCGCCTGAACGTGTATGGACGCGATCCACGGGGGTGCGTCAGGTCGGACGCGGAATGCAAACGGATCGTGAACCTGATCACAGAACAGGTTATGGACCTGCGCGACCCGATCACCAGGGAACGAGTGGCTGAGCGGGTTCTGGCATGGCAGGAAGTCTATCCTTGCAGCAGTGACGACTCGCCCGATCTCTGGATCGAATGGAAAGCAGGCTATATGGCAAAGAAAGACCCTCCTCCTACTACGGATAGATTCTCTGAATACTGCGCCGTGATTTCGGGAAACCACCGGAGGGAGGGCGTCTTGTTTGCCCAAGGGCCTGATTTGAGCCCTGGCGTACAGCTCGCGAATACGTCTATTGCCGATATCACCCCCACCGTGTTGCACTTGCTGGGCTTGCCTGTTCCAGGTGACATGGATGGTCACGTGTTGATGAATGCCCTCCGCGACGGCACCAGTGCAGCCATAGAGTATGAAGAGCCTGTGCCATACACAGGGCAGCCAGCCGAACACGTATGGTCAGATAAGGACCGAGACATAGTTGAGAAGCGGCTGGCTGATCTTGGATATCTATGAACAGTACCAAAGAGATACATCGAACCAGACATCTTTTCGCAGGGGTGCTTAGCGACTATGGCCTTGTGGTCGTGAACACGATCCTGGCCTTTGCTCTGGCACCACTGATGGTGCAGGGACTTGGACCTGCCGCGTTTGGCCTGTGGGCCACGATCAGTTCGGTTCTGAATTATATTGGCCTGTTCGACGCAGGGCTGTCGAATGCAATGCCGCGCTTTGTCGCATTTCACCAGGCCCACGATGGTGATGAAGGCGTTGCCAGGGTCATCGCCTCGGGTTTTGTCCTGTATGGTGGGGTGAGCTTCTGTGTCCTGGTCGCAGTACTGGTGACCGGCCAATTCCTGGGTAACCTGGTCGATCTAGAAACTCTTTCTGAAAGTGAAGGTACCGTTGCGCTGACCATTGCCGGCGGCGCGTTGGCGCTGCAATTCCTGCTCAATCCGTACAAAGGAGCCGTTTTTGGCACCGACCGTCTGCATGTCGTTAACATATCACTGGTCGTGTATCATATTCTGCGGGCAGGGTTCACGCTCGTCGCACTGAGACTTCAGGGAGGTGTCGTAGGCTTCGCACTGGCTACACTCGTTTCGACTGTCATGTTGGCACTGATCCTGGGCCTGTATGTGCATCGTGCTCTCCCGAGATACAGTCTCAAGCTAAGGTTCTACGACGGCAAATTGGCCAGGGAGTTGTTGGGATATGGCTCGGTGGTGATGTTAGTGGGTATCTCCATGCAGATCATTCTCAATGCCGATAATCTGATCATTGGCCGTTTACTAGGCGTTTCAACGGTTGCGAGTTATGCCATCGCGCTCCAGTTGATCGAGATGGCACGGCAGGTCGTGCTCCGGCTGGGACGTGTGCTTGTTCCGGTCTATGCCCGGTATGACGCCACCGGGCAGCGGCAATTGTCGGGCCGCGTTTACCTGGAGGTTGCCAAGATCTCGGTTGGCATAGGAACGGTCCTCACCCTGTCATTGGCGCTGATCGGCGGTCACTTTATCGAGTGGTGGGTTGGAGCAGCCCACTTTGTAGGTTGGACTACGCTGCGAGCTCTTGCTGTCTTTGTGCTGATCCAGAGCATCGTTGCGCCAAGCCAGGTCGCCCTGCTCAGCGCCAACCGGCACCGCACCGTAGCGTGGTTCCGGGGGAGTGAGGCCATACTCAAGTTAGCCCTGTCTGTGCTGCTCGTTCCATACCTAGGGGTAAATGGAGTAGCCTTGGGCACAGTAGCGGCAGCCGTTTTGACTTCCTTGTGGGGATTGCCGCGCGCGGTTTTGCGCGAGTTTGGCGTCCCCCCGCTCCAATACCTGCAGCAGGCAATTCTTCCCCACGTTGTTTTGGGCGCAGTGACATGTATGGGCGTTCTTTGGATACAATCTCGGTGGACGCCAGATGGACTGGTGGAACTGCTATTGGTGGGGATATCGATCACACTATTCTATGGAATCGGCTATTGGGTGATATTCCTGGACAGGAAGCAACATGGGATGTATAGGAATATGGCTAAGGAGATATTGTGGCGAAAGGGCACTGGCATCTAGGCACAGGAGGCGTGTGTACTCTTGGGATCTGGTATCCAGAAGGAGTGTATCATGCGGGTCGGTTTTCTTACTGGCTCTCTAGGTCAAATAGGCAGCGGTCAGATGATGGTCCTACCGCTAGCCCGTGCGCTGCGACAGTTGGGCTGTTCCACCTATGGTATTGAGTTGTCACGGCTTGGCCGGCATCAGGTGCGGGTGGATGAGATGGTCGTCATAAGCGAGCCACTGGCCTGGCACCTGGCTGCACGTCCTCTGGAGACCGCGAAAACTATTATGCGGCGGCGCACAGCCGGAGCCCAAGCTCACCAAGAGAGAAAACTGGACTGGTACGATCAGGCGGCAGGAAAGGCACTTGTACGTCTTGTAGAGCGACTCCAGCTCGACGTGCTCTATGCCTTCCATAACATCAACGCCGCCCAAGTGCTGCAGGGCTGGCCGCATCCATCGCGCATCCTGGCCGTCAACCTGATCGGCTTTGGCATCGATCCCTCGCGGGGAGGGGCAGTGGACACCTTTCCCCTCCAGGACTATCTTTTTGAGCACCCGCACTGGGATCTGCACATCGCGGCGACTCAGTTTGAGCTTGATCAGTACAGACAGGTTTATCAAAAGCTCGGTCTGGATGGCGAACGACTGTTGTATCTCCCCCATCCCTACAACGAGCTGCTCTTTCGACCTCAAGCCAACATGGCCAGGTACGCACACCCGGCATTAGGCGATGGGAGCAAAGTGTTATTGTACCCGGTCAACGTGTATCCGCGCAAGAACATCGAGATGGCTGTTGATGTGCTGGCCCTGGTGAACGAGCAGACCGATGCGCATCTGGTCGTGACCGGACGCATTTGGGATCGCGACTATGTTAGACGACTTTATCAGCACGCCCAACAACAGGGAGTCAAAGACAGGGTGCATTTCCTGGGAGGAGTTGCCCTGCAAGAGATGGCCTCACTCTATAACCAGGCGGATCTGACCGTTTTCACATCGCATCAAGAGACGTTTGGCCACGGCATCGTCGAGTCTCTGGGATCGGGCACGCCGGTTGTCGGCCCAGGCTGGATCATTCCTTGCCGCGAGATCCTGGACCAATCGCCTGGAGGGTGGTCATCATCTAAGGACGCTCAAGTGTTTGCCTCTCTAGTCATTCGTGTTCTCCAGTCTCCACCGGATTCCTCTCAGATCGCGCAGGCTGCCTGCATACGTTATGGGAGTTCATCCGTAGCTGAGAGGTTCCTGTCGCGCCTGACAGGAATAAGCAAAGAGAAAAGTCAGTATTCAAGGACTGTAAGGACCACCGACTGGAAGGCCCTGTATTGTGACGCTGGAGACCTGTTATGAAACATCGGAAACCGATACTGTCCATACGGATGTGGTGCCTGGTCACCATCATAACAAGCTCAAGTCTACTTGTTGTGGCCAGACCCACCCTGGCCCAAGAGCAGGACGATACGCTTCGGGTTTTCTCCCTGGATCAACAGGACCTGGATGGAGATGGGAGGCCAGATTTGGCAATCATTGACTGCTCCTTTATCACGGAGCGGGATCGGGTATGGGTGTACGATCGCGGTGGGGATATGAAGATGTCCGCTCAGTGGCATGAGGCAACCGACTTTGAAAACGATCTGTGGGTTTTTGATGCCGCTGCCGATGGGCGACCCGAGCTGGTGATCGACTTTCACCACGGTCCGGAGGGGCTGATCGCCGATCTGTGGGACGACCAAAACGGGGATGGACAGGTTTCGTACCTGGCCTGGCCGAGTTTACAAGTTGTGGAATCCAAATGGCCCACAGTCAAGGTAGTGGCTCCCGAAGGATGGTGGATCCGTAAAGAGAAGATTAATTTCAACCTGGATGTACAAGTTGACGGCTGGGTATTCGCAGCATTCGCTGCTCACCTATACCTGGATCGCCTTACACATGATGGTCACATTGATTTCGAGATACAAGTAAGGGACACCGACCAGGACGGAAGACCTGACTACCAGATTACCCAAGTAACACCACTGGTGCCTGAAAGCTGGGGAATCCATCGCACCCAGATTATGGCGAATCCGTACGACGATGAACTGCCCATTACCAACTCGGTCTTTTGGCCTCTCTTGGGATCGATGTTTGGCCCATTAGGGTATTCCCGAGGAGAAACCCAACCAACGATCGCTCTTGTCTATGCAGAGGAGCACCCCTATGGCATTGTGAAACCTTACGATCAGAGCTTTCCTCCCCTTCAAGTTTCCTGGCCGGATGCCAAGATCGGGTACGTCGGCGAATTTGTCGCCTCCCGAGGCAATGATCACAACTGGTTCATCTATTCGATCAATCGCCTGGATGCTCAAGCAACCGTAGAAGCCAACTTTGAGGCTCCTTTTGCCTTTTACGATCTGGCTCAGGACCAGGACCGCCATCCGGAGCTCCAGATACGGGTTGTGCACCACCCGGCATTCGATCCCTATATGGACAATATCGTCAAGTCGCCATTACCATTCCCATTTCAGAACATTCGCTACTCTTGGGACCAGGATAACGATACCACTTGGGACTATAAGATCGATACCATCGGACACTACCTGGCAAAAGACGATATCCACATTTCAGATCTGGCGTTTTTGTCGTTCAGTCCTGAACGTCTACCCGAGTGGGTGGTCACCAGCCGTTGGGATGCCGTCACTTTTGTCGCGGCCGAGACACCTTACTGGACGACTGAAGGCATTTACACCTGGCCAGCCAGTGACATTCGTGACTACTATCTGTCTGCAGACAACAGTGTGCTCAGTGAAGCTTGTGGGGATATTGAACAAGGATTCAGAGGAGAGTATCGTATAAAAGAGGATGAGCAACCCTGGCTTTACTTTTCCGCTATCGATTACAGGCTGCACCTCCTGTTTGCCAAAGCCGGCGTCTGGAACGTCGATGGCCAGACCGAGATTCGCTATGACAATCTGGATGGCGACGCCCACATCGATGAGTGGCTGATGCTCAAGGATGGCAAGCCAATTCGACAGATCAACTGGGCCGCAGGTCATCTGGTCTATGCAAAGGACGACCAGATATCTCTGCGGCCGTTTCAGTCCGCATTGTCTCTGTTTGAGACTCTGCCCCCAAAGAACCATGGCGAGTGGCTCACATTGGGCCAACGACTGAGATCCTATGAACCTCAATTCTCTGCTCAGGATTTTGATGCCATGCTGGCTCAATCTGGCGAGGTGACCTGGCGTGTAGAGAATGCCCAGATGAGTGATTTCAGGCCAGGCGATGGCGGATATCGCTTTGCACTTGAACTTGAGCCCGGCTTTCGCGTCAACGGCTCCGGTGGACCTGACTTGGGCAGCCTACATCCTGGCACATACATAGTAGATTACGACGGAGCTTTTGACATTCGTCCCTTTGACCCCGCTCGACCGGAAATAGTGGCAGGCTCGTTCCGTCTCAGCCAGGTCGATCCCATCGCATTTGAACCCACCTGGATCGAGGCAACGCTGTTCAACGCCGGGCTGGGTGACCTGCCCCACCTGTGGGTGCAGGCCTATGCCGAAACGCCCGGGTCCGCGCCGGAGTTCATCGCCGAGACCGAGGTCCGCCTGCTGGCCGAACGCGCCGAACCGGTGCGCCTGCCCTGGACGCCGCCGGCCCAAGGAGACTATGCGATCCACCTTGTCTGGGGTCAGGATCGCGAGGCCTTGCCCGCCTCGGCCCTGGGCAGGGAGGTGCTGCGGGTGGGCATGGCCGCGCCGCAGCCGCTTGAACCCGGCGCCATCTGGCGACTGAGCAACACCAGCAGCCCGGCCGCGCTGGTCGTATTCCTGGCCGCCCTGGGGCTGGGTGCCGCTTTGCTCGTCCTGGGCAGCCTGCGGGGCATAGAAAGGTACAGCCCATGAACCAAAC
The DNA here is from genome assembly GCA_016926595.1 of Anaerolineae bacterium. The sequence continues at coordinate 27,439 of JAFGOG010000254.1, forward strand.
CAGAGCAAGGCCGGGAAAGCCGGCCCGGTGGATCGAGATGCCAGCGCTGCTGCTGGCGCTCTACGCCGCGCTGATCGGCGGCTACTTTGTGACCCGCTATGGCGCGCAGTGGACGGAGACGGATACGAGTACGCTGACCCGGGCTATCGCCGCCGTGCATGCCTATGGGACCATCGATCCTCCCGAAGGGTTGATCTATGCACATGGATTCGCTTACCCCGTCACCGCCACCACGCTGCTGGCAGCGACGGGGCTGTCGGTCCAGGCCCTGCAGGCCGTCCTATGGCCGATCCTGGGGGCCCTAGGGCTGGCAGTAAGCGCTTTTGCCTTCTACAGCCAGGTCACGCCGGACCGGCCAACGGCCCTGCTGGCCGGCCTGTTTTTGCTCTCTCAGCCCGACGTGCTGTTTGTCACCTTGCGCGGCTCGCACGAAAAGCTGAGTTGGCCGTTGATGATGGTCGCCCTGCTGCTGCTGTGCCGGAGCAGCGGCCGCTCGCTGCGGGCCACGGCGGTGCCGGTCGTCCTGTTTTACCTGGTCGTCTTTGCCATGATCGCCACCAACGTCTTTTTCGCCTCCACCTTGATGGTCGCGGTCACCCTCAGCCTGGCCCTGGGCGCCCTGGTCATGCTCGCACTGCGCGGACGCGTGGGGGTTGCCGCCGGGCACGAACGGCTGGTCTATGTCAGCCTCTCGACCGGCCTGTTGGTCTTTATCTTTGTCTTTTATATCTATTGGCCAGCTCTGCACGATCTCCAGGTACTGCGCATAGTTGCCGACAAGCTCGCCGTGCTGCTGCTCGGATTTGAGGCCCAGGGGCAGCCTTATGAGTACATCACAACCGGCTGGACGAGCACCGGCGCCTACCTTGGTCTGACCGCCTTTACCTGGCTGCTTATCGGGGGCTCGTTCATCGCCTGGCTGGCACGCGGCCGGCAGATCCTGCGCCGGCAGGAGAGCTTCAACCTGCGCGACAACCTCGACTGGCTGTTGTACGCCGGCTTTGCCGTCCAGGTGGCTCTCGCCATCGTCGTGGACCTGTCCGGGGCGCTTGCGGCAAACCTTCAGCTGCGCCTGTTTCCGGGGTTCACAGTGATGGCGGCTGTCCTGCTGGCCCGTGCGGTGCAGCGCATCATGATATCATCCCGTCTGCACGGCAAGCAACGCCAGCTTGCCTATGCGCTGCTTGGATTGGCCTCGGCCTGGTTCGCGCTGGCGTCGGCCTTCAAGGCCACCAGTGAACCGCTGTTCAGCAACAAGTGGACGTTCTACGCCCGTTCCGAGGACGCTGCAATGAGCTGGGTCGATCCGCACGTGTATGCCAACATCTGGACCGGGATCGACGGGCGGCTGCGCGAGCTGTTTCGCTTCAGATACGCGTACCAGTTCTCGCCCATCAACTGGTATGATGCCTACGCACTCAAGCCATGGGACACATACATCCTGATTGCGGAGCGCGAACGTCTACGTGGCATGCGCGTGGGCGTGGCCATGCCCCATGTACTGGATTGGAATCGGGTCTATGACAACGGGGACAACGCCCTGTATCACCGCCGTCCCCTTACCCCATACCAGAGATGACACCGGCAGCGAGGAGACTTTCGTGCGGTATTTTGTCAGGCCTTTGGAAAGCGTATATCTGGATCCAAAGGCGAACTACTATCGAGAATACAAGACCTATACGGCATATAACTACCTGCGACCGGGTATTTCCTCATATCTCAAAACGCGGCATTTTGACGCTGCTTTGACCCTGACCCAAGGTTACTTTCATGGCTGCAATGTCATAGACTTTGGTTGTGCAGACGGTGTGTTTATTCCCTCATTGTCCAGGTACTTCAATCGCGTTATGGCCGTTGACAGGAATCGGGGTTGGCTGGATATAGCACGGGAGCTGGTGGCGGCTTTGGGGCTCGACAATGTCGAACTGGTCTGCAATGACAATCTGACGGTTCAAGAGCTAGGGTCACGACTGACCGAGCCCTATCACGTTCTGTTTCTGTTGGAAACCTTGGAACACATTGGCGTTAGTGGGGAACTGTACCCGTCCAAGATCCGCTTTCTGCAGGAGGTTGCCAGACTCGTCGATCATGATGGCCTACTCGTGGTCTCGGTGCCCAAGATGGTAGGCCCGATGTTTCTGCTGCAACGCATCGGATTAAGGCTTCTCGGTTCTTATATGGAGCCAATCTCGTTGCGGGATTTTATTCTGGCAGCATTTCTGTACCGAACTGAGGAACTCGAAAGACGGTGGAATGGCGGTCATCTGGGCTTTAACCACAGAAAGCTGGAGGCCTGTCTGGGACAGGATTTCAGGGTCGTGGCCAGGAAAAGTTTGATGTTTCAGATAGTATATGTCTTGACGCGAAAGTGAGATTTCGGCGTATGACTCGTGTACGTGTAGGTTTGATCGTCTATGGCCTCGACCGGCCGTTGAGCGGGATCAGCCGCTATACGGTGGAGCTGGCCCGGGCGATGGCAGCTTTGGAAGCGCCGCCAGAACTCGTCCTGTTGGCCGCCGGTGAGATCGGCCCCCTGGCCGGGCTGGCCGGCGCCGGGCGCGTGCGCCTGCCCGGCTGCCGCCTGCTGCCCGGCCTGCTGACGCTGGGCAACCTGATCTTGCCGCGGCTGGCTGCGGAACTGGGGCTGGACGTCCTCCACGACCCAACCGGGGTCACCCCGTTTCTGCTTGGCGCGGGCCGGGCCAGGGCCGTGGTCACCGTGCACGACGTCTTTGCCTGGAGCTATCCGGGTACCAGCACGCTGCTGGATACATTGATCTACCGTCATTGGCTACCGCGGGTGCTGCCATGGGTCGATGCCGTGATCACCGACAGCCAGGCCTCGCGCGCGGACATCATCCGCTATCTGCGGGTCGAGGCGTCCAGGATCCACGTCGTGCCCCTGGCGGCGAGCGGCTCGTACAGACCCGCATCCCGGGCCGAGATCGAGGCGGTGCGCGCCCGGCACAACCTGCCGGAGCGTTATGTTCTGTTCGGGGGCGGTTTTCAGAAGCGCAAGAATCTGACCACGGCGCTGCATGCTTATGCTCAACTGCACCAAATGGGAGAGCGTCGGCCGCTGGTTGTCGTGGGCGGCGCAAACTGGAAGCAGTCCAGGATGCCAGAGACGCTCGACAGGCTCGGGATAGACCATTACGTCGTTTTTGCGGGCTATGTTCACGACGCCGATCTGCCCGCGGTATACAGCGGCGCCGACCTGTTCCTCTTTCCCTCGCTCTACGAGGGCTTTGGCCTGCCGCCGCTGGAGGCGATGGCCTGCGGCACGCCGGTGGTCTGTTCAAACGCCGCCTCGCTGCCCGAGGTCGTCGGCGACGCCGCACTGCTGGTCGACCCGCGCGACGTCGAGGGGCTGACGCAGGCCATGCTCCGCGTCTTGACGGACGCGGGTCTGCGACAGGCACTGCGGGAATCGGGGCTGCGGCGGGCGGGGCAGTTTTCGTGGGAACGGACAGCCCGGGAAACGGTCGACGTGTACCAAGAGGTGTGGGGCCATGCGCATTCGTAACGAATTCCTACCCATCGCCCTTTTCGGCCTGGCCCTGGTGGGGCTGATCGCCGCCGGGGAGGCCGGGATTTTGCCCGCCGCCCTGGCCTGGTTGCGCGTCGCCCTGGGGCTGGCCTATGTGCTGTTTGTGCCCGGCTATGCGCTGCAGGCGGCGCTCTTTGGCCGCGCGGACGACCTGGACGGGCCGGAACGGCTGGCCCTGTCCTTTGGCCTGTCCGTCGCCGTGGTCCCGCCGCTGGCCCTGATCCTCGACGCACTGCCGTGGGGCATCCGGCTGTGGCCGATCGTCGTCGCCGATGCGCTGGTCATCGCCGTCTGTTCAACCGTCGCCTGGGCGCGGCGCACGCGGCTGCCGGAGGCGGAGCGCTTTGAGCCGGCGCTCGCGCTCGACCTGCGCGGCTGGTGGGCGGCCCAGGACCGGGCCAACCGGCTGCTCTACGCCGGTCTAGCCATGGCCTTTGCCGTCGCCGCCATCTCTGCGGCGGCATTGCTGCTCCTGCCCAGGCCGGGCGACCGCTTTACCGAGTTCTACATCCTCGGCCCGGAGGGGCTGGCCGAGGGTTTCCCGCGCCGGGCGGCCGCCGGGCAGCCGCTGACGGTCACCGTGGGCATCGCCAACCACGAGGGCGAGCCGGCCTGGTACCGGGTGGACGTGGTGAACAATGGGCAAGCCATCGGCGGCAGCGAGCCCGTGCTGCTCGAAGAACAAGCGGTGGACGAGCGCGTGATCACCTTTGTGCCGGTCGCGGTGGGCGAAGACGTGCAGATCGAGTTTCTGCTCTACCGGGGCGGCGTGCCGGAGCCCTACCGCTCGCTGCGCCTGTGGATCGAGGTAACCGAGCCGGTGTCGATGGGGACACAGAGGACGGGAACACAGAGAATCACTGAGACAAGACAGAGAGACACGGAGAGAAGCTTATGGCTTTGAGAGCTGATAACCCAACCTTACAAGGGGCGATCGTGGCCCTGCAAGCTGGCCAGAAGGCCGAGGCCCGCCGCCTGCTCGAGGGTCTGGTCCAGGCCGACCCGCTCCACGAGCAGGCCTGGCTGCACCTGGCCGAGACGGTGGACAGCGAGGCCGAACAACGCCGCTGCCTGGTCTGCGCCCTGGCGATCAACCCGGGCAACGCAGCGGCCCGCGCGCAGCTCAACGCGCTCGACCATGGTACCGCCAGGTACCCCGGCGCCTCGCCGCACGGCGCCGGCAGGCACAGCGGTACCGGGTACCGGGATGCCAAATACCCCGGCGCCTTCAGGTACCCTGGTGCCTTCAGGTACCGCGGCGCCAACCCCCAGCCCCCCGCCCCTCGCCCCAGCCTCCAGCCCCCAGCCCCCAGCCCCTGTCTTGTCGCCTTCCTGGACGCCTACCCCTTCCCCCTGGCCCTGTTCTATTTCGTGGCCCTCACCGGGATCGAGCTGCTGACCCTGGTGTTCAGCCCCAACGCCGGGCTGTGGGCCAACGGGCTGCTGCTGGTCGTGCTGATCGCCCACGGCGCGCTGGTCTGGCGGCGCCCCTTTTACAAGCTCATCCTCAGCCTGTGCATCGTGCCCCTGGTGCGGCTGGTCAGCCTCTCCCTGCCGCTGGCCGGCGTGCCGCAGGTCTACTGGTACCTGGCCACCAGCGTGCCCCTGCTGCTGGCGGCGGCCCTGTTCGCCCGCCTGGCCGGCTTTTCGGCAACCGCGGTCGGCCTCACCCTCAACCGCCTGCCCGTGCAGATCCTGGTCGGGTTCAGCGGGCTGCTGTTTGGCTACCTGGAGTACCTGCTGCTCAAGCCGGCGTCGATCGCCACCGGGCCAGGTTGGGGCCCCCTCCTCGCCGCCGCGCTGATCCTGCTGGTCTGCACCGGTTTTACCGAAGAGCTGGTCTTTCGCGGGGTCATGCAGCGCGCCGCGAGCGAGTCACTGGGCCGGCCCATGGACCTGCTGTACGTGTCGGCGATCTTTGCCGTGCTGCACATGGGCCACGCCTCGTGGCTCGACATCCCCTTTGTGTTCGTGGTGGCCCTGTTTTTCGCCTGGGTGGTGGCCAAAACGCGCTCGATCCTGGGCGTGTCCCTGGCCCACGGGCTGACCAACATCGTGCTGTTCCTGGTGATGCCGCTGATCGTGGGAAGATAAGAGCTACACAGAGATTCACCGAGAGAAGAGAGAGGAAGAAAAGAGAGAACTGTAACCAAACTGTAACCAAGCCCCTTTACCCACCATGTTAGAATAGAAGTGGTTCTCTTAGTGTCCTTTGTGCCTTTGTGTGAGACTCTTGGCGTTCTTTGCGCCTTTGTGTGAGACTCTTGGCGTTCTTTGCGCCTTTGTGTGAGACTCTTGGCGTTCTTTGCGCCTTTGCGTGAGACTCTTGGCGTTCTTTGCGCCTTTGTGTGAGACTCTTGGCGTTCTTTGCGCCTTTGCGGTGATCTTCTTGGCGTTCTTTGCGGTGATCTTTAGAGGGAGTGCGAACATGAAAACGTCGACCGTCGTCATCATCATTGCCGTTGTCGCGTTGATCGCCATCGTGGGGGTCGGCGCGCTGGTGCTGTTCAGGGTGCCGCTGGGGCGGGCGCTGGACATTGTCGTGCCGGACAAGGCAGCCGACGCCGCCGCCACAGCCACCGCCGCGGCGTATGTCGTCCCGCTGGTGACCGCTACGCCCACGGCTGTCCCGCCTACAGCGACGGCCGTCCCGCCCACAGCCACACCCGTCCCGCCCACGGCTACGCCCGAGCCCACGGCCACGCCCGAGCCGGCCGCGGTCTGCGGCCAGCAGGGCCGCATGACCATCCTGCTGCTGGGGGAGAACATGCTGCAGGCGCCGCTGCGCGGCGCCGACGCGCCGCACCTGGTCCAGATCGACTTTTCCAACCAGACCGTGCGCATGCTGGGCCTGCCGCCGGACCTGTGGCTGGAGACGCCGCACCTGCCCCAGGTCAAGGCCGACACGCTGACGGCGATCTATGACCGGGCCAAGCCGCTCCAGGAAGGCAGCGAGCGGGCCAAGATGGCCTACGCCGCGAGCGCGGTGGCCCAGGCGCTGGCCGACAACTTTGGCCTGGCGCCCGACCACTATCTGAGCCTCAGCCAAAAGGTCTTTACCGACATGATCGACACCATGGGCGGGATCGAGATCGAGCTGCCCAAGCCGGTCGACGGGCGGCCCTACGGCTATCCCTATTTCCCGGCGGGGAAACAGCGGTTGGGCGGCGAGGCGGCGCTCGATTATATGCGCATTGGCCTGGCGGTGGACAGGGGCGCCACGGATGAGTGGGAGTGGCTCCAACCGCAGGACCAGGTGCTGCAGGCGCTGTACGACCAGCTCAGCGACCCCAAGATGCTGCTCAAACTGCCCGCGCTGGGCTGGCGCTTCCACCAGGACGTGGTCACCGACCTGACCCTCGAGCAGATCCTGTCGCTGGTGTGCCTGGTGCAGACGGAAGGGGTGACCGTCGAGCGGCTGACCTTCGACGCCGGGCTGGTCACGGCGACCAAGGACGACGTGCTGGTGCCGCAGGTCGAACAGCTAAGCGCATTCCTGGCGGACACGTTTGGCGAGTAGACCGGCGATGCGCCGGGTGAGGCCGGCGGCGCGCCGGGCCGTCATGAGATGACACGATAAAAGGCGATGGAGCGTCTACTCCATCGCCTTTTGTTGTAGAAGGATGTTTTGCACGGGCGCGAGGCCCGCCCCTACGCGAGCGAGGACATGGCGCAGAGAGTCCCCTTCCCCTGGACAACGAGATGGCTCACTCTGCCCCGGCCCCGGTCGCCTACTTGAGCGCCTGCACGACCTTGACCACCACGATAAAGGCAAAGACCACCAGCAAGGGCACGATGCCAATGTTCAGCACGCGGCCCAAGGCGCGGGCGGCGCGCTCCCTGGAGGCGGTGGTCAGCTCTTTTTGGATCAACAGGACGAGCAGGGTGATGATCGCGGCGAGGGCCAGCGACCCGGCGAGCGACAACGTCGTCACCGTAGAGATGGTAGTGGTTGTGACTGTCGAGACCACGGCGATTCACTTTCTTTCCCCGATGCCACTTACTGGCACACTCTTATTATAGCACAGAGACGGCCTGGGTACAACTGGCCGATGCCCAAAAAGCGTTTCAGTTTCGCAACCGTTTTGTAATGCACCCTCGTCCGTCGTTGCGAGGCATACGCCCTTTGCGTGCCGTGGCAACCCCCAAGCTCGCGGCGAATGAGATGCAAGCTCGGTGCCCGTTGACCAGTTGGGGATTGCTTCACCGCGCAAAAAGCGCGCGGTTCGCAATGACAGGTGTTGTTGGGCTTGACAAAGCAGCCATTCTCGTGGATAATGGCCCGCAGCATCACACAACCAGGAACCGTTCCCAAACAAGAACCCAATCAGGAGGCACAAGATGATCGAGTATATCCAGGTAGCCACCAAAGACGAGATCCCCATGGGCACGATGCGTTCGGCCTGGGCCGGCGGGCGGCGGGTGCTGGTCTATAACGTCCAGGGCGAGTACTATTGCACCGACGAGCAGTGCACCCACCGCGAGTGTTCGCTGGAAAAAGGGCAGTTTGTGGGCCAGGTGGTCAGTTGTCCCTGCCACTGGGCGCGTTTCGACGTCACCACCGGCGAGGTGTTGAGCCCGCCGGCGGTCATCCCCCTGCCGACCCACCCGGTCAAGATCGAGGGCAACCGCATCCTGGTCGGGGTCGATACCAGCGACATTGTGTAAAAACCGTTACACAGAGCGCACAGAGGAGACACAGAGTTTCACCGAGTTACTCTGAGTTTCTCTCTTTTCCGTCTCTGTGAGACTCTGTGTCCTTTCACCAGGAGGAAACGATGTTACAGACGGGCCAACCCGCACCCGATTTTACCCTGCTCGACGACACCGGCCAACCGGTGAGCCTGGCCGATTTTCGTGGCCAGCAGGTGGTGATCTATTTTTACCCCAAGGCCGATACCCCCGGCTGCACGACCCAGGCCTGCGCCCTGCGCGACAACTGGGTGCAGATCGAGGCCGGCAGCATGACCGTGATCGGCATCAGCCCCGATCAACCCGCCGCCCTGGCCAAATTCCGAAACAAGTACAACCTGCCCTTTATCCTGCTCTCCGACCCCGACCACCAGGTGGCGAGCATGTACGGCGCGTGGGGCGAGAAAAAGAACTATGGCAAGGTCTACGAGGGGATCATCCGCAGCCATTTTGGCGTCGACCAGGAAGGCAACTTGATCGACGTCGAGCTAAAGGTCAAGCCGGAGACGACGGCCGACCTGGCGTTGCGGCTTTTGAGCATCTAGCTGGCGTTTGTCGTTGCGAGGAAAGGCAAACACGCTTGGTTTGCCTTGACGAAGCAACCTCCATGTCCGGCAGAAGGGCCAATTTGTGTCTTGATGCACAGTTGGGGATTGCGTCGCGGCGGGCAAGCACCGCCGCTCGCAATGACAGATGCCGTGGTGGTGTGGTTCACCGCCATGAGAGGAGGGACAATGGCGCTCGACTTTCGAGGTCCAGAGCAGGTTCCGGTCGCGCTGCACGTCAACGGCCGGGACGTGGTGGTGCACATCGAACCGCGCCGCACGCTGCTCTCTGTGCTACGCGAAGAATTAGGGCTCACCGGGGCCAAGCACGGCTGCGGTCGCGGCGAATGCGGCGCGTGCACGGTGATCATCGACGGCCAAACCGCCTACGCCTGCCTCACCCTGGCCATCGACTGCGAGGGGCGCCAGGTGCGCACCGTCGAGAGCCTGAGCCAGGGCGAGCAGCTGCATCCCGTGCAGCAGGCGTTTGTCGAAAACGACGGCTACCAGTGCGGGTTCTGCACCTCCGGCCAGGTGATGTCGGCGGTCGCGCTGCTGGAAGGGAACCCACATCCCACCCCGCAGGAGGTGCAGCGCGAGATGGCCGGCAACCTGTGCCGCTGCGGCGCCTACCCCAACATCCTGGCCTCGGTGCTGGCGGCCGCGGAGGGACAAGACGCCGCGCAGGTGTCGTCTGCGACTCAGGGAGGCCGCGATGCCGACGATTAAAAAGACCAAGGTCGAGTTCGAAGGACGCATCGAGGAACGGGAGGCGATCGTCGAGCCACAACACGTCCAGCCATGGGCCCAGGACGCCGGCCTGAACGCCGTTGGCCGGCCCACGCCCCGCGTCGACGGCGTCGCCCGCGTCACCGGGCAGGCGCGCTACACCCACGACCTGCAGCTGCCGGGCATGCTGATCGGCAGGTTCCTGCGCTCGCCGCACCCCCACGCCCGCCTGGTCGGCATCGACAGCCGCCGGGCCGAGGCGCTGCCCGGGGTGTGGCTGGTCTGGCACATCGACCAGCCGCCGCCGGTGACCCACCTGGAGGGGCGCGCAGTCTTTGATCGCGAGCTGGCCTACCCGGGCGCCGAAGTGGCCTTCCTCGTCGCCCAGGACGAGCGGACAGCCGAGGACGCGCTGGGCCTGATCGAGGTCGACTACGAGCCCTTGCCCTTTGTCCACGACCTGGCTACGGCTACCGCGCCGGACGCCCCGCCGGCCATAGACGGCATGGCGGCGGGCAACGTGATCAACCCCGAGGGCCAGGTCTACCGGCGCGGCGACATGCAGGCCGGCGAAGAAGAGGCCGACGTGACCGTCGACCTCACCTTTACCACGCCGATCGCGGCCCACTGCTGCCTGGAGACGCACGGCAGCGTCGTGCAGTGGGAGGGCGATCAGGTCACCCTCTGGCACTCGACGCAGGGCGTGCACGGCGCGCGCAGCAGCCTGGCCCAGGCGCTGGGTATCCCGCAAGACCGGGTGCGGGTGATCTGCAACTATGTCGGCGGGGCCTTTGGCTCCAAGTGGGGCGCGGAACCGTTCACGCTGCTGGCCGCCCTGGCCGCGCGCCAGAC
>JAFGOG010000255.1 GCA_016926595.1 Anaerolineae bacterium
CTGCGCGATGTGCCCTTCCTAAAGCCCGTCAGCCCTGATTCGCCAGAGTGGTACGCACAGATGGCGACGTTCGAGCTGCCGGTGTGCGATGCGGGAGAGCTGAAGCGTCGGCTGTACGACGACTACCGGGTCGAGGTGCCGATCATCGAGTGGGGCGGGCGGCAGTTCGTGCGCGTGTCGGTGCAGGGGTATAATACGCGGGAGGATGTGGAGGCGCTTGTGGCGGCGCTGGGGGCGTTGTTGCCAGAAAATTGAACTCGGGTTGACAACTGCGCACGATTGCCTTATAATCATCGACAGATGGTATTGAGGTATCTAAGTCAGAGTGGGGTTGAGCAAGAGAAGCGAAGGATCTGTCATGACTGAATTGGCTGAACTGCCAATCGACGAACAGGGTTGCATTCATTTACCGGTCGCACTTCAGGATCGCCTTGGTGTGGAGCCAGGGATGACCCTGATCCTGGAGGAAGGTGAAGCGGGGGAGATGTGGATCAGGCGCAAAGGACACCCACCTGTGCTTGTCGACAAGGGGGGTGTCTTGGTGGTGCATGCCGAGCCGGTTGCCGATCTTGGCGGTGCTGTCAGGCAAGATCGCGATGCTCGGGTTGTCTCTCTTGTCGGTAGGATGAACCTGTGAGAATTCTGCTCGACACCTCCGTACTGGTGGCGGCAATTGTCGAAGCGCATCCGATGCACGACGTAGCACTGCCCTGGCTGCAGCGCGCAAGAGCGGAGGCGGACACGGGGCTTGTTGCAGCCCACTCGGTTGCCGAGCTGTGCGCGATCCTTACGACGCTGCCGGTGCGCCCGCGCATCGCTCCCGCCATCGCCTGGCAGCTAATCCAGGAGAATGTTTTGGATGCCCTCGAAGTGGTCGCACTAACAGGCGAAGACTATGCATCTATCATCAAGCGACTGTCGGAGACAGGGATCGTCGGCGGGGTGACCTATGATGCGCTCATTCTCCAATCGGCCGAAAAGGGGAATGCCGAAAGAATCGTGACGTTGAACGAAGCCGATTTTCAAAGGGCAGCTCCACAGCTTGCCTCTCGGATCGTTTCTCCGTAGAAGTTTGACCTGTTCCCTATCTGTTATACGCCGCCAACCTTCATGCGCCCCGTGAGACAAAAGTTTATGGGGTTGTGACAATAGCCATAAGTGGCTGTGCAGCTCCAAGGGCAGCGCCTTATCATGGTACGTGCCGGGCCCTCACTGCACGCGGTGGCAGGCCACCCAGTGGCCCGGCGCCACCTGGCGGTAAGCGGGCACCGCCTCAAAGCACGCCTCGTAGGCCACGGGGCAGCGGGTGTTAAAGACGCAGCCCGGCGGGGGATTGGCCGGGCTGGGCACTTCGCCCGCCAGGATGATACGCATCCGGCCTTGCTCAACGCCCGGGTCGGGGATGGGCACCGCCGACAGCAGGGCCTGGGTGTAGGGGTGCAGGGGATTGCTGTACAGACTGTCGCGGCCCGTCAGCTCGACGATCTTGCCCAGATACATGACCGCCACCCGGTCGCTGATGTGCCGCACCATGCTCAGATCGTGGGCGATGAACAGGTAGGTCAGCCCGAACCGTGCCTGCAGGTCCTGGAGGAGGTTGACCACCTGGGCCTGGATCGACACATCCAATGCGGCGATCGGCTCGTCGCAGATCACGAACTCGGGATTCAGCGCCAGGGCTCGGGCGATGCCGATCCGCTGCCGCTGCCCGCTGGAGAACTCGTGAGGGTAGCGGTTGGCCAGGTGCGGGTTCAATCCCACCAGCCGCAGCAGCTCGGCCACTCGTTCTTGCGCCTCCCGGCCGCGGGCCACGCCGTGGATGGCCATGGGTGCAGCCACGATGGCCCCCACCATCATGCGTGGGTTGAGGGAGGCGTACGGATCCTGAAAGATCATCTGCATGCGGCGGCGTGCCCGGCGCAGCGCCCGGCCGCGCAGTGCCTGCATGTCTGTCCCGTCGAGCATCACCCGCCCGGCCGTGGGCGCATACAGCCGCAGGATGGTCCGCCCGACCGTCGTCTTGCCCGATCCGCTTTCACCCACCAGCCCCAGCGTCTCGCCTCGATACACGTCGAACGTGACGCCGTCCACGGCGCGCACGTCGCCCACGTGGCGCCGCATCAGGCCACGGTTGAGCGCAAAGTACTTTTTCAGGCCCTCGACCTGCAGCAGGACCGGCACTCCGCCCGCTTCTGTGCTCATAGCCGCAGCCTGGGGTCCAGAGCATCCCGCAGGCCATCGCTGAGGAGGTTGACACACAGGACGGCTACAAAGATGGCCAGGCCGGGAAAAACCGACAACCACCACGCGTCGCGCAGATGCGTCCGCCCGGCGTTGAGCATTGCGCCCCACTCTGGCGAGGGGGGTTGAGCGCCAAGGCCGATGTAGCTGAGCCCCGCCGTCGTCAGGATCGCGCCGCCCAGGCCCACCGTGGCATAGATGATCAGCGGTGACAGGATGTTGGGCAGGATCTGCGTAAACATGATGTACCCGTTGCCCGCGCCCATCACCCGGGCAGCCGTGACGTACTCGTAATTCCGGGCCGCCAGCACCGAGCCGCGCACCAGGCGCGAAAACGCCGGGATGGCCGAGATCCCCAGGGCGATCAGCACGGTACCCAGGCCCGGCCCGAGCGCGGCGACGATGGTCAGCAGGAACAGGATGCTGGGGAAGGCCAAGAACACATCGACGACGCGCATGATGAGGTTATCGACCCAGCCGCCAAAGTAGCCGGCCACCAGCCCCACCACGATGCCCCCGCCCATTGCCACCACCACCGCCATCACTGCCACGCGCAGCGACTCGCGCCCCCCCCACAGCACCCGGCTCAAGATGTCACGGCCCAGGTCGTCTGTCCCAAAGGGGTGGGTGCGCGAAGGGGGTTCCAATAGGTGCTCATAGTCGTGGGCATTGGGCGGGATGGTCGTGATGACCGGTGCCAGGAGTACCGCGAGGATGACCAGCATCAAGCCCGCCAGCGCCATCATGGCGATCGGGTTGCGGCGCAGCGTCTGCCAGGCGCTGCGCCGCGACGTTGCCTCTCTGGCAGCCGGCCCCGCCCGGCGGGCCAGCCTGGATGCCTGTCCGGTGCTAGTCATAGCGGATCCTTGGATCCAAAAAGCCGTACAATACGTCGACGGCCAGGTTCAGCAGCGCATATACCACGGCAGTAAAAAGTACGATGCCCTGTACCATCGGATAGTCGCGCGTGGCGATGGCATTGACCGCCAGCCGGCCGATCCCCGGCCGGGCAAACACATTTTCGATAAACACCGTGCCGCCCAGCAGGGCGGCAAACTGCAGGCCCAACACCGTCACCACCGGGATGAGGGCGTTGCGCAGCACGTGATTGCGGATCACCGCCCGCGCGGCCAGGCCCTTGGACCACGCTGTCCGGACATAGTCCTCGCGGATCACCTCCAGGATGCTCGATCGGGTCAGCCGGGCCAGGACCGCCGCGGGGCCGAGGGCCAGGGTAAAGGCCGGCAGGATCAACCCCTTCAGGCCGGCGGCGCCCGTCACCGGCACCAGGTTCAGCTTGATGCCAAACACGATCAGCAGCACGATCCCCAGCCAGAACTCGGGGATCGACAGGCCCACCAGCGCCCCTGCCATCAGCCCGCCGTCCACCCACCGGCTCCGCGCGGTGGCGGCGATGACCCCCACCGCCACTCCGGCCATCATCGACAGGACAAGAGCGGCCACCGTCAGTTCCAGGGTGCTGGGAAAACGGTCCAGGATCTCGTCCATCACCGGCCTCTGGCTGCGGAACGAGCGCCCCAGGTCACCGTGGAGCACTCGCCACACATAGTGGCCGTACTGTACGGGAAGCGGGTCATCCAGGCCCAGCTCCTGCCGCAGCCCCGCGATCCGCTCCGGCGTGGCATACTGGCCCAGCATCATCACCACCGGGTCGCCGGGGGTCACGTGCAGGATTGCAAAGGTCAGCAGCGACACCCCGACGAGGATGGGGAGCAGGAGCAGCAGCCTTCTCGCCACGTACAGCGCCATCTGGCCAGCCCCCTAGCGCACCCGTTTCTGCAGCCGGTAGCCGGCGCGCAGATAGTCGATCGCTCCGTCCGCGTCTCGCACCACGTCGACCGCCAGACCCTGCAGGCGGCCATTCAGAAAGAGCAGCCGGTCCGGCTCGCACAGGCCCAGCGTCATGGGCGGCGGGCAGGGCGGCGGCGGCGAGTCCTTGGTAGGAAAGCCGGCCGTGTACCGGATCTGGCCCACCAACTGGTCGGCGAGCATGCCCAGCTCCAGGTCCACCATGTAGCGCGTGTAGAGCCCTGCGAACCGGGCTAGCGCTTCCGGCGATGCGTCGATGGCCTCTGGATCGGGCACGTCCAGCCCTGCATACTCGCGTAGCGCGCACTTGGTCACGTCCTGGTTCACTGCCAGGCCCTCGTCGGCGTTGGTCATCACGCCAATGGCCAGGCCGTGCTGCGGCACCAGTGTCAGCTCGGCCTGCTGGCCGATGGTGCTCCCGCCGTGCGACACCCGCAACACGCCGTCGGTGACGTGCAGGAACCAGGTGAGGCCCATCGACTCGCCGTCCCAGAAGGTCGTCTGCGGGGTGTGCATGGCAGCCATCGTCTCCGCCGACAGCAGCCGGGTGCCGTCTTCCGTGGTCCCATCGCCCAGGTGGAAGCGGGCGAAGCGCAGCAGGTCCCCGATGTCGCATACCAGCCCGCCGCACGGGTTCTCGGCCCTCGGGATGGGCCACGGCTGGGCCACCTGCGGGCCCTTGGGCCCGGCCGAGTGCCCCACCACGAAGCGATGGACCATCACGTCGATGGGGTTAAAGAACGAGCGCTTTAGCCCCAGCGGCTCCAGCACCAGCTCCTGCATAGCCGCTTCGTACGTCTTGTCCGTCACCATTGCCACCACGTGGCCGGCCAGCGTCACCGCTGCATTGTTGTACGACGGGAGCTCTCCAAGGGGCGACTCTTGCGCCAGCTCGGCCATTGCGCCCACATAGTGGGCCAGCGCCTCGTCGCCAAAGCTCATGTCCGTGAACAGGTCGCCGCTCCAGCCCGCCGTATGCGTCAGCAGGTGGCGCAGTGTGACCCGGGCCGACGTGTCCTCGTCCGCCACCCGAAACTCGGGAACGTAGGTGCGCACCGGCTCGTCCAGCGACAGTGTACCCTTCTCGACCAGGCGCATCACGGCCATGGCCGTGTACGTCTTGGTGATCGACCCGATCTGAAACAGTGTGTCGGGGGTGATGGGCAGGGGATGCTCGACGTTGGTCACCCCGAACCCGGTGGCCTGAATCTCTCCCTGGTGGAGGATACCGACCACCGCACCCGGCACCCCATGGGCTTTCATGGCTGCCTCCGTGCAGGCCACGACTCGCTCCCAGGCCTCGCCCGGGGCCGCCTCTTGCTTCTCGCTCATGATCGATCCTCCCTAGATCCGTGGGGCGCTGATGACGGCGCCTGACTGGGTGATGACTGCTTCGGTCGCGCTCCCCGACGTGTCGCGCTTGAACTCGATGCGCACGCCCGGCTGGCCCTTGACGGCAAACTCGGTGCCCTCCACCGGCTCCAGTTCGTGCTCGGGCTGGCCGGGGATGGCCAGGACCAGGGTGTGCTCGCCCTGCAGGGCGATCCGGATCGGGGTGCCCATCAGGTCGTAGGCGCCTGCCAGCGGCTCCAAAAAGCTGCGCTCGCGCATGGATGGCGGCGCCACCCGGGCGAACAGGATTTCCTGGACGTTGCCTTCCAGCGGCAGCGACACGCTGGCGATGCGCCCCTGCACGTCGGTCGCAAACGCCGCCTTCAGATTCAGATCTTCCCGCTCCAGCGTGAACTCAAAGATGTCATAGTGATAGTGGGTCCCTGGCAGGTCGAACTGGTTGTAGTGGGCGGTGAGCCGGTCGTCGTCGAGTGTGATCGTCAGGGGACCATAGCCGGGGTGTTCGTAGCGCCCGGCATAGTCGGCCAGTGGGTGGGATGGCGGGGCATCGGGCCGGCGCTCGGCCGCTGACTTTTCCTTGCCCTTTTCCACCGCGGCCAGCATGGCGTCCATGTCACCCTTCAGGCGCGGTCCCCAATCGACCAGGCCGAGATCGAGCAGCCGGTCGTAGAGGTCAAAGGTCACGACGTAGGTGAGGAACGTGCTGTTCAGGTTGGTGAGCACCACCGCCCCTACCCCTTTGCCGGGTATGAACGACACCAGGCTGGAAAAGCCGTCGATGTTCCCCCCGTGGTGGACAAGGGTGTGGCCCCGATAGGCATTGATGAACCAGCCCAGGCCATAACTCGGCAGCCCGATCTCGTCGTACTTCATAATCAGGTCGAGCCCGGGCATGCCCTGGATAACCATCTGTGGGGTGTGCATCTGCGACAGGTTGCCGGGTGAGACGACCTGCCGGCCCTTGAACTGCCCGTCGTTCACGTGGAGCAGGACCCAGTTGGCCATGTCGATGAGGTTGGAGTTGATGGAGCCCGCGGGCCCGATGGCGTCGATGTTGCGGAACGGGATGGCCCGCACCTCGCCCTTCTTTTCTTCGTACGGCAGGCAAAAGTTAGCCGTCTGCTGCATCTCTGCCACCGAAAAGTTGCTGCACTCCATCTCCAGCGGGCCAAAAATCCGCTCCGCCACCACCTGTTCCCAACTGCTGCCCGCCACCTGCCCCACCAGGTGGCCCGCGGCCAGGTACATCAGGTTCTGGTACTGAAAGTAGGTACGAAAATCCTTGTTGGGCTCCAGGAAGCGGATGCGGTCAAAGATCTCCTGGCGCGACAGGGGGCTGTTGTACCACATCAGGTCGTGGCGCGGCAGCCCCGAGCGATGGGTCACCAGGTCACGGGGCGTCATGCGCTCGGTGGCAAAGGCGTCCCACAGGCGGAAGGTGGGCAGATAGTCCCGTACGGGGTTGTCCCAGGCCAGGCAGCCATCGTCGACGAGGACACCCATGGCCATGGTCGTAAAGGCCTTGCTGGCCGAGCCGATGGCAAAGACGGTCTCGGGCGTAACCGGCAGGCCGGCCTCGACGTTGCGCAGCCCAAACCCCTCGGCAAAGGTCAGCTTGCCGTCCTCGATCACGGCGACGGCCACGCCCGGCACCTGCCACAGGTCCATCTGGTCTGCCACAAACTCGCGATATCCTTGCAATTCTGCAATCATGCTATTGCTCCTTGATCCTTCGTGCGCGCGCCCTGGCGGGCAGGGGTAGGTCCCCGCCGTGCTGGGTCGATGAGCGCGCGCCTGCCAGGCCCGGCGCCCGCGCCTGGCAGGCGTATCGTTGCCGGGCTACCTGACCAGGTACGCGTCGTCCAGGTAGTTGAAAAAGGTCTTGAGTGAGTACTGCTCGCCCTCGACACGATTGCTCACGGCCAGGTAGCTGAGCGGCGACAGCAGCGGGGCGATGAACGCCCGCTCGGTGATGTACCGCTGCGCGTCGTCCACCCACTGCTGCCTGGCTGCCGGATCGAGCGTCGTGCGCGTTTTGGTCAGTATCTCGTCCAGCTCGGGATCGTTGATATGGCTCAGGTTTAGCGCCCCGATCATGCTCGAGTGGAACATCTGATACAGGATGTCGGCATCCTGCCAGCCGACCTGCATCATGCCCATCTCATAGTTGCCGCTGATCTCGTCGGCCACCAGCGCGCCGGCTTCCTGCTGCTCCAGCTGGACGTCGACCCCCAGCGCCCGGAACTGCTCCTGGATGATCTCGGCGATCCGCAGCCAGGTTTCCTCGCCCGCGATGGTCTTGAGCGTGAACTGGAGCGGCTGGCCGTCCTTTTCCAGCATCCCAGAGGCGTTGGCCGTGTAGCCGGCCTCTGCCAACAGCGCCCTGGCCCTATCCAGGTTGTAGCTGTAGCCCACATACTCCACGCCCTCCCAGTAACCGATGGTAGACGGAGAGAGAGGCCCGTGCTGCGCCACGGCCTTGCCGTTCATCACCACCTTGACCAGCACGTCGCGGTCGATGGCCATGCTCAGGGCCTGGCGCACGCGCGCGTCGTCGAGGGGCGGCTTGCTGTTGTTGAACTGGAGATAGGGACCGGTGCCGGGCATGAGGACGTCGTATAGGGTGAAGAGGCCCGTCTGCCGGATGGTCTCTTCATCGCTGGCGTCCACCGCGCCGACGTCGATTTCGCCGGCCTCCATGCTGACCACCTGGGTCGCGGACTCGGGGATGATGCGAAATTCGATCTCGTCCGGGTACCAGGGCCCCTGGTGGGCATAGGGCGGTCCCCAGGCAAAGTCGGGGTTGCGCTCCACGACCACCTTCTCCCCGGTAACCCACTCTTTGAACCTGTATGGTCCGGTGCCCAACGGCTGCCGGCCATAGTCTTCGCCGGCCGCCTCCACAGCCTGTTGCGACAGGATGCCAAAGTAGCCGGGGTCCGACAGGCTGGTGAGCAGTGGGAAGAACGGTTGTGGCAGGTGCATGACGACCGTCGAATCGTCTGTGGCCTCCACCGATTCCACGGCCGCCAGCGAGGCGCCTGCGGCGCCCGGGTTTGCCGGGTCTTTGGCCCGCATGTAGCTCCAGGCCACGTCCTGGGCAGTCACGGGCGTGCCGTCGTGGAAGGTGAGACCTTCCTTCAGGTGAAAGGTCCACGTCAGCCCGTCCTCCGACATCTCCCAACTCTCGGCCAGGTAGGGCACATAGTTGCCCTCCGGATCCTGGGTCACCAGCGAGCTGTGGAGGAGCCTCATCACTTCCCACGAAGTTTGCCTGACCGTCTTGTGAGGGTCGAGGCTGTCCGGCTCGCTGGCCAGCATATATACCAGCGTTCCGCCCGCGGCCGGACCGGCGGTGGGCTCGGGCGTGGTAGTGATCACCTTCTCTACGACTCTTTCTACGACCTGGGGGGTGCCCTCGACGATGACCGTCTCCACGATCGTTTCCGAGACGACGCGGGTCACCTCCTTCTCGACCACCTGGGGGGCAGGGGTGGGGCCGCACGCAGCCACCAGCAGGCCGAGTACGACCAACACGGACAACAGGCCAACGCACCTTGGTCTCATCGTTCTCTCCTCCTTTTTTCGCCACAATGCAGACATCCCGACTGAACGCGGGTTGGGCGTGGCTCTATTGTATCATTGGGCCGCGTGGTGCGCATCGACACGGCTACGTATTCCAGCCTCGTAGAAACTACGGACCCGGGAATTGTGGGGCTACGTACTCTTACGTAGGTACTTTGCCGGCCAGCCCTTCATACACGGCGTACAGGGCAGCCTGGGTGCGGTTCGCCAGGTGCAGCTTGCCGAGAATATTGCTGACGTGGGTGGTCACGGTCCGCTCGCTGATGGTCAGGCTCTCGGCAATCTCCTGGTTCGACAGGCCGCGGGCTACCAGCTTGAGCACTTCCAGCTCACGCTCGGTAAGGGCCGCCGCAGAATGAGGGGGTTGGGGTGCGGGGTTCAGGGCATGGATGACCTTCATGGCAATGGAGGGGGGCAGCGACGGTTCGCCCCGATAGACGTCGTGGATCGCCTGGATGAGGTCTCTGGAGGATGAATCCTTGAGCAGATAGCCGGTGGCTCCGGCCTTGATCGCCTCGAAGGCCAGGTGGTCCTCGGCAAAGCTCGTGAGCACCACGATGCGCGTGTCGGGTAGCTCCGCCTTGATCCCGGCGATGGCCTCGGCGCCGCCTTGGCGGGGCATCACCAGGTCCATGAGGATGACGTCGGGCCGGAGCGCGCGGGCCTGGCGGACTGCCTCAATCCCATCCTGCGCCTGGCCCACGACCTCCATCTCACGCCGGGCATCGATCAAGGCGCACAGCCCCTCCCGCACTACCGTGTGATCCTCCGCGATCAGAACCCGGATCCGCCGTGTCTCTGCCATCACAGCCCCTCCTCTCGCGCTGCCCGCACCTTGACGGTGGTGCCTGCCCCTGGCCGCGATTGAATCTCCAGTTGGCTGCCCAGTGCCCGGGCGCGCTCGCGCATGCTCGCCAGGCCGAGGCCGCCCCTGTCGGCTGCGGCGGCCACGTCAAAGCCGCAGCCATCGTCCTCCACGACCAGCTCCAGCCTCTCCGCGTCGGCCTGGAGGCGGACGGTGACCGAGCCGGCGCCCGCGTGCCGCAGGGCGTTGTTGAGCGCCTCCTGGGCGATGCGGTACAGGCCTTCTTCCACCGGCGCCGGCAGGTCGATCTCGCCGTCGACCAGCAGCCGGACCTGGAGGCCGGTGCGGTCCTCCACCGCGTTCAGGCGCTGCTGTAGCGCCCCTACCAGTCCCTCCTCGGCCAGCGTCGGCGGGCGTAGCTCGTACAGCAGGAGCCGCATCTCCTTCAGTGCTTTCTGGGCAGCGCCCTCTATGCGGCTCAGGTGCTGTCGGGCCCGCTGGCCGTCGCCGGCCTCGATGACCTCCCGGGCCGCCCCGGCAAAGACGACCAGGCCATACAGCGACTGGGTCACCGAATCGTGCAACTCGCGGGCGAGCCGGTTTCGCTCCTCGACCACCGCCAGGGCGCGGCTGCGGTCGTAGAGCCGCGCATTCTCGATGGCCACGGCAATCTGGTCGCCCAGGCTCTGCAGCACCAGCACCTCTTCCGGGCCGAAGGCGTCCTTCTCCGCCCGTTGAAGATCCAGGGTGCCGATCACGTTGTCTCCCGCCCGCAGCGGGATGACCAGTTCGGAGCGGGTCTCGGGCAGGTGCTCGTCGGCCAGAAAGCGCGAGTCCTGCGATACGTCGTTGACGAGCACCGCCTCTCTGGTCTCGGCCGCCCGGGCGTTCAGGCTGTTGCCACGCAGCGGCAAGCGCAGGTCCTGCGGGCCCGGCGGGCCGCTGGCCGCTCGACCAACCAGTGCGCCGCTCGTCCGGTCCACCAAAAAGATCTGGATGTAGTAGTAGCCAAACGCGTCGCGGATGAGCGCCGTCACGCGCGCCATCAGGTCGTCGATGTCCAGGATCGACGTGATCTCGCGGCTCACCCGGGCGCTCGTCTCCAGCTCCAGAGCGCGGCGCTGAAGTGCCTGCGTGCGCTCCTCCACCCGATCCTCCAGCCCGTCGATCAGCTCTCGGAGCTGGGCCGTCATGCTGTTGAACGCGCCGGCCAGCACGCCGATCTCGTCCGCCCGGTCGATCGTGGCCTCGTGTCCCAGGTCGCCGGTGGCGATCCGGGCCGCTGCCATTGCCAGGCCGACGATGGGCCTGGCAATCTGGCGCGAGATGAGCAGCGCGGCCCCCACGGCCAGCAACACGGCTGCCAGCGCCACGCCCAGGTTGACGGCCAGGCTGGCGCCCATCGCCTGAAACGCCTCGGCTGTGTCCTGCTCTACCAGGAGCGTAGCCTGGAGCCCCGGCAGCCAGCGGTACACGCCCACCACCGAGACGTCGCGAAACCCGTCGTACACCCCGGCGCCACTGCTGTGGGACGCAATGGCAGCCTCGACGTCGCCCGGCACCTTGCCGCTGTCCGGCCCGGCGGGCGCAGGGAAACCGCAGGCCGAGTCTGCCGAGAGCAGGATCCCGGTCGAATCGGCCAGGTACGACTTGCCCGTCGTGCCCAGGCCGGTCCGCCCGCGCAGGATCTGGGCCAGCGGCGCCAGGCTTGCCCGGCCGGCGAGCACGCCCAGCAGCTCGCCGTTCCGGTGGTGGATGGGTACAGCGACGATGGCCGACCCTGCGCAGAACTGGGGCACTACCGTGGGGCCCTCAAGGCCGTGGACAAAGTAAGCCTCCCCGGCGTGGCTATCGCCCTCGTGACCGGCGTCTGTCGACAGCGCCACCTGGCCCCGGAGATCGAGCAGAAACAGCTCGTCGTAGTGTTGTATGTCCGCTACCAGGCGGCCGAGCCAATTACGCGTGACCTTGTTGTAAGCGTTCAGGTACTTGTTGTCGCGCGCCAGGTCGAGTACCACCTGGACGCGCTCGAGGCCGTACTCCTCGTTCGCCGTCGTTGTCAATTCACTCTGCAAGGCCTGCAGCCAGGTGTTGATCTCGAGCTCCTCCAGGGCCGCGACCGACTGCAACCGGTCGAGCGCCTGCTGCCGCCCGTTGTAGTAGCCGACCAGGCTCGATCCTGCGGCGATGGCCATGGCGGGCAGGAGAGCCATGCCCACAAAGCCGATCAACAGGTTCGCCCGGATGCTGGTGCTCCTCGGTTTCCCGATCATGCTCTCGTGCACCGCCCCTCAGCCGGCAACGGTGGTGCTTTCCAGCCTGGCAAGAAACCCGGGATCCATGTCTGCGCCGTGGCCCGGCGCGTCGGGCAGGCACACCTCGCCCCCGGTGTACGTGATGCCGCCCACCACCGGGTCCTCGGCCAGAAGAAAGACCGAATCGAGATCGACGAACTGCACGTTGGTGTGGGCCGACACGAAATGAGCCTTGGCGCTCAGGGCCAGACGTGTCTCGGCCATGCAGCCCATCATGCAGCGAATGCCCGCGGCCCGGGCCACGGCGTCGATCCGGGCCGCCGTCCGCATGCCACCCGACTTGGCCAGCTTGATGTTGAATAGATCGCAGGCCCCCTGGCTGGCCAGCTTATAGGCGTCGCGATCATCGAACAGCGACTCGTCGGCCATGATCGGCACCGGGCTGTGGTCGCGTACGTGCTTCATGCCGGCGTAGTCCCAGTGAGCCACCGGCTGCTCGCAGAACTGGATGTCCAGGCTGGCCATGTCGCGCAGGGCGAGCACCGCCTGCGGCGGATCCCACCCCTGGTTGGCGTCGATGCGAATCGGGAACCCGTTACCCACCGCCTGGCGAACGGCCTCCATGCGGCGGACGTCCTCGACGCGGTCGGTGCCCACCTTGACCTTCAAGGCCGGAAAGCCGCTGTTCTTGACCTCGGCCGCCTGCTGTGCCATGACATCGGGCTCGCCAATGCTGATGGTTTTGCAGGTGTGGATCGCCCGTTTCTCCCCGGCGAGGAGCGCGTACAGCGGCAGCCCGGCGGTCCGGGCCAGCAGGTCGTGTAGCGCCATATCCACGGCGCACTTGACGGCCGGATTGCCGACCAGGAAGGCGTTGAGCTCGTCCATGCGCTGCTGAACGGCCAGGGGATCCTTGCCTATCAGCAGGTGGGCAAGCGACCTGGCGGCCTCGAACGCGCCCGCCTGGCTTTCGCCGGCGATGAACTCGATGGGCGAGCCCTCACCCAGGCCCGCCAGTCCATCGCGGCTGTGGATCTTGACCAGGATGTTGGTCGCGTGGGTGATGGTACCGATGGCGACCCGAAAGGGCTTTTGGAACTCGATGTTGAGCTTGAAAATCTCTACATGGGTGATGACCGAACCAGCCACGTTGACACCTCCTCGTGTTTCCGCGCTCTTGCGCTCGAATGTCCCCGGTTTCCCAGCCAGGGCCATCTTAGCACGTTGTGGTAAAAATGCAAATCGCTGCTTGCCTTTCTCTGTCGCCCGTGGTATAATGATCCTGCTTCGTGTGCAAGGTATTGAC
>JAFGOG010000256.1 GCA_016926595.1 Anaerolineae bacterium
CGCCATCGCCGTTCATATCGCCAAGGACAATACTGCCAGTAGTACCATCCGGCGGGCCGAAGATGCGCATGTAACCGTCAGTATTGAGAAAATTCCCTGCACCATCATTCAAGTAGATCGCACTCTGTCCTCTGTAATTGCCGGCGGCGAGGTCCAGCGCGCCGTCGCCATTCATGTCACCGATAGCGACGCTATTAGTTTGATCGTCCGGCGGACCGAAGAAGCGCCGCTCGTCGAAGGATGGCATATTGGTGGCCGCCAGGGAGGCCAGGCGCGCCTGCGGGCCGGTGGCCGGCGCAAATCCGGCATGGGCAGGGGAGAGTGCGTGGAAGAAAAGCCACGCGGCCAGCGCGGCCAAAAGCAGGGCCAAAACGAGCCGGCCGGCCCGTCGCGCCATCAAGGGACCCGCGCCAGTGTGAGAAACTGTTAAGCAAAACATGTCATCCTCCTGGTATAATAAAAGTTGTAGGAAGGGTCAACTCGCGATACACTTTTGATCTGAAAGGCGTCACTCGACACGCCCTCAACGTTGCAGTGCGCCGACGACGCGGATCAGGTGGCTCGCGCGCTCGGCCAGCAAATGGATGATGATGCGGTGAAACGCAGAGGCCGCTTCCGGCGACTGCCGCTCCATTTGCTCTAGACCGTCGGACGAGAGGCGATAGACCACGCTAGGCTCGTCGGCCACGACGGCGGCCGTGCGCTCCTGCCCCAGATAAAAACCGATTTCGCCCACCACGCGCCCCTCGCGCATCGTTTCCAAGCGCACTAGAGGCTGGTCGGGACGCTCCAACTGCGCCGTGACCTGGCCCGCCTCGACGAGATAAACCCAGTCGGGCGCATCCTCCTGGCGCATCAGGTACGTCCCGGCTTCTAGGTGTTGCCGCTCCAGGTGTTGGAACAGGCTCGCCAGGCCGGTCGAGCCGGGCAATAGATCCTGGAATTGTTCCTGCAAGGGTTGTGCGGCTGCATCGGTCAGTGCGCCGGCTCGCGCCAGGAGCTGATTTTCGCACCATTCCAGGCCGTGATCCAGGTCCTCGAAAACGAGGGCGCAGCCCTCGGCCTGCCCGGTGAAGTCGCCGTTTTCGAGCTGCCGCCGGATCTCGGACGAGGGCTTGGTGACCAGCAGCGTAATCCCATGCTCCTGGGCCACCTGCTTCATCTTGGCAAGGCTGAGCAGGGCGGTCGAGTCCAGGCCGGCGACCTGCTCAAAGTCCAGCACCACGAAACGCGCCGGAGGAAGGTCGGCCTGGCGGATGCGTCGGCGGACACATTCCAACAGATTATTGGCCGTGCCGAAAAAGACAAAGCCTTGCAACTGCAGGACGTACAACTCTTGGGCGTGTTTCATCAGCGCCTGCTGGTGACGGCTGCTACGGGTGACCCGGCTGTGGTACTCGGCGCCTGAGAAGGCGTGTTTGACCACGTTGATGCGGCTGTAATTGACGATGAACAGCCCGATGGCCGCCAGGATGCCCACCCCCACACCCGCCAGGTAGCCGGCGACGGCAATCACGAGCAGGATCAACAGGATGATCGCGTATTCTGCCCGCGGGAACCTGGACCGGGCCAGATAGACCCATTCGTACAGAAAAGACAATCCCAAAAAGATCAGCAACGTACCCAGCACCAGCTTGGGAATAAGGGACAGCCATGCGCCTCCAGAGAACAGCGCCAGCGCGCACAACCCGGAGATCGTCCAACTGGCCAGGCGGCCGCCCCGTCCGGTTCTGTAATTCAAGGCGGTGTCTGTCAGGGCATGATAATTCACCGTCCCCCCTACCAACCCTGCTAACAGGCTGCCCACGCCGGCGGCCTTGAGCTCGCGGTTCAGATCTAGATCTCGCTTGACGACCAGCTCGATCCCACTGGCGTTGAGCAGCAACGAGACCACGCTGATCAGCATGACGCTGGCCAGGTTGCCGGCCTGTCCCACGATGGCCGTCCATTGCACGAGCGCCAGATCCGCGAGTCGGATAGGCGGCCATAGACCGCCCTGGGGGAGCGGTCCCAACAGCCAGCCCTGGGCGCTGACGTGCGCGACAGACGCGCCTGAAAACCGGACGATCCCGTAAAAGAGCACCGTCGTCGTTAGCAAGATGCCGGGTAAGATCAGGAAATGGTCGTAACGATTCAGGATGATCAACGTCAGTAAGGCCAACAACAGCCCTGGAACCCAACGCACCCAAATATCCGGATGGTACAGCATTCCGAGCTGCGAGAAACCGGGCGAGACGTCGGCCATGACCCCGATCCCGCCGGTGATCAACAACCAACCCGTTCCGGCCAGGAAGCCGCCAACCACCGGGTAGGGCAGGAAGCGCATCAAAGCGCCGAGCTTGAACCTGCCCAGCAGGATGAAACATAGGCCGGTGAGCAGCGCGGTGAGTGCCACGGCGGCCGCGACGGTCATAAATTTCTCTCGCGGGGCGGCGGAAGAAGACATGTCGTTGACGATGGCGGCGGCCGCCACGGCCAGGATGGCAGCCGGGGCGTCCTGGATCCCCGTAATCGTTCCCGGAAAAGAGCTGAGCAATCCGGTCGCGATCACGGCCACGATGCCCCCCAGTAAGAACAGGCCAATGCCATTAGAAATGAAATCGGAAAGGTCGCCGAAAATCATCGCTGCCAGCGAGATGGCGACGAGCACGTTGTTGCTGCCGGCCACTCCGCCGGCAGCCAGGCCGGGCACCAGCCGGCTCGGCTGGAACTCGGCGAGCACACGAGAGCCAAAGGCAGATTTGTGGTGTATAGACACTATCCCGAACATTTTCCTCTCCTTCCGAAAATCTTAACTACTTTCCTACTTCTTGCGTGTGTCATGTTTCACTGTTCCCTGACGACCAATGGTAGATAAACAGCAGATGCCGGCGACAGCGTCACCTCGTCGAGCTGGCTATTGTCCCACACGCCCACGGGCATCATCCGCCAACTGGCTACAACAAATGTGATACGCCGTCCCACTTGCCCACAGCCGGCGTGTGCCACCCCATCGTCCGCCATCACGTCCACGACGTAGACAATCTGCCCGCCATAGTCCCGGGTGACGCCCTGCCCACACAACACGCCGCCAATCCGCGCCTCCACTTCCATCCCTATCTCCGGCGTGAAGGTCGCGTTGCCCTGCACCGGCCCGTAGTACGTGTCCGGCGGCGACGCGGGCA
>JAFGOG010000257.1 GCA_016926595.1 Anaerolineae bacterium
CTGGCGTCGATCACGTACAGCTCCCAGTTGCCGGATCGGGCGGAGATGAAGGCCACCCGTTTGCCGTCGGGCGACCAGGCGGGGGCCGTATCGCTCGGGTCGGTCGTCAGCCGGGCCGGATCAAAGCCGCCAGCCTTCATCACCCACACGCCGCACTCGTCGCCCCGCTCGTTGCAGCCATGGTAGGCCAACAGGCCGGCGCTATCCCCAGACGCTGCCGGCGACCAGGCCGGCATCTGGCCAAAGATCCACTCCTCACCCTCACCCCGCACCTCGCCTGGCGAGATGACATAAATGCGCCACTTGCGATCGCCATGCTTGTTCGAGGCAAAGACGATCTGTTTCCCGTCGAGCGACCAGACCGGCGTCGAATCTTCCAGGTGGACGGTCACCTGGCTGATCTCTCTGCTGTCCAGGCTCAAGACGCTCAATCCCAGATAAGACGGATGGGTGTTGCGAAAAGCCAACAGGCGGCCGCCGGGGGCCAGGGCCGGTTGGCTCGCGTTCTCCTGCGCCAGCGCGGCCGGCCCTTGCGCCAGGTCCAGCACATACACGTCGTGGCGTTGGAGCGTGGCGTCATAGCTGGTAAAGGCGATCCGCCCCTGACCCAGCGAGCCGGTTGCGCCGCCCGGTGTTGCTGTGGTCTCTACGGCGCTGGTGGCCGCTGCTGCGGGGCTGGTAGCCGTGGGTTGGGGTCGCTGTGTGGCCGTGGGGGGCGGAGCTTCGGCCGTGGCCTGGCACCTGAACGCCGCGTCATCGCGCTTGTCCACAGTCCCCTCCAGGGAAAGGGTCGAGACCGCCGCCGCATATTCCTCCGAGGCGGCGCACCAGTCGCCCTCTGTGGAATAGGCCTGCGCCAGGTACACGTGGGCGTCGTGAAGGCGGATGCGGACGTCCTTGTAGCCCGGGGCCAGCGCGTAGAGGCCTTTGAGCGCCTGGATCGTGGCCGGCCAGTTCTGATCCCAATTGCTCAGCGCCGCCTTGTACAGGTTTACCAGGTTCAGTTGATCCCGCGCATCACCGTCGTCCGGCTTGAGGGCCAGCACCACCTCAAAGTGCTGGACAGCCTCGTCCAGCCGGTCCCCTCGAACGGCATCCAGGCCCAGTTGGTAATGAGCTGTGGTCACCATCGTCTCGACGTTCTGCCGCTGATAATCGCCGTCCAGGCCGCGGAGCTCGTCGAGCGCCGTTATCGCCTCCGCCAGCTTGCCGCTCTCGTAAGCGGTCACTGCCTGCCTGTACAACAGCGCCGCCGCATCCAGGCGGGCTTCAGATGTAGGCGTGACCTGCGCCCGCGCCTTTGCTTCTGCCTCGCGCAGCTGCGTCTGGGCCTCGACCAGCTTTGAGTCGTAGCGCAGCGCCAACTTTAATTCGGCGACGGCCAGCTCGTACTCGCCCGCCTCCAGGTGAGCCATTCCCAGATCGTAATGCTCCCTGGCGGTCTGCTGGTTGACTATTCCCCGATCCCTCAATCCGTCATAGATCGCTTTTGCTCCCAGCACCACCAGGTAGACGGCCAGCAGAACCGCCGTCAGGGCGGCGAGGAGCGTCCACAGCCACGCTCGCGGCCGGTGCCCCGGGGCATATTCGTCCCCTTTGTCCAGCCCCGCTACAGGGGGGAGCTCAGACGGCACCGGGATCTGCGCCCTGTCGCCCTTGGTCCTTCGTCGTTTTCGGAACATTGCCAGGCCCGCGCTACCTTTGGCGTCCGCGTCTCATCTAGCGCCGCTCCCCTATGGGGCCGATTCCTGGTCGCCCGGCTCGTGGCTTGTGTCCTCGTCCAGGCCGCGCCCGACCAGGTCCATAAACACATCTTCCAGCGTTGGCTCGCGCTTTTCCAACGACAAAAGCCGCGTTTGGCTCGCGCTGAGTGTCGCGATCACCGGCGCCAGCACATCCTCGGCGTTGAGGATCAAGCTCAGCTCGGTATGCTCGTCCAACTGACGCGAGACGCACTGGCGCACGCCCTCAATCCCAGACACCTGGGCGGCTGCATCGGGCATGTAGGTTACCTGGAGGCGAAAAATGGCATCCTTTTGCAGTTTGTGCTTCAGGTTAAAAGGCGTATCACACGCTAGGATCCTGCCCTTGTCGATGATCGCCACGCGGTCGCACAGCTCGTCGGCCTCGGCCATATAGTGGGTCGTGAGCAGGATCGTTTTCTCTGGCCTGTCGGTGACCCACCGCTTGATATAGTCCCGGACCTCGCGCGCAGCGCCCACGTCCAGGCCCAGCGTTGGCTCGTCGAGAAAGATGATCTGCGGATCGGTGATGAATCCGCGCGCAAAGTTCATCTTCTGGCGCAACCCGGTTGACAGATCCGAGATCTTGGTGTCCTTACGGTCAGACAGTCCCACCACGTCGAGCATCTCATCGATCCGGCGGCCGGTAGTCCTGTAATCGATGCCGTAGAATTGGGCAAACATCCACAGGTTCTCGCGGACTGTGAGCAGCCCATAGCCCGACGTCTCACCGCCAGACACCATGTTGATCCGCTGCCGGATCTCGGCCGCCTTGGTGTCCACGTCCAGCCCATCTACCCAAGCCTTACCGCTGGTCGGCGACAGCAGCGTGGTCAGGATCTTGATCAGCGTCGTCTTCCCGGCACCGTTTGGCCCCAGCAGCCCAAGGATCTCCCCTTGTGACGCCTCCACGTTCACGTCGTCCAGGGCCACGAGCTGCGTCGGAAGCGGCTCGGTTCGGCCTTCCCGGCGCGCTGCCTGCTTTTGTTTGCGGCTAGGTTTCAGTTTGTAGATCCGGCCCAGGTGCTCTGTCCTGACGGCCGCCTCAGCGGTCACGCGATTCCTCCGTTCCGGGTTTTGCCCACGGCAGTATATCATAGCCCCGTGCCGAGATCAAGTCATGCATCGCCCTGTCATTACCTTGCCATCTCTATTTCCATGCTGCGCCCTCAGTAGAGGGCCAACCAGAGGATCCCTGCAGCGCCAGGGCATTCGAGTACCTGGGCCTGCCGCCCGGAGAACGGGTAAACGCGGCGGCGATTGACGATATCGCGACCACGATTCAAAGCGTTCTACCGTCTATCGGCCATCCGGGGTGGCGAGGATGGCCCTCTTCACCACCGCCGCCCGCTCGATCGGCAACGTCACCCTGGCCACCGCCGAAACCGCCGAGTACCTGGTCACTGCCTCGATTACCGTCGACCTCACCAGCACCGGCCTCTAGACCGCCGAGGTCGTCGCACTCGTCGAGTTACTCTGGACCGGCTTCCCTCCCATTCCAGAGATCAGCCTGGCATGATCCCGACCCAAGGGGATCTTGTCTATAGGGCCGTTTTGAGCTGATCTGCGCCGCGCCGGTCTGACTTTGACGCGGCCCTGCCATGAGGGGGGATGGTCAGGGACTCTCGCACACCTGGAGAACCTTGTGCCGGCAACCCACGGCGAGACGGACTTTCCAGACACGAGCGTGACCCTCGCCATCATATGAGACTGAGGCTGCACGATCAAGGAACGAGCGAGTGCGCGCTATTCGGCGGCCATCGGCGGGAACCAGACTAGGTGCTAACCCGGTGCCTGAACTGCTCGTTGTACCATGCACGCCCACGCCCGATGTATTGCCAGCCGTCGGCGGTTAGTTGTTTGATCAGAGCGTCTAGTTTGGGTTGTGCTTTGCTCAAAACCTCAATTCCTTGTCTCACGTCGCCGGCCAGTTCCCAGTAGCCCAATTTCTCGGACCGGGCTGCAGCGTATCTGCCTTGCGGACCGATTGCGAGTGCTTCAAAGTACACAGTGCCTCCGCGCAGGCGCGAGTTAAAGTCTTTCCCCGACTTGTCGTAAACCACCGCGATCTCACACTGTTCCCAGACATCTTGTGATGTTACGCTCACGTGCAGGACGTTGGGCTCTGGTCTCGCCCTTCCGCAGAAGGGACAAAACTTGAACGCGTCGTCATAGCTCCCCCCGCACCCTACGCATACTGGCATCTTTTAACCTCCGTTGTGCTCGTCGATACCGACCCCCCGCCGCAGGCTGGCGGCCCGGCTGCGGGTGCATTATAGCCACAAGAGAGCACAGTGTCAAGAGCGGTACGTCAGCAGATGGCTACTGTAAGGATGGGTCTCAATTCCGCTCTGGATCTTGAGCAGGTACGGAGGTCTGCCTCAACATATCGGCGGCACCAATCTCGTCAGGTCGGCTTTGACGTGGCCCTGTGAATATCGCTCCTCTCAGGGCGCGCGCCATTGCGGCCGCTGGCAGGCCCGCCCGTAGGGCCGGGTAGGCAGCTTGGGCGGCGATTGCCGAGTTGGCACCCGGCGATCCCAGGCAGGCGGCTTTTGCTCTCTGACTTGCAGCAGCCCTGACATAGTTGCGCGCTGTTTCGAAAGCAGGTATAATCGGAGGCAAGCAATGAAGCTACAAACAGGAGGGATCATGCCCAGGTTTGCGATTTTCAAGGGGCAGCTCGTGCCTATCGAACAGGCTAAGGTCAGCATCATGACCCACGCCTTTAACTATGGCACCGGCTGTTTTGAGGGCATCCGCGCCTACTGGAACGCCGGCGCCCAGCAGTTGTACGTCTTTCGCTTGAAGGAGCATTTCGAGCGGATGCTGCGCTCGTGCCGCATCCTGCGCATTCAGCTCCCCTACACCGCCGATCAGATGTGCGACATGACGCTCGAGTTGCTCCGCAAGGAAGGGTACCGGGAGGACACCTACGTCCGACCCCTGGCTTACAAGGCCGACGAGATCATCGGCGTGCGGCTGCATGATCTCACCGACGAATTCTCGATCTTTGCTATCCCCTTTGGCCGCTACATCGAAAAGGAGGAGGGCGCCCACGTCTGCATCTCGAGCTGGCAGCGGGTGGACGACAACGCCACGCCGGCCCGGGCCAAGATCACCGGCGCTTACATCAACTCGGCTTTTGCCAAGACCGACGCGGTGCTGTCGGGCTATGACGAGGCGCTGGTGCTGACGGCGACGGGCCACATCTCGGAGGGCAGCGCCGAGAACTTTTTCATGGTCCGCAATGGAGTGCTGATCACGCCGCCAGTGACGTCGAACATCCTGGAAGGGATCACTCGGGCAACGATCATGGATCTGGCCCGCGAGGAGATGGGGCTGCGCACCATCGAGCGCAACATCGACCGCAGCGAGATCTATATCTGCGACGAGGCTTTTCTGGTCGGCACCGGCGTCCAGATCGCGGCCATCACCCGCATCGAGCACCGGCCCATCGACACGGGGACAATCGGCCCGATCGTCACGCGCCTGCGTGAGCTGTATTTCGACGTGGTGCGGGGCAAGATGGCCAAGTACGAGCACTGGTGCACGCCGGTATACGACCGGTAGAGGCTGAGCTTTGACGGTCCGGGCTAAAGCTTCGCTGGGGGTTCCCCTGGGCCTGCTGTTCATGGCCCTGGTCGCGGCCTTGGATTGGCTGCTGCTGAGCCGCCTGTTCGGGCACGACATCCCCAACCAGCAGATCAGCTTTGTGTCGTTCCTGCTCGGCCTGCTGGCGCTGGCGAGCCTGCCGGTGCTGGCCGTTTTGGCCTATTATACACTGAACTGCGCCACCCTCAGATACCGGCTGGACCGGAATGGGATCATCATCCACCAGGCTGGGATGGAGCAGATCATCCCGATCAACGAGGTGCGGCAGATCCTGTCGTCCGACCAGATCGAGGGGGCGATCACCCACCGGCGGGGCCTGCGCTGGCCGGGCTGGGAGCGAGGGGTGGGGCGCATTTCTGGCATCGGCGTGGTCCACTTTTTTGCCACGCGGCCCTGGCCGGACCAACTGCTGGTGCTGACGAGCGGACCGGCCTTTGCCGTCTCACCCCGCACCCCCGAGCAGTTTTTGCAAGCCTTTGCCGCCCGCCGGGAGCTGGGTCCTAACCGGCGGTTTGAGGCAGGCACACGGCGCGCCAGGTGGCTCACCTGGCCGCTGTGGACCGACCAGACGGCGTGGGCCCTGATCGGCGCCGCGCTGGCAATCAACCTGGCTCTGTTTGCCTACCTGTGCATCCGGTTCCCGGGTCTCGACCTGGTGCTGCCGCTGCATTTTGGCAGTGCGGGACAGGTCGATCGCTTTGGCGGCAAGGCGGAGCTGTTCGCTCTGCCGGTTATCGGCCTGATCATCCTCGGGACCAACCTGGTCGCCGGCCTGCTCCTGTACAGGTGGGAGAGGGCCGCGGCCTACCTGCTGTGGGGGTCGGCAGCGGTCGCCCAACTCATGTTCTGGCTGGCGACCTTGGGCTTGCTGCCATGATCGAACGTCTGGTGGCGGGGCTGGCGCTCAGCGCTTTGATCGGGGGGGTGGGTTACTGGCGGCGGGCCCTGTCGGCCGGCGGGGTGATCGGCGCCGTCCTGGTCGGTACGGCCATCTTTGGTCTGGGCGGCTGGGTGTGGGGGCTGCTGCTCATCACTTTTTTTGTGTCGTCGAGCTGGCTGTCGCACTACCGGCAGGGGATCAAGGAGAGGATAGCGGACAAGTTCGCCAAGGGCAGCCGGCGCGACCTGGGCCAGGCCCTGGCCAACGGCGGGCTGGGCGCACTGCTCGCGGCGGCTTTTGCGCTCGACCCAGAGCCCTTGTTTTTCGCCGCTTTTTTGGGGGTAATGGGCGCGGTCAACGCCGATACCTGGGCCACGGAGCTGGGCGTCTTGAGCCGGGTGCCGCCCCGGCTGATCACCACCGGCCAAGAGGTGGCTGCCGGCACCTCCGGCGGCGTAACGCGGCTGGGTGTGTGGGCCTCGGTGGCCGGGGCGCTGCTCATCGGTGCGGTGGCGACGGCCCTGACCCAGGCGGCGTCGCTGCTCAAGGGCGGCGGATGGCAGGTGGCTGCCATTGCCTACCCGCTGCTGGCTGTGACCGGCGGCCTGGCTGGCTCGCTGTTCGATAGCCTGTTGGGGGCCACCGCGCAGGGCGTCTATTTCTGCGACTATTGTGAGAAACAGACCGAACGCCGCGTCCATCGCTGCGGCCAGCAGACGCGCCTGGCGCGCGGTTGGGAGTGGCTGAACAATGACGTGGTAAACCTGGTGGCCTCGGCTGTCGGCGGATTGACGGCCGCGCTGTTGGCCTGGATTGTGTGGAGGTAGCAATGTCGATATTGAGCCTGCTGACGCGAAAGCAAATTCTGTTCATCATCGGCCTGAACGCCGCAATCTCGCTGGTAATCAGCCTGATCGTCGGCCTGCTGCTGATCCGGCCCAACCGGGCGGCCTCGACCCCGGCGCCGACCAAGGCAGCGCTGGCTACTCCAGGCGCCGCGGCCGTCACGCCAACCGCGGCGCCCGTCGTCCACGTCGTGCAGTCCGGGGATACGATCTCGGGGCTGGCTCTGAAGTACGACGTCCCCGAGGAGGACATTATCGCCGCCAATCAGCTCGAGAACCCGAACTTTCTCACGCTGGGCATGGAGCTGATCATCCCCGTCGGCGGCCTGCCGCAGATTACGCCCACCTGGACGCCACAGCCGACGCCGACCGAGACCGATATCCCTTTTGAGCCGCCTTCGGTTAACCAGACGGCTACGGCCCTGGCCGAGGCGGGCGTGACGGCGACCGGCTTTCCGACCCAGCCGCCCGTCGCCGGCGAGATCCAGATCCAGATCACGGAGGTTGTCGCCCCGGGGAACGCGGACCGGGAGGCAGTGGTCATCGCCAACAAGGGCAAGCAGGTGGTCGACATGCAGGGCTGGACCCTCAGCGACGCCGGGGGGAATGTCTATGCCTTCCCGAGCTTTCGCCTGTACGCGGGGGGCAGCGTGACAGTCAACACGCGCATCGGGGTAGACGGTCCCAACCAGTTATACTTGAACAAGCTGACGCCGATCTGGACAGTCGGCGAGCAGGTCACGCTCAAGGACACAGCGGATAAGGCGGTCGCCATCTTTACGGTCAAATAGCCTGGCTTGTCAGGCCGGAATGATGCGAAACGCCCGCCCTCCCCGGCGAAGAGGACGGGCGCTCCACCTCCTAAAGAGGAGCCTGGACGCCTGACAGGTGGCAGGTATCATTCAGGCACTGCGCCAGCCACCGCCCGCCTTCCCGGACCCCTGGCCCGGGACCCTCCTGTTGGAAAAGGTCGAGACCGGCCGGATCCTGGCGGATGCGCCAGATCTGGTCGAGATCAAGCCCGAGAAGTGTGCAGACCAGGACCTTGTTGACGATCTCGTGGCCGACCAGGACCAGCGTCCGGCCGGGGTCGCCCCGGCTCCCTGGACCAGGAAGGTCGGCAGCCGCCTCTCCGAGAAGCGCCCGGACGCGGGCTTGGACGTCCGCCAGGCTCTCACCCTCCGGGAAACGGACCCGGCTGGGGGCTGCGCGCCACAGGCGGTAGATCTCGGGGTAGAGATCGGCCGCTTCTGCATGGGTGAGGCCCTGGAAGCAGCCATAGTCGATGTCAAGCAGGGCCGGGTGCGGCTGGATCGGCAGCCCCAGCTCGGCGGCAAGGGGCTCGAGGGTCTGTTGGGCGCGGAGGAGCGGGCTGGCGTACAGCGTCGAGATCGGGAATGTCCCGGTCTGCCCGTCGGCCGCCAACCGCCCCGCCAGCGCCCGTGCCTGGGCCAGCCCGGCGCCATCGAGCGGCAGGTCGGTGCGGCCC
This sequence comes from Anaerolineae bacterium, assembly GCA_016926595.1. The sequence goes on from JAFGOG010000257.1 coordinate 8,572, forward strand.
CGGAAGCGCTCAGCGCCAGCGCCCGCGTTCCAGCCGGTCTGGCCGTGGCGGACCAGGATAATTCGCATGCCGTCCCCCGCGGCGCGGCCAGTGACCGGGGTGATATGGCAGGTGTCGTTGAGGCCAACGACGACAAAGGCGCCTGTGGCTGGGTCATAATCAAACCGGCTCAGGTTGCACAGGTCCTGGCGCACCTGCCAATGGGCGGCGTCGGGCAGGCTGGCCAAGGTGCAGGCCAATACCCTGGTGACGACCTGGTGGGTGACAAAAACGATCGTTTCTCCGTCGGCATGGTGGTCGATGGCGCCGCGGAGCGCGGCCACTGCCCGGTCGCGCAGATCGGCGATCGATTCACCACCCGGGATCTGGGCGCTGAACGGATCGCGCCGCCAGGCGCTGTAGAGCTCGGGCCAGCGGCGGAGCACGTCGGCGTGGCTCTGGCCGGCCCACTCGCCATAGTTCATGCTGGTTAGACCCGGCAGGGCCTCGGCGGCCAGGCCGTGCGGCGCAGCGATGATCTCGGCGGTGCGGAACGCGCGCTGGAGCGGGCTGGAATAGACGGCGGCCAGAGGCTGGCGGGCCAGGCGATCGGCTGTGGCTTGAGCCTGGACGACCCCCGCATCGGCCAGGGGCACGTCGAGCAGGCCACGAAACCGCTCCTCCTGCCCCTCGCCCATGTTCCAGGCGGTCCGGCCATGGCGAATCAGGATAATGTGTATCATCAGTCTCCCCTCTTGGAGTCCCATTGTAACGAGACGGGGCTAATGTGTCAAGGCGAGAAGGAGAGTACGAGTTGATCGGCAATATCTAACCCGGGCTGACAGCTTGAGCAATTTGAACTACTATGGTAGAATGCAGAGTGACGTTGAGGAGCAGGGGAAGGTGCCAACAGTTCTGATTGTAGAAGATGATCCTGGCATTAGCCGGCTGCTGGGCGCGCTGCTGGATTTTGAAGGCTATGAGATCGAGGATGCGAAGGACTGGGACGACGTGCTGTTCGCCGTAGAACAGATCCGGCCGGACCTGGCGATCTTGGATGTGCATCTGCGGGTAGGCGATGGATTTGACCTGCTGCGCCAGATCCGCGCCCACCCCGACCCGTCTACCGCGCGCACGCCGGTGCTGATGATGTCGGGTATGGATTATCGATTTCGATGCAAGCAGGCCGGCGCCAACGGTTTTCTGGAAAAGCCTTTCGACCGGATGGCGCTTCTGGAGGCCATCCGCAGGGCCACCGAGGTCGAGGCGGTCGATAGCGGCCAGTGACCGGCGGCAGAGCCGCCGGCCAAGCAGGCACATTAACAATCAAGACAGACCTTCGCACCGGAAAAGGGCAAAGGCCGTAATCAACTCGGACCGATTTTTCACGGGCCGCCTTCAAGGAGGCGGTTCCACCTAACCTATCATCAAGGAGTTAAAGTGTCAAAGAAGAAGAAAAAACAGATGCAGTGGTACAAGATGGATTTGCATCTCCACACGCCGGCTTCGGCAGATTGGCAGGAGCCAGGAGTGACCTATTTGGACATATTGCGCAAGGCGGAGATGCGAGGATTGGACATCATTGCCATCACGGACCACAACACAGTGGCAGGCTGCGCTGCACTCCGGGCTACCATTGAGCAGCTTGACATGCTGGAGCGGTTGAACCGCATACAGCCTGACGAGAAGCAGCAATTGGAAGAATACCGGCGTATTGGGAACAAGATATTGGTGCTGCCGGGATTCGAATTCACTGCCACTTTGGGTTTTCACGTGTTGGCGATCTTTTCGCCCGAAACCAGTATCCGCACTTTGGAGCACCTGCTCCTGGAGCTGAACGTCCCAACAGACAAGCTGGACGTGGGCGCCACCGACGTCGGCGCGACAAGTGATGTGCTGACCGCCTACCGCCTTATAAACGAAGCAGGAGGTCTGGTCATCGCCGCCCACGCCAATTCGAGCCATGGCGTGGCCCTGCAAGGCCTCGATTTTGGCGGGCAGACCCGGATCGCCTATACCCAGGACCCTCACCTGCATGCCCTCGAGGTCACCGACCTCGAAAAGCGCGGGCGCCGGACGACCGCCTGGCTCTTTAGTGGGCGGATACCCGAATACCCCCGCCGGATGCATTGTATCCAAGGGTCTGACGCCCACCGGCTGAACCGTGACCCGAAAGACAAGAACCGCCTGGGCGTCGGCGAGCGGGTAACCGAGATCCAACTGCCAGAAGTCAGCTTTGAAGCTATCCTGGCCGTCCTCGAAGACGATGACTTTACCCGGACGCGGCCCTATCAACCGGCCAAGGCACCGTTCGACCACGTCCAGGTCGCCCGCGAGGAAGGGCCGAGCATCGTCCAGGCGTTCCACGAGGGGATGGCCGTCCAGGGTGGGCGGTTGCACGCTATCCTGCGCGACGTGGTCGCCATGGCCAATACCAACGGCGGGACGATATATGTCGGGGTCAAGGCCGACCCACGGGCGCTGCCGACTGGCATCGCCGACCCCGACGAGGCGATCCCGGCGCTCAGAGCCGAGATCCAACGCAAGGTGACACCGCCGCTGGAGGTGGATATAACCACGGTAGAAACCCAGGGCCGGCAGGTGCTGCAGCTCAGCGTCCCGGCAGGCGCCGAGGTGCCGTACGCGCTGGAGGGCATCCACGTGTACGTGCGGCAGGAAGCCGAGACGAACATCGCTCTGCGCGACGAGATTGTCAACCTGGTCAGGCGCACGCCCGGGGCAGAGCCGGCGCCTTCTGTACAGTCGGCCGCCAGCGCTGCGTCCACCGCCGCGCCCGGGGTGGTGGAACCTCCAGGGACCGGCGTCCAGATCCTGGAGACGATCGAAACCAAAGGCGCCCCGCATCATACTATGAAAGACCTGCGCAATGGCAGCGTCGTCCGCAACGTCACCAGATCGTCGGCGCGCAAGCTATGGGGCTATGCTATCGCCGAGCATGAGACCCAACCGGTCCAGGTCGACCAGGTGCAGTGGCGCGGCGATTTGGGGTTGGTCAAGTCGTCCAAACGGGCGGGCAAGATGCGCTACGATCTGGCCCAACGCCTGCCCGACGGCACGCTACAGGTCTATTACGGCGTGACGGATGACGGGATGCGCGGCGCCTGGCGTGTGTTCCTGTCCCCCGACGCGCCATCACCGGAGGCGACGTTGCCATCGCCTGTGGCAGCGCCGGCGGAGGTTGCGAGCGAAGAAAATCCGGAGGCAGCGATGCTCCGCGAGGAAAGTGAGTAGAATCAAGTGGAAGCTAGATCTGGTATTGGGACAAGGGCCGCTGCGCCCGCGGCTCCTATAGAATCGTTTATTCCCGAGCCACGCACTATAGACGAAACCAGTCTGGGGTTGGGTTTTCTATCCGACCTCACGCTCAAGTTGATCTACTACAAGAGCGACATGAGCGCCATGGAGATCTCGTCGGCGCTGGCCCTGCCCTTCGTCGGAGTCCTGGACAAGGTCCTGGAGTTTCTGAAACGCGAAGAGCTGGTCGAAATCACCGGGTCGAAGGGGTTTGGCGAGCGAGGCTACCAATACTCGATCGCCGGCAAGGGCAGCGAACGGGCGCTGCAAGCGCTGGATCGCGACCAGTATATCGGGCCGGCGCCGGTGTCGCTCGAACTCTACAACAAGATGGTCCTCAGGCAGTCGATCGGCGATCTGAAGGTGGGGCCGGATGACGTGCAGAGGGCGCTCTCTCACTTGATTCTGAGCGCAGAGACGATTAACAAGCTGGGACCGGCGATCAACTCTGGCCGGTCGATGTTCCTGTACGGGCCGCCAGGCAACGGCAAGACGGTGATAGCCAAGAGCATCATTCGCATGCTCAAAGGCAATGTCTATATCCCCTACACCATTATCGTCGACGGGCAGATCATCCGTGTCTTTGACGAGTTAAACCACAGGCGGGTCGAAGAATCACCGGCGGCCTCCCAGAGAACGGGCGGCGGGCAGTCCCGGACAGACCCGCGCTGGGTCAAGATCCGGCGGCCGGAGATCCTGGTCGGCGGCGAGCTGGGTATGGCGAACCTGGACCTCATCTTCGATCCGATCGCCAAGACGTACGAAGCGCCGTTCCAGATGAAGGCCAATAACGGCCTGTTTGTGATCGACGACTTTGGCCGCCAGGCCCTACGGCCCCAGGATCTGCTCAACCGCTGGATCGTGCCGCTCGAGCTGCGGGTCGACTTTCTGGCCCTGCAGACGGGCAAAAAGATCGAGGTTCCCTTTGACGAGTTGATCGTCTTTTCCACAAACCTGGACCCCCGCGACCTGGTCGACGACGCTTTTCTGCGGCGCATCCGCCACAAGATCAAGATCGATTTCCCGGACGAAAAGATATTCTTCCAGATCATGCAGCGCGAATGCGCCGCCCACAATATCGACCTACCGCCAGAGGCGTTTGTCTATTTGATGCAGCGCCATTACTTTTCTCAAAACCGGCCGCTGCGGGCTTGCCATCCGCGCGACATCCTGGATCAGATCCAGGATATCGCTTCGTATTTGGGCACCCGCCCGACCCTGAGCAAGCAGCTGCTGGACGCGGCCGTCGATAGCTACTTTGCCGACATATAGCAATATACACAGAGCAAGATGCAATCTTGCCCTGTGTGTTACAGCGCGGGAGGAGCGATGATCCGGACCGGTATCCTGACGGCCAGCGACCGGAGCTATTCAGGTGAATACGAGGATCTCAGCGGCCCTGCTATCCGCGCGCTGGTGACCGAGCGGCTGGGGGCTGTCGTCGAACGGGAGGCGGTCGTTCCTGACGATCGAACGATTATCGCCAGCACGCTCGTGGCGTGGGCCGATCAGGTCGGCCTGGACCTGGTGCTGACCACCGGCGGCACCGGCTTTGCCCCTCGCGACGTGACCCCCGAGGCGACCCGCGACGTCATCGAGCGCCAGGCCCCCGGCCTGGCCGAGGCGATGCGCGCCGCAAGTCTGGAGATTACCCCCCACGCGATGCTCTCCCGAGCCGTGGCCGGCATCCGGGGCCACACCCTCATCGTCAACCTGCCGGGTAGCCCCAAGGCCGTTCGGGAAAACCTGGAAACGATCCTGCCGGCGCTGCCCCACGCCGTCGAGCTGCTGCAGGGTCAGCAGGGCACCCACCAGGCGCAGCATCATCAGAGCCCCAAGCCATGACCATCCAAGCCGACCTGCTGATCGACAATGCCGGGCAGCTCCTGACCCTGGCCTCGGCAGGCGGTCCAAAGCGGGGCGCGGCCATGCGCGATCTGGGGCTCATAGCCGGCGGAGCGGTAGCCGTTCGCGACGGGCGGATAGTAGCGACCGGCCGGTCCGCAGATCTGCGGCGGATGGTGCGCGCCGACAAATACCTGGATGCCGCCGGGTGGACGGTGATGCCCGGTTTTGTAGATCCCCACACCCACCTGGTGTGGGCCGGGGACCGCGCCGACGAGTTCGAGATGCGGATCGCCGGGGCCAGTTACATGGAGATCATGGCTGCCGGTGGGGGCATCATGAACACCGTGCGCCATACCCGAGCCGCCAGCCTGGACGACCTGGTGGCGCAGACCCGGCTCCGCCTCGGCCGGATGCTGGCCCATGGCACAACCACCGTGGAGATCAAAACCGGATATGGGCTCAATGTCGAAGGTGAATTGAAGCAGTGGCAGGCCATCCGGCGGCTGCAAGCCGAGACGCCAGCCACGCTGGTTCCCACTTTTTTGGGCGCCCACGCCGTGCCGGCCGAGTATAAGGGCCGCGCCGACGAGTATGTCGAACTGGTTGTCCAGGAGATGCTGCCGGCCATCGCCCAGGAAGTTTCCGGAGATCCGACTGCTGCCCAGAACGGTATGGCTGAGGTCCAGCCTGTCTTTTGCGACGTTTTCTGCGAGGAGGGTGCCTTTTCGCTGGACCAGTCCCGGCGCGTCCTGGAAGCAGCCAAGGCATTGGGGTTTGGGGTCAAGATTCACGTGGACGAGTTCAAGCCGCTGGGGGGCACCCGCCTGGCGGTGGAGATGGGCGCCGTCTCAGCCGACCACCTGGTCTGCACTCCGCCCGAAGAGATCGAGCTGTTCGCCCGCTCGGATGTGGTCGCCGTCGCCCTGCCCGGCACGCCCTTTGGCCTGGGTCATCACGACTATACCCCGGCGCGGGCGATCATCGACGCCGGTGGGGCATTGGCTGTGGCCACCGACTGTAATCCCGGCACCTGCTGGTGCGAGAGCATGCAATTGATGATCGCCCTAGCCTGCCGTTATCTGCGCCTGACCCCCGCCGAAGCGATCAGCGCGGCGACGATCAACGCCGCCCATGCTGTGGGCCTGGGCCATGAGGCCGGCAGCCTGGAACCGGGCAAGCGGGCTGACCTAATCGTCCTCGCCGCGCCGTCGTACACGCACCTGGGCTACCGGTTTGGCACGAACCTGGTGCGGACGACCATCGCCGGGGGGCAGGTGATCCAGGGGTCTGAGGACGGCGAATCCCGCCTGTGATATTGGTCATGGACAGCCGGCACAGGGTATGCTATCTTGAGGCAAAGCCTGTGACGAGGTTGACTTGCAAACAGCATCAAAAGTCTTGAAACGCCTGTTCGGAACCCTGCCCGGCCTGCTGATCGTCGTCACGGCCTGGGAGGCGCTGATCGTGGCCAGCCTGTCGCCCTTCTCCGGGCCGCTCCGACCGTTGGGCCTGGCCGAGCTACTCAACCTGGACCTGAGCGATGTGCATCGCGTGGGCCGGATCATCATGCTGTACCATTCGCTGGCCATCCCCTTTGTCGCGGCGCTGGTGTACCTGATCCTCGACCGGGTACCGATGGGCGCCTCCCACGAAGAAGAGAGCCGGGTGCGGCGGTCGATCTCCGTGCCGGTGACGGTCGGGTACATGCTTACCAGTTTGGGCGGGATGACCTTCGCCTATGGCGGCCGCAACTGGATTGCCCATGGCGTGTACCTGGCCGGCCTGACGCTCGTATTCTACGCCGGCGCGCTGCTGGCCGTCGCTTTGTGGCCATCACGGCGTTGGGCCATCGATCCAGTCCGCTACGCTCACTTGAAGGGGATTTCGCTGGAGCGGCTGGCCTTTTTCCTGGTCGCCGTCTTTACCCTGGCGTCGGCGGCCATCGGCGCGGCGGCAGGCGCCTTTTTTGGCAACGGTTTTGAGGCGTTGCTGGCCGAGGACATTGTGCGGGAGGAGCCGCACACCCTGTTCCAACTGATGATCATCGCTCACCTGCACATTATGCTGACCCTGATCGACGTGATGATCCTGCTGCTGATCATCCGCACCTACGGCGTCAAAGGCCGGGCGCACAAGCTGGCCGTGCCGCTGACCCTGATCGGCACCGTCGTCGTCACCCTGGCAACCTGGTCGGTGATTGGCTGGGAGGGAGCGCACAAGGCGATCAACGCCGGCTCGGCCTTTTTGCTGCCGGGGGCGATCCTGACGGCGATCTGGGGATTCGCTCACCTGATGCGCCAGGGGTTGGAGCCGGGGCGAGCCAGCATAGGCCAGAAGATGCGAGCGTTGCTGCGCGACCCGATCCGTTTTGGCATCTTTTTCGAGCTGATCTTTGTCAACGTCGTGGTTACGATCCCAGGGGTCTATGTCGCGGTCAACCTGGAAACTTATCGCCTACCGGCCTACCTGGAGGTGGAGCGGACGATCCTGGTGGGGCATTGGCATATCCTGGCCACCCTGTCGGCGGTGATCGCCCTGTTCCTGATCGCCGACCGGCTGGGCATACGCGGTTGGGTGCGACAGATTGCCGGCTGGGGTCTGCTGCTGGGGTCGTCGCTGGCTTTTGTGTTCGTCCTGGTCTATATGTTCCGGCAGCCCGGCCAAGAGCGGTCGTGGACCATGCCCTTGTTCGAGGCAGGCATCGCGGTGAGCCTGCTGGCCGTGGCGCTGCTTGTGGCGGCGCTCCTGGTCAGGCGAGGGCTCGGGCGGGAAGCGGCAGGCGACGGGGAGCGGTGATAACGTGGCAAGGGCCTGGGTGTGTGGTAGAATAAGCGCTGCACGGCAGGTGCAGAAAAGGTAAACGGGTACATGAGGATATTGTTGGTCAGCCCCAAGTCGGGTGTGTGGAATTCGCGCAGGCATATCCACATGGGACTGGGTTATCTGGCTGGAGCGCTTCTTGCTGCCGGCTACAAGGATGTGATCCTCTTTGACGCCGAAGTTGAGGAGGAGCTGCTCTCGGCCTTGTTGGCGCGCGAGCGGTTCGACATCGTCGGGGTATCCAGCCCCACACCACTGATCTACGAGGCGTGGGAGGCAGCGGCCCTGGCCAAGGCGCAAGGCGCCATCACCATCCTGGGCGGACCGCATCTCACCCTGATGCCCGAGGAGTCGATGGAGCGGCCCGAAGTGGACCTGGTGGTGCGCGGCGAGGCCGAGGAGGCGCTGGTCGAGATTGTGCGTGAGATCGAGCAGCAGCAGGGTAAGGGTGATTCCGCTCTTGTAGCCGGCGATTGGGCTGCGATCAAGGGGCTGGGCTGGCGCGATGCTTCGGGGCAGGTGATCCACAACCCGGCGCGGCCGCTGCGCAAGGAGATCGAAGGCATCCCCTGGCCGGCCTATCACCTGTTCAAAATCGAGCGCTACACCAACCTGCAACCGCTGACCGATGGGCTGGATCCTCACGCCCGGGCCTATACCCTGGTCACCAGCCGGGGATGCCCCTACCAGTGCATCTACTGCTCCAAGCCGATCACCGGCAACACCTGGCGCGCCCGCTCGCCACAGGACGTGGTGGCCGAATGGCGCTACCTGGTGCACGACATGAAGGCCACCGAAATCGGCATCACCGACGATGTGTGGAACCTAAAGCTGGATCGAGCCAAGGAGATCTGCCGGCTACTGATTGCCGAGGGCCTGAACCGTGTCCCGTGGGTGACTATACACGGCATGCGAGCCGATCACACCGACGCCGAGCTTTTTCAGCTCATGAAGCAGGCCGGCTGCAAGCGGGTCGGCTTTGGGGTGGAGAGCGGCAACCAGGCTGTGCTGGACAGCATCAAGAAGCAGCAGACGATAGAAGATGTGCGCCGCGCCTTTCGGTGGGCCAAGGCGGCGGGGCTGCAGACGATGGGGTTTTTCATCTTTGGGCTGCCGGCCGACACGGCGGAGACGATGGACGACACGATCCGCCTGGCGCTGGAGCTGGACCCCGACCTGGGGAATTTCATGATCGCCGCGCCCTACCCCGGCACCGAGCTGTGGGAGATAGCCCAGCGGGATGGCCGGCTGTTCAGCATGGACTGGCGCGACTATGCCATCCATGACGAAAAGGCCCGCTACGAGCTGCCGACACTGCCGCCTGAGCTGGTGGAAAAAAAGTGGCACGAGGCTTACCGGCGCTTTTATTTCCGCCCCAAGCGCATCTGGCGGCAGGCCACTAACCTGGATACATGGCGCCGGCTGCCACAGTACCTCAGCGACTTTGGGCGTTTCTTTGTGGGGCGCAAGAACTGATCCGGCGGTTGACAATCGGAGCAAGATCGGTATAATAGATGGCTACACGGGCAGGTACCCAAGTGGCCAAAGGGGGCGGTCTGTAAAATCGTCGGCTCAGCCTTCGGAGGTTCGAAACCTCCCCTGCCCACTCAGTCCCTCGGCAGCGAGGGACTGTTTCATTTCAGGTCGCGCTGCCGGCGAGCTTCGTACAGGGCGATGGCGCCGGCGACGGCGGCGTTGAGCGATCCCACGCGTCCGTGCAAAGGGAGCCGGATCAGAAAATCGCACTTTTCACGCACCAGGCGGCTGAGACCCTCCCCCTCGCTGCCTACCACCAGCCCTAACGGCCCGAGCAGACCGGCTTGGGAGTAAAGAGGGACATCTGGCAGCGCCTCCAGTCCAGCAAGCCATACTCCGCCGGCCTTGAGCCGGTCCATCGCCTGGGCCAGGTTCGAGACGAGGGCTACACGCACGTGTTCGGCTGCACCGGCTGAGGCTCGCACCGCCGCCGGCGTCACCCCAGCCGCTCGCCGGCCAGGGATCACGATCCCATGGACGCCCACGGCCTCGGCGGTGCGCAGCAGCGAGCCCAGGTTTTGGGGGTCCTGGATGTGGTCCAACAGCAGCAGGAAGGGATCTTGGCCAGCCTGTCGAGCGGCTACCAGAAGCTCCGCAAGGTCCACATATGGGTAACCAGAAACCTCGGCGGCGAGGCCCTGATGGTGGACCTCGCCGCCCAGCTTGTCCAACGCTTGCCGGTCCACCTGCTGGACCGGGATAGCAGGCTTTTGCGAAGCAGCCAGTGCTAGGACTTGATCTACGATCCCGCTTGGCTTGACCCCTCGGGCCAGCAGCAGCTTGAACACCTGCCGCCGCCCAGCCCGCATAGCTTCATGAACCGGCTGGCGGCCGTAGATAAGCTCCCGCATATCAGTCCTGGCGGCTCAACCGCCAGCGCGTACCTTCCGGACCATCTTCCAGAACAACCCCCAGGCCGGCCAACCGGTCGCGGATGGCGTCGGCGCGAGCCCAGTCGCGGGTCTGGCGCGCTTCCTGGCGCATGTCGATCAGCAGCCGCACCAGGCCGTCAACCAGCGCGTCGTCCGCCTTTGCGGTCACATCAGCCCCGATCAGGCCCAGCACGTCGCCGCCCAGCGTCCCGTACAGCTCGTCGATGGCCTCCAGCGTGCCCCTGCTGGCCGGCTCCCCGGAGTTGAGCA
>JAFGOG010000258.1 GCA_016926595.1 Anaerolineae bacterium
AAGGCCCGTTCGAGGTGGTGGCGCAGACGAAGCTGTATCACGCCTGCCTCCAGGCGCGTAGCCACGTCTTCGAGGGCCGGGCGCAGCCCGCCGTGTAAGGCGAGTGCAGGGCGCAAGAGAAAGATGAAATCGCGCACCTGGCGGTCGACGTCGACCTTGCAGCGGCGCACCAGGTAGGCGCGGATCAAGCGCGGCGCCAAGGCCCCACCCAGGCCAAGAAGGGCCAGGATCGGGTTACGTTCGGCCAGGAGCAGATAAGCCAGTGCGACCCCGACCGCAGCTCCGACAATCCGCCATAATGTCCAGGGGATGCCGCGCAGGCCGTACAGGTCTTCTTCGGTGAACTCGTCCACCGGTTCTGCAAGCAAAAAGACCTCTGACGGATTTGCGTAGGCAACCGTTCCGGTTGCACGGATGCGGTGAAAGCGCCCGATCACGTCGCCAACGATCAACAGCCCCCAGGCCGAAATCGATCCCACGCCGATGGCTGTGATTCCGCCCAGCAGAACGCCCCAGTTCATAGCGCCTTTTCCTCCTGCAGCCCGATCTCCTGATCAAAGTAGAGCGAGGCCAGGGTCAAGAACAGCGTCGCGGCCAGAAAGGTGCCCCGGCGCTGCAAGGTGCTGGTGAAAAAGTCGCGCCACAGCGGCAGGGCCACGGAGGCCACGATCGCCGCCAGGTTAGCGGTCTGCAGAAAGCGCACGGTGCCCTTGAGCAGGGCCAGCGATGCCCTGGCTTGCCCGGCCAGGCGATCGCGTTCCTTCAGGTCATCCTCAATATGCGCCACCTCGGCGACGATGGCTTCCGTGCTGGCCGAGCCGCTGGTCTCCAGAACCATGGCCAACCGGGCCAGGTACGGATTGTGCAGGTCGCGCAGAGGAGCCAGTGCTTTCTCGACGCTGCCGCTGGTCTGGTAGGTGTTTACAGCTTGCCTGATTGCAGCAGCCACCGTACCCTTGGTCAAATCGTCCTCAATCTCGACCAGGACAGAAAAGGGCGACTCGCCGACGGCAAAGCGCGAGCGGAACAAGACGACCAATGCCTTGACCTGGTTGGTGATCGCCGCCTGCGTCTTGCGCGTCCGCCGGCTGCGGAGAAACCAGGTCAACCCCGTGCCCAGCAGGACCAAGTAGGGTGAGAGCAGCGCATCGCGCATGCCAACCGCCAGAATAACGCCGCCCAGGGCAGGCACAAAGGGCAGCAGGTCCAGGAATGTGCTCGTTGAATCACCTCTTCGTTCCTGTCCGTCCGTCCCATCACGATCAAAGAATGTCTCCAGGGCGCTGCGCCACCTGGGCCGGTAAAGCTGGCGAACACGGACAGCCAAAGTGCCCGCAGCCAGCAGCAGCCAGACGGACAGTGTGCCTATGCCCAACGCACCCAAGAATGCGGTGCCTACGCTGACGACGTCCATCAGTTCTGTGTCTCCGGCGGATGCGCGCCATCCGCATCGTACAAAGGCTCGATCAGGTAGCAGCCATCTGCAACGCCCTTCACGTGTGCTACCTCTGCCACGTAGCGGCGCGCGCCACGCTTTCGCAAGTGAACGACCAAGTCGACGCCGCGTCCCACGCGCTCGCGGATCGCCCCCAACGGCATCCCCGATGCCAGGGCCAGCGTCTCCAGGCGCAGCAAGGCGTCGTACGCCGAGTTGGCGTGGATGGTCGTGACCACCTTTTTGCCCAGGTTCATCGCCGACAGCAGCTCCACCGCTTCGTCGCCGACCACCTCGCCAAAGAGGATCAGGTCGGGGCGCATGCGGGTGTAGAGCACATTGACCACCTCGTCGAGCGTCGGATGTCCCCATTCGCGGGAAAGGTGCTCTCGTGGCGGCGTCGGCACGACGGCTCGCGCTGAGAACGGGTGATGGATCTGCAATTCGCGGAACGTCTCGACCACGGCCAGCTGCGTCGTTGGCGGGACATAAGCGGTCAGCGCGTTGAGCAGCGTGGTCTTGCCCGACGAAAACTCGCCGCTGATCAGCACTGTCGCCGCGTTGCTGTGCACCGTCCAGGCCAGAAAACGGGCGATCTCGGGCAGGTCTCCGCCAAAGTCGTCGGGAATACGGTCTTCCCGATCTGACGCATTGGGTTGGCTGAACGTTCCGTTCTGCGCCAGGGCCTGCAGCGACATCGCCTCCTGGCGGAAGACACGCACGTTGATCGCCGTGCCCTCGACGCTGAGGGGCGGGATCATGGCCGTAAAGCGCGAGCCATTGGGCAGGTCGACCAGGACGAAGGGCCGGTCGGCCTTCATGGCCCGGCCACCCAGGTCGGCCACACGGCGGGCCAGGCGCTCGAAATAGGCATCGTCGGCCGGCGCGCCCAGGTCCTCGACCACGCCGTTGCGCTCGACCTGCACCCGGCCGTTGCGGACGATCACCTCTTCTACGCCGGGCTGGGCGACGATCTCTTGCAGCACACCCAGGCCGGTGCTGGCCCGGGCCAGGACGCCGGCTGCTTCGACCACCAGTGCGTCGTCGGAGACCAGCCGCCCTTCAGCCAGCAGGCGGGCCAGGCTGTCCTGGAAACGGCGCCGCTCCCCTTCGCCGGCGCGCCAGCCGGGGACGACGATCCCTTGCTCGACGATCGCCGTCTCCACCTGTGGGAGCAGCCTCAGCCAGCCGTTACTTTCCACGATCTGCCTCTCCTGCAGTTTCCGGTATAGCCAGCGGCGACAGTGAGACCCAGATCTCGTATTCACTGTCGACGGCCAGTTCGACTAGGCTGCGCGCCGTCTCGGGATCGACGGCGACGGTGAGGATCTGCAAGGGCTTGCTCGCTTCGGGCCGCGCCGGCTGTTCGATTTGCGACGGGACAGCAGTGCGGTTGGCCGGTTCGCCCTGTTTGGCTCTGACATCGACCACAGGAATGCCCTCAGCCAGCAGTTCAGCTTGTGCACGGCCATCTCCAACCGGCACGACGATAGTCTCGGTAGCAGCCGGCAGGCGGGATATTTCATTCCGCCCACCCGCTTTGCGCACACGGTACACGTTGACCCGGTGCCCGATCTGCACCTGTCCACCGACGGCTCGTTCTGGGTCGACCGGGAAGGAGACCACCTCCAGCGCCGGGTCGTCGGTGTAGCGGAAGGCGACCAGTTGGACGGCCTGATGGTGATAGATCAACTGGCCCGGATGTAGCGCCACCGTCGTCACCCGGCCCACCAATTGCTCAACCGATGTGTAGACCGGCTCTTGCAGGATACCGCGCGGCACATCACGCTCGATCAGCATCTCAGACGTGAGTGCCGTGTAGGGTGGCACGGTCACAGCGATGGTGACGGCTTGGGCTGTGGTAACCAGCGCATCGTAAAAGCGGTAGGCGTACAGCCCGCCGCCGAGTGCAGCCAGCAGCGAAAGCAGCCCGACGATCAGCAACCACTTGTTCTGTCTCTTCATCTCTCTCACTCGCCCGTTCTAGCTGACCGGGACAACGTTGGTCGCTTCAGGGCCTTTAGCGCCTTGTGCCACCGTGAATTGCACCTGTTGGCCTTCCCGCAGGGTCCGGTAGCCTTCCATCTGGATGGCCGAGTGGTGGACGAAAACATCGTCGCCATCCTCACACTCGATAAAGCCGTACCCTCTGCGGTTGTTGAACCATCTGACGGTACCTTGGCGGTGAAACCCACCGCTTTCAACTTCACTCATGTCTATTTCTGTTTCCTTTCCATTAGGAATGCATCCCTGGCTGTGCCAGGCATTTACTTCTTGGGCTTCCAGCCGGGATAGATGATCTCCAAAAGTCCTTCTGCCAGCCGCGAATCCTCATCGGGGCGGCTGACGTGGGGCAGCTTGCAGGCAGCGTGCGTTCCAAGGGAACGCCAGATTGCCGAAAGCGCGATCTGGTCGCCCAGCCCATTGACTTTGTTGAGCACGATATCGGCGCCTGTTTCGCCGGCATCGTCGAGCATGACC
>JAFGOG010000003.1 GCA_016926595.1 Anaerolineae bacterium
AGCCGTCCCCACTGCCGACGAACAGGTCGAGGGCGCCGTCGCCGGTCACGTCGGCCAGGGCGGGATAGGCCCACCACCCCGTGCCGACCCCGGCATAGTCGGCCGACTCGAACTGCCAGGTTGGTGTGCCCGGTGTGCCGCCATTGCGGTAGAGGATCAGCCGGCCGGAGCGCTCGCCGACGAGCAGATCGAGGTCGCCGTCCGCATCCAGGTCGCCGGGGGCGGGGTGGGTCCAGTTGAGGCCGCCCAGGTAGAGGCCGGGCACCGGCGCGCCGGCGTACATGCCATCGAGCGCCTGCTCCCACTCGCCGTCGACGACGACGGGGCCAGCGGTGCCGCTGACGGCCCACGCCGCGCCCACATAGTTGCGCGTGGCGTTGGCGTCGTCGACGTGCAGGTCGAGGCCGCCGGCGGCGGCAAAGGGCACGTCGGGCGCTGCCGCCGTGTGGGTGTGTGGGACGTTGATCACGGTGCCGGGGAAGGGGTTGACCCCCTCCGCCAGGCCGACGTCCAGGTCGTTCCAGCGGCGGCTGGCCGGGCCATGCTTGACCATGACCGCCGAGCCGGGCGGGGCATAGATCTGGGCCGAGAAGCTGCCATCGGCGGCCGAGATCGCCTGTGCCTGGTGGGCCGAATTGAGGTTCACCAGCAGCACCTGGGCCAGGGGCAGCGCGGCGCCCGCGGCGCCGGTCACGATGGCCTCGCCGAGGCCGTTGGGCGGGCCGACGGTGATCGACGATGCGTCGGGCGGGTCGTAGGGGATGGGGTGCACCCAGGTGGTGCTCAGAGGGAGGTCGACGGTGTGATCGCCGCTGCGCAGGTCAACGGCCTGCGTCATGTCATAGTAGCCGGCAGGCGGGTCGTGGGCGGTGACGTGGTAGACGTCGGGGGGCAGCACGGCCCGGTAGCGGTGCGTGGCATCGTTCCAGTCGAGGCTGTACCACCACTCGCCGGGCAGATGGTCGAGCAGAGGCAGCACCTCCAGTGGGAGCGGCTGCGCCAGGAGGGTACCATCGCGGAGCACGCCGAGGTCCAACAGGTAGCCGTCGACCAGCGCCAAGTCCTGGGTATAGCTGCTGCCCGTGGCATCGCCGACCCAGTGGTTGGCCTGCGCCAGGCGCGTGGCCAGCGCAGGTCGAACCTCGAACCAGAGCTGGCCGTCGGTCAGGATCGACACACTATAAAAGCCGCTGCCATTCGTCGTCGCCTCCTGCCAGTCGAGAGGCGAGCCGATGCAAATCCAGACGCCGGCCACCGGGCCGCCCGGGCCGGTGACGGTGCCGGTGACGGTGATGGTGAGCTGGGAGGGCGCGGCGTCGGGGAGGAGTGCAGTCACGGCCGGGAGCCAGGGGCCGCCGACCAGAGCAACCAGTCCCACGGCCAAGAGCAGCGGAAACAAGCGGCGAGCTTTTCTCACAGTCAGCCTCCTCAAGCCTATCGTCTCGTCACAAGCGGCAGATAGACACGCCGCGCGGCGCATTCGACCAGGACTTTCTCGCCGTCGAAAAAGACGGCTCCCGCCAGGTGAACCCGCCCGCCTTGCGGCGGATCCGCCGAAACGAGGTAGCTGATCCAGATGGGATCCGCGAGTCCGGCGCGGTACTCGTCTTTTGCCCTCAGGTCGAGGTTGGCAAAGTCGTTGTGCAAAGCGACAGGATCGAATGGAATAGTGAACGAGCGCCCGGAAGGCGCAAGTGCCCCCTCGTCCAGGAGGACGCCGGGCATGCGGATCGTGTACGAAACCTGGACGTTGCTGAGTCCTGCGGGGAGCGACACCGCGACAGGCACAGCCGTGACGGTGATCGGATCCGTTGGCCAGGTCAAAAAGCCGGGTTGGGGTGCGAGGACGGGCAAACAGGGCTGATCGCCCGCCACCACGTAGAAATGATAGCGACCGCCCACAGCGCCCAGCACGCTGCCTGTGTTGTGCCCGGCCGGGATGAGGCCGGTGCTCGGCACCGGGCGGTCGTGCTCGACGTGCACTTCCACCGTCCAGAGCCCCGGCTCGGTCACGATCAAGTCGTCCCCCGGATTGTAGTACCAGCCGACCTTGTTGGCCCGCCCGCTAAAGGGGAGGACCGCCCCACCCGGCGAAGTGACCGTCACGGCCACAGCCGAGTTCAACGGCGGGCCAACATGCCCGCAGAAGGCGAACGTATCCCCCACTTGCAGGATATCGCCGGGCTGGACACAGCGGGGCATGAAGAACAGGTCGATCTCCTCACCCTTGAGGGTCATGATCGGGCCGCCGTTGGGACCGCCGGCCGCCCCCTGGAATGGCGGGGTAAGGCGCGGCCCGATCGGATCATCGCCGGCGATCTCGACCCAGAGTGAGCCATAGATGCCATATTCGTCGATGGGGTGGGTCTCTGAGATCAAGCGAAAGACCGCACCGCCGAATTCCCACTTGACGTCGTTGGGCAAATCGCCTTCCCGCCCCACCTGGTCACCATAGTTGGCATTGAAGCGCCAATAGACGGTACCGTGCTCAGCGATCGTCTCGTGCACCCGTGCTCCCGGTCGCTCTGAGGTGCGGTAGGCATAGGCAACCTGGTCGATCTTGTCCGGTGCCCAGAGCGCGTCGGACCCATCGCGGGTGGTGCTCACCAGGGGCGCCTCGTGTTTCAGCAGTTGTCCCTCGAGGGGCTCGTAATCAGGAAGTATGACATGGGCGCTGCTGTTCCAGCGATCGCGAAGGATCTGATAAAGCTCCGCCCCGGCAGTGGTATCCTGGAAGGTGATGATGGGGGCGATCGACTCACCCGCCGTGTCGGTATAGTCAATCGTCTCCCCTCCCCAGTAGACATCGCCGGAATAGTAGGGATAGTAGGTGTGGGCGGCAATGACCGGCAAAGGGAGTTGCGTCAGGTGGAAAAACCAGAGGAGGTCGTCCAAGTCGGCGACGTCGAGCCCTCGATGTCCATGGGCGATCAGGCCCGGCGTCTCGCTTTCGACGGCACTCCCCCACGTGACCTGGCCCATCCACAGCGTTCCCTCTTTGTCCATATAGGTTGCGCTCACGTCCACACGGAATTCGCCCGGCTCATCGAAATGAATGGCGGTGCCGGCAGATGGTTGGAAATAGCCAAAACGATTTGCCTGCCCGCCGATGTCGTATTCCTGTGCCTGGGCGGGATCGGAGTAGGGCAGATGCCGGACGTAGAGGCTCACGTCGGCCGGGAGCGGTGGATAGACCTGGAGGCCGGGAGAGAAGGCATTGCCCGCCTGATAGGGCGTCGTAGGCAACTGGCCGGTCTCGATGTGCAGCGGGCGAGCCACATAGACGTCAAAGGTGGCCAGGCCAACGTAGATGTTGCCCCAGATGTCTGGGATGTTCCCGGACAGGGTGATGACATAGTGGCCGTACTGCTCAAAGGTGTAGGTGAACTGGTCGTCCAGGGTGATGAGTTGATAGACGTCGTGCAGCGCAGTGCCGTCGTTCTCTCGCAATTGCGCTTCAGGAAAGGCTGGACTGTGGCTGGTGGATTGCTGGAAAGGGGCCGGCCCCAACGTATCCACGCTGCCATCCGGTTTGTGCACCTCTACCAGCAACTGCCCGCCAGGAAGCACAAAGGGTACGAGGGGTGAATTGGGCACGCCCCGGTCTGTAATGGCCACCAGGGGCAGGTAAGGCTCCAACGAGTAGACGAGCGGCTCGCCCGTACGCGGATCTAGGCGCGGCACGATCAAGTCGTTGGGTTGGAACACGGTGAGGGGCACGATGCCGTACGAGTCCCTGTCCTCCCGAGCCACCGTGCCCCGCGCGCCGTGGTAGAGCGTGTCGGTCAGCAGCGTCCACATGAGCCGCGGCGTCGCCGGCTCGCCCACCCGGAGGATGGGCAGATAGTTCCAGCCCAATGGCCAGCAGGGCCGCATGAGATACAGGCTTGTGTTGACCGGCCCCAGGGGGATGCCCACCCAGTGCAGGCTGAGGCGGGGGCGATAGTAGCCGGGCTGGGTCGCTGACGGGAAGCGCAGCGTCGTGGAGATGGCCGCTTGCAGGCGGTGGTCGCCAGCCAGTTGCCAACCGGTCACCGGGCTCAGCGCAGAGATTGGGCTCCAGTCAGGTGTTTCCCGCGAAATGGGCAAGCCTGTGGGGGACATCAGGTTGCTGATGAATTGCTGGTGTACGGGGATTTGCCGGCCATCCTGGTCGAATAGACGGCGCAGATTGAACAGCGCGGTGACGTCTATGGCTTCCAGGTCAATCCCCGGCGTGATGGCCGGCGTGTTCACGATCAGGGTGCCGGAGATAGGATAGACCGTCTGTGTGCCGGAGATGGTCTCGGGCCCGAGCGTGCCGGCGAGGGTCCAGTAGCCCTCGCCGTCGAACATGCTCACCAGCCCAGCGAGGCCGAAAGGAATGCTTCCCCCGGAGCCATTGTGGTTGAGCGGAACGGGCAGAATGGTACCGGGTGAACCATTCAGCCAGGGGAAGGCCAGCTCGACGCCGCCCGGCCCGAGGGCTTGGTTCAGGGGCGCGTGCAGCGCGGCCTGTTTGATCTGGACGGCCGAGCCGGGTGGCGCCAGCACGGTGGCAGAAAAGCTGCCGTCCGCCTCTGCCTGGAGAAACTCGGTGATCGACGTCTCGAGGTCCGAGATGGCGACGAGGCTGGATGGCGCCACGGCGCCGGGGGCCCCGGCAATCTGGGTGTAGCCGTCGGCGTCCGCGTGGCCCACGGTGATCAGGGCAGCCAGCGGTGGATCGGCGAGCAGGGTGATGGCCGGGGGCTCTTCTTGCACCGCAGCCGGCTCAACATACGCAGCGTCCCGGGACCACGCCGAGGCCACGCCAGCGGGCGGAACCTGGAAGACGAGCAGCAGCATCAGGGCCAGCGCGAGTCCGGCTGCAGGGATTCCCAACAGCAGATGGTTCTTCGGGTGTTGCATCAGGCTCTCCCTTCCGCATTCACAACGGCCACATCCGAATCAACGGTCAAAGGGCAGAGCCAGGAGAAAGACGATCAGGTCCTGGATCTCGGCCCCGGTGAGCAGGCTGCTCACGTCGTGCTCGCTGCCCGGCGTGGGGCGGGTGAGCGCGTCGTAGAGCGCCGCGGCGCTGCCGTCGTGAAAGTAGGGTGCCGAATCCCACAGCCCGCGCAGCGTGGGCGTGTCATAGTCGGGGCCGATGCGCTCGCCGGGCGTGGCGGTGCCGACGTCGTGACGCTGGTGGTCGGTGTAGAGGGGGGGCGGGTGGCAGGGGACGCAGCCGAGCGCAGCGTCGAGAAAGAGGTCGCGGCCGCGCTGCTCGGCTGGGGTCAATGGCTCGCCCGCGGCGTGGCCGGCGCTGAGGGGCACGGCGAGCGAGTCGAGAAAGAGGGCCAGGCTGTCCATGTCGTCCGTGCGGCCCTGGTTGGGCGGCTGGTGGACACAGTCGGGCGGCGAGAGGGCGCAGTTCAGCGCTCCGTCGATCAGGCCGCTGCCGAAATTTTCCTTGCGGTTGGCAAAGTCGGAATCGGCCGACTCGTCCCACTCGCCGGACCAGCGGAGGGGATAGGTCTCAATCATGCCCATCAGCCCCGTGGTGTTGCGCGGGCCGGCAAAGCCAAAGGTCCAGGTGCGGCCGTCGTGCTCGCCCTCAAAGTGGCAGGTGTTGCAACTGATCCACTGGTTTTTGGCCAGGCGCGGGTCGTCGCTGGTGTGAAACAGCCGCTTGCCGTTGAGGAGAATCGGGGGGAGCGGGATGTCGGTGACGGTGATGACGCCGGTGACGGTGTAGGCTGCCGTGTCGATCACCGACACCGTGCCCGCCAGCGTGTTGTTGACGTAGGCGCTGCCGCCATCGGGCGACAGGACAATGCCTCGCGGGTTGTCACCCACCTCGACGTGGGCAGCGAGGCGGCCATGGGCCAGGTCAATCACAGACAGGTCGTTGCTGGCAGCATTGACCACCCATAGCTCGGCGCCGCCGGGCGCCAGCGCCGCGTCGAAGGGCAGGCCCACGCCCGGTGGGTCGAGCGTGCCCAGGTCGATCTGCTGCCCGACCAGGTGCTGGCGCGCCGCGACGTCGATCAGGGATACGAGAGGAAAGACTGTCGTGTCGAACGTCAGGGCCGGGTTGCTGCTGTTAGAGCGCGTGTGGGGGACGTAGGCAGTCGAGCCGTCGGGGGAGAGGGCAACCGATTGGACCAGGTTGCTGTCGGGGAAGAGGGAGATGTCGGGGATTGGGGAGTGGGGAGAGGATATTGGGTATTGGATATTGGATATTGAAGGGGCGTGCTTGAGGATGAGGGGGAGGTAGAGGGCCGTGGAGTGGGTGGGGAGGATGGTAATCTGGTCCGAGAGGAGGTGGGTGATGAAGAGGAGGTCACCGGCGGGGGTGAGGGCCAGGCCGCTGGGGCGGTCGCCCACCGGGCGTGCGCTCACGACCTCCAGGGTCGTGGTGTCGAGCGTCACGAGGCGGTCGGCGCCCTGGACGGCAACGTAGAGCGTGGCACCGTCGGGACTGACCACCACGCCATAGGGCCGGTAGCCGACGCTCACGGCGGCGATCGCCTCTCCGGCCGCCAGATCCACGACAGAGACGCTGCCCGAGCCACGGTTGGCGACGTACGCGCGCCGGCCGGCGTCGTCCACCGCCACGGTGCGCGGGTCCACGCCCACCGGCACCTCGGCCAGCACGGAGCGGCTCGCCGTGTCGACGAGCGCCAGCGAGTTCGAGTCGGGGTTGACGACCAGCAGGGTGGCCCCATCGGCCATGAGGGCGATCGGGCTGCTCGACCGCTTGGGGGCCGCAGAGGGGGCCTCGGCTGCCTGTGAGCCGAGCGACAGCAGGAGTAAAAACGTAACGGCCCATCCGGGAACAAGCCCTTTGCGCATCATCCTCCCTCCCCACATGTGGCGAGCGGCCTCACCAATACACACCTTACGGAACCTGGCGCTGGACGAGAGGGAGGTAAATCCGGAATAGTGGGGCCTCGGCTTACTCTCCTCACCCCGGTGCCCGCCGCACGCCGTGGTTGCTGCCCCGGGCCGCCTCAGGCCGCCGGCCACACCGGAGCCGCGAGGCTTCCCTCAAGCTGATGCAAAGATTATACCACATCCAGAGCCAAAGCGCAATAGGCATTTACGCCCCACGGCCGCGGGGGTGTATTTCAACTTTCTGGGTGAGTTACGGTCAGGCAGCAATGGGAAGGCGTTCAAGTGTCGCATCCCAGCGATTGCTATGAACTTCGCCAAGGGCAGCTAGCATCCGCGTCGCTCCAGTGCGGTTCCAACGTTGTCCGCCGCGCTTCATGCGCCATTGTACGACGTTTTTCGCTCCACTCTCCACAGTACCACTGCCGATCGGGCGCCCCTCGTCCCTGAACTTGGCATAATTTATGCGTCGCCAGTGTTCATCAATGTATTCCTTAACCTGGCGAATTGCCTTGCCACGCTCTCCTCTTCGCCGCGGCAGTTCGTACAGACCAATATCGACCTGGACTCGTTCTCCGTTCCACAACTCAGTTTCACGTTGCTCCATCCAATCGTGAGCCTCTTTGGTGCCTTCTCCGAAGCCGGCTTTGGCCGCCTTGGCCAGATTCTCGAGACAATGGCCCCAATCTAGAATCCCTACACACCTTTTGGGCA
>JAFGOG010000259.1 GCA_016926595.1 Anaerolineae bacterium
GCCCCCGGCGTGGCCATCGAGGTCGCCGAGGCGCTGGGCAAGAAAGGCGTGCGCTGCCTCGACGCCCCGGTCAGCGGCGGCGACGTGGGCGCGATCAATGCCACGCTGTCGATCATGGTCGGCGGCCCCAAGGACCTCTTTGACGAGATGCTGCCCATTCTTGAGGTGATGGGCAAGACGGTCACCCTTTGCGGCCCCAACGGCGCCGGGCAGACGGTCAAGGCCTGCAACCAGATCCAGGTGGCGCTCAACATCATTGGCATGTCCGAGGCCTTTGTGCTCGGAGCCAAGGCGGGCGTCGACCCGGCGATCATTTATCAGGTTCTCAGCGGCGGCTATGCCCAGTCGCGCGTGCACGACGCGCGCGGCCCACGCGTGATTGTGGGCGACTTCCAGCCGGGGTTCAAGGCGCGGTTCCACTTTAAGGACCTGAACATCATCATGAAAACGGGCAACGATTACGGCGTGCCCCTGCCCGTGACCAGCCTGGTACACGAACTCTTTGCCGCCATGATGGCCGCCGGCCGCGGCGAGTTGGACCACAGCGGCGTGATCACCGTGCTGGAGGACCTGGCGGGAGTAGAGGCAAGAACAAAGAAATAACAGGAGGATCCCCATGTCCCGACGATACCGGGAACACGATCTGCGCTGCGTGAGCTCTTTGGACGGGGTTTGGGATTTTGCTTTCCTGGGCGACGTCGACCCGGATGAAATAGACATCCGTTCCATCCGGTACGACGACCGTATGGCCGTGCCCGGCTGTTTTGACGCCACGCCGGCCTATGCCGGCCGGCGCGGTCTAGTTGCTTACCGCACCGATGTGCTGTTCCACGATGGCACGCCGCATCGCATTGTGTTCGACGGTGTGCACCACTGGTGTCGCGTCTTTATCGACGGCCGACCGCTGCGCGATCACGTGGGCGGATTCACGCGGTTCCACGCAGACATCGTCAGACACGAGCCTGGAGAGGCAGAACTGATCGTCCTGGTTGACAACCGCTTCGACTGGGAGCGCTGCCCGCTGCATATGAAATACTATGACTGGTACCACTATGGCGGGATATCGCGCCCGGTCGAGTGGCACCACCTGGGACGGCTGTGGATCGACGGCATACGAGTGGTCACCGAGGACGTGGCCGCACGCCGCCTGGCTTTGTCGATTCAATATGGTGGCATCGAGCCGCCTGGGCCGGTCGAGCTCAAGATCGTGTGCGACGGTCAAGAGGTGCACGGCGAACAGGTTGAGCTCCCAGAAGCCATCGGCTGTCTGAATCGTTCGATCGAGCTGCCCGGTGTCGCGCTCTGGTCGCCCGACGCGCCCAACCTGCACGACCTGCACGTCCGCCTGGGTCAGGATGACCTGCGCACGCGCGTGGGCATCCGTCAGGTCGAGGTTGAGGGGCAGCAGATCCTGATCAACGATCAGCCGCAGCGCCTGCTCGGATTTTGCCGCCATGAGGCGCACCCCCAGTTTGGGTGCGCCCTGCCCGACGAGATCCTGGTCGCCGACGTGCAGCAACTCAAGGACCTGGGCTGCAACTTTGTGCGCGGTAGCCACTATCCCCAGGACCCACGCTTTCTCGACCTGTGCGACGAGGTGGGGCTGGCGGTGTGGAACGAGGCCATCGGCTGGCAGCATACTGCCGAGCACCTCACCGATCCACACTTTGTCAACGCCGAGCTGGCGCACATGGACGAGATGGTCGCCATGTCGGCCAACCACCCCTCGGTGATCATGTGGGGCATCCTCAACGAGAGCCACAGCCAGATCGAGGAATGCCGCCCGGCCTATGAGAGGCTGCTCGGCCGCCTGCGCGAACTGGATCCCACGCGCCCGGTCACCTATGCCAGCAACCACCCCTTTGACGACATCTGCTTTGATCTGGCCGACGTGATCTCGATCAACACCTATCCCGGCTGGTATGTGGGCGAGATCGACAAAATCGCCGACAACCTGGACCACATCATACGCCATCTGAACATCGTCGGCCAGGGCAACAAGCCGCTCATCATTTCCGAGATCGGCGCAGGCGCAATACCCGGCTGGCGGGATTGGAACGGCGCACGCTGGACCGAGCAGTATCAGGTCAAGTTGCTGGATGCCGTCCTGCGACACTTGTTCATCGACACACAGCGCACCTGTGGAATCAGCCTCTGGCAGTTCTGCGACTGCCGCAGCTCAGAGGAAGGATCCAGGATCCTGCGCCGGCCGCGCGGGTTCAACAACAAGGGCATCGTGGACGAGTACCGCCGCCCCAAGCTGGCCTACGAGACGGTCAAGCAGTTCTTTGACACGTTGAACTGACTGCATTCGGGAATACACCCGACAGGATGTGCCTTTGGATGGATGACAGCACCCCCTTCAATATGCTACAATAACCGTAGACTGTGAACCAACAGCAGGAACTGTGAAGGGAGCCAATCATTGAAAGCAATGACGTCCAGTGAAAGGGCCACAAGAGCCGAGCCGTACGATCCGCCGTCCGCCGGGTGGGCGAGCCAATGCGCGCTGATCACAGGGGCCAGTCACGGCCTGGGCAAGGCGTTTGCCGCCGAGTGCGCGAGCCGGGGAATGGACCTGCTCCTGGTCGCCCTACCCGACTCGGGCCTTGAACAGGTTGTGAGCGAGTTGCGCGAACGATATGGGGTGCGCAGCGAATGGGTTGCCATGGACCTGACCACACTCGACGGCCCCGAAAGGCTGTCCCAGTGGGTCATGGACTTGAATTGTCCACTGACCATGTTGATCAACAACGCCGGCGTCAGCTACAACAGCCGCTTCGAGGACTCGACGCTACAAGAGAACGAGTCGATTATCCTGTTGAACAACCTGGCGCTGGTCAAGATCACGCACCTCTTGCTGCCCGAACTGCGTAAACGTGACAAAGCCTGGATCCTGAACGTGGCCAGCATGGCCGCGTTTTTTCCGATGCCCTTTGTGCCGGTATACGCGCCCTCCAAGGCATTCATCCTCTACTTTAGCCTGGCCCTGCGCCAGGAAATGTTACACAGCCCGGTGCACGTCAGCGTCCTGTGCCCGAACGGCATCCGCACCAACTCGGCGACCCGGAGACGCATCGCGGCCCACGGCCTGATCTCCAGGCTGACGTGCATGGACGCCGAGCCCGTCGCCGCCTATGCCCTCCGGCAGGTGCTCGCCCGGCGAGCGATCATTGTCCCCGGATTCCTGAACCAGGTGATCCGGACGGTGGGTCAATATGCTCCCAGGCGC
>JAFGOG010000260.1 GCA_016926595.1 Anaerolineae bacterium
GGGGTGCTCGGCCGTATAGTCCTTGAAGGCCTGCTCGATGGCGGTCAAATAGTCACCACTCCACTGGTGCCAGATCGAGATGGTGACCGGTTCTCCGGCAGGCGCCGCCGGTTCTGCGGTATCTGCCGGCTTGGCCGGCTCGGCGGTTGGCGGCACCGGGGTCGGGGTGGCGCCACAACCAGCGATGACCATGCTCACCACTGTGAGCAGGGCCAATAGTGCGAACAATGACTTTTTCATTTCTCTCCTCCCTAACATTTAGGAAATCTCTTTTGGTTTGGGAAATCGGTTGCCAGTATGGGGCCTGGCGCGGAAAATAAAGGCATGCACCTAGCTATCGTCTATCACCTCCCCTCGCTAAAAGCCAATTCTAAACCATATAGCTGCCGTCTGTATGTGAGCAACATCCCAGTTTGGGCAGATTAAACCACACTTCTAGCAAAAAGGCAACTCGGATTGGGCTTGATACCAGGCCGCCGGCCGCCGGACAAACCGCCAACTGCCCTGCTTCCAGGATTTGCCAATCTATTCCAACCCCTGGTACAATAGAGCCGCCTGAAAACCGTTTCCTTTGGCCTCCAAAGGTGTTTTGTCCTTGGTAAGGAGTGTAATGACATGAAGATCGTAGTTGATGCCATGGGCGGCGATCACGCTCCGGCTGTTGCGGTGGACGGCGCCGTCCAGGCGGCCCGCGCCCTAGAAACAGAGATTATCCTGGTCGGCCAGCAGGCCGCTGTCGAGGCGGAACTGCGCAAGTACGACACAGCCGGCCTGCTGCTGACCGTCGTTCATGCCGGCCAGGTCGTCGAGATGGACGAGCATCCGGCTGCGGCGGTCAAGGCCAAGAAGGACTCGTCGATGGTCGTCGGCATGGACCTGCTCAAGCGTGGTGAGGCCGATGCATTTTTCACGGCCGGCAACTCGGGCGGGGCATTGGCCGCGGCCCTGTTCCGCCTGGGCCGCATCCGCGGCATCCAGCGGCCGGCCCTGTCCACTGTCTTTCCCAGCCAGACGCCGCAGGGTCACTGTTTCTTTCTGGACGTGGGCGCCAACGCCGACTGCAAGCCCGAGTACCTGCTCCAGTTTGCTATCATGGGCTCGGTCTACGCCGAGCGGATCCTGGGCGTGCCCCGGCCGCGGGTGGCCATCGTGTCCAACGGCGAGGAAGTGGGCAAGGGCAGCCAACTGGTCCAGGAAACGGTGCCGCTGCTTCAGGCCAGCGGGCTCAACTTTGTCGGCAACGCCGAGGGCAAAGACATCCCGTGGGGCATAGCCGACGTCATCGTCACCGACGGCTTTACCGGAAATGTGATCGTCAAGCTGGCGGAGGGAGTGTCCAAATTCATCGTGGACACACTCAAGACCGAGATCACCAGACGCACACTGTCCAAGATAGGCGCGCTGCTGGCCAAGCCGGCCTTTGACATGATCAAACGCCGGCTCGACTACCGGGAGTATGGCGGCGCGCCGCTGCTCGGCGTCGATGGGATCGTCATCGTCGGCCACGGCCGCTCTGACGCCTATGCGATCAAGAACGGCATTCTGATGGCCGCCCGGACGGTGGAGAACGGCGTCCTGGAGGCGATCAAGCGCGGCATTGCTCCGGGCGACTCGGACGCAGCCGGTCAGGGTCTACAGCCCTGAGGGAGCCAGGCGTCCCACTCTTAGCGCGGTCAGACACCGCTTCAGTTGCTTCGTAAGAGCCTATTTCGAGGGCAAGTGACCCTGGGGCAGGAATCTCTTTTCACCTGGAGGATACGTGAACAACACAAGACGACGAGTCGTTATCACAGGCTTGGGGGCCGTCACCCCATTGGGCCTGACGGTCGCCGACACCTGGGCTGGCCTGGTGGCGGGCCGCTCGGGCGTGGATTACATCACCCTCTTTGACGCCAGCAGCTATCCGATCCGGATCGCAGGCGAAGTAAAAGGCTTTGACGCTGCCAACTATATCGGCTTTAAAGAGGCCAAGCGCATGGCCCGCTGCTCGCACCTGAGCGTGGCCGCCGGCCTGGAGGCGATGGCCGATGCCGGGCTCGGCCCGCTCGTGCCAGAGCCCGAGCGCTCCGGGACGATCATGGGCGTCGGCGCTGGCGGCTGGGAAGTCGCCATGGCCGGGATCGATGCCTTGCGAACCAAGGGGCTGTCGCGGGTGAACCCCTTCGCTCTGCCAGCCTCGCTCCCCAACATGCCGGCCCATCACCTCAGCCTGCTGTTTCAGTGCCAGGGCTATAACGGCACGGTGGTCACCGCCTGCGCTGCCGGCACACAGGCCATCGGCGAAGCGACGGAGGTGATCCGCCGCGGGGCGGCCGACCTGATGCTGACCGGCGGCGCCGAGGCTCTGATCAACGAGATCTCCTTTGCCGGTTTCATCGCCATGCGCGCCCTGGCCGCCGAAAATGACCCGCCCGAGAAGGCGTGCAAACCGTTCGACGCGCGGCACGACGGTTTTATCATAAGCGAGGGGAGCGCCGTGCTCGTCCTCGAGAGCCTGGAGCATGCCCTGGCCCGCGGCGCGCATATCTATGTCGAGGTGATCGGCTATGCCGCCTGCACCGACGCCTTTCATGTGGCCCAGCCTGACCCGGAGGGGATTGGCGCGGCGCGCACGATCCATTGGGCGCTGGAAAACGCCGGCATCGCCCCCGAGGAAATCGACTGCATCAACAGCCATGGGCCCGGCACCCCGTTGGGGGACATCGCCGAGACCAAGGCCATCAAGAGGGTACTGGGCGATCATGCCTACCGGGTGCCGGTCCAATCCACCAAGTCGATGATCGGCCATGCCTTTGGCGGCGCAGGCGCGATCGAGGGCATGGTCTGCGTCAAGACCATCTGTGAAGGCATCATCCACCCGACCATCAACTTTGAGACACCGGACCCCGAATGTGACCTGGATTACGTGCCCAACCAGGCTCGCCGGGTCGACGTGCGCACCGTGCTCTCCAACTCATTCGGCTTGGGCGGCCAGAACGCCTGCCTGGTTTTCAGGCGCTACGAGTCGTAGGACCGCGACGAGGAATTGATGAAGACCATTGTCAACGACCAGTTAATCGCTCGCCGGGCAAGGCTCGGCAAGATTTTCACTTTTGCGGGCCTGGGCCTGCTGCTTATCGGACTGATCGTCTCCCTGACCATGACGCAGACGAGCTTCCTGTTGGTGTCGTTCGGTTGCCTGCTGGGTGGCATCGTCGCCTCGAGCATCGGCACGGTCAACATGAACCGCTGGATCCGGGAGCCCCGTGCCGACCAGGTACTGGCTCGCGGCCTCAAAGGCTTTGACGATCGCTACCGGTTGTACAACTATGTCCTGCCTGCGCCCCACGTACTGCTCACTCCAACCGGCCTGTATGTGCTGACGGCCATGCTCCAGGAGGGAGCGATCCGCTATGAGGGTGGCAAGTGGCGCCGCAACTTTAGCCTCGGCCGCGCCATCCGTTTCCTGGGCGACGAAGGGCTGGGCCGGCCCTTTGCCATAGCGGACAGCGAAGTACTCGCCATGCAGCGCTTTCTCGAACAAAACGAGGCGGCTGACGGAGTCGGGATCGAAAATGTGCTGGTCTTTGTCCATCCCAAGGCTCAGGTGGAGGTCCACGAACCGCCGCGCCCGGTGATTATGCCCAAAGACCTGAAGCGTACCATCCGTGGCAGCCAAAACAAGCTCTCTCCCGACCGCTATCGCCGGCTGCAAGAGCTGTTTGAGAGCAATGTTGCCTTAGAATCTGTCCAAAGGAGGAAGAAATGATCAAGATCTCGGGTCTGTTGATTCTACTAACCCTGATTCTGGTCGCCTGTGGCCCAACTGCGACCCCGATGCCCCTTCCGCCCACAGTGGTCCCCACCGCTGTGCCCACCACCGTGCCGCCCACGGTGGAACCAACCCAAGCGCCCCCGGCCGCCGAGGTTCCCAAGACCTTGCGCCTGCCCGACCTGGGGGGCAAAACGGTGGTAGCCGTGACGGGCAACGACTATACGCCGCTGAACTTTGTCGACCCCGCCACCGGCAAGGCCGTCGGCTGGGAGTACGA
>JAFGOG010000004.1 GCA_016926595.1 Anaerolineae bacterium
CGGCAGCCTGATCGTCCTGCCGATGAGCTTGAACGCAGATCCCGAACAATATGCGGCGAGCTGGCAACTGATCCTGGCTTCGATCAAGGCCGGCGTGACGGAAGAGATCTGGATGCGCGTCGTGCTGATGTCATTGCTCGTGTGGGTGGGGAGCTTGATCAGCAAGGACCGCAACGGTCGTCCCACTCCGGCGGTGTTCTGGGTAGCCATTGTCCTGTGTGCCTTGTTGTTCGCTGGCAGCCATGTCGAGAGCCGGCTTGCCATCCCTGGCATTACGGTAGGTGACCTGGCGGTCATCACGAGCTCGAACACGTTTTTGGGAATCATCCTGGGCTGGCTGTTCTGGAAGCTGGGCCTCGAGGCTGCAATGCTTGCCCACTTTATGATCGATGCCGTAGCGAGTGCGATAGTCGTACCCGCATATCTATCAGGGAGGCTGGTGCTGCAAGTCGCGGTGTTGATCGGCTTGATCCTCGCCGGTGCCTGGTCTGTGCAGGTTCTGGCTCGAACCTGGAACGTGCGCCGTGTCCACGGAGGTAGTGGCAGATGAATGTAAAAGCGCTTTTTGGTCGCGCACAACACGCGAGCACGCGCCGTGCAGCGCTCATCATGGCTCTGTTGGTGTCGCTTCTGCTCGCCGGCTGCGACGCAGCCGAGCCCACAGCCGCGCCTGTGCTATCTACTGCCACCCAGGTCGCAGCACGCGCAACCGATACACCGTCGCCTTTGCCGGCGGCATCTGCGGCGTGGTCGCCGGTTCCGCCCTCGGCGACAGCCCCCCCACCCACAGCTACGCCGTCCTGGACGCCCACCAAGGTCCCGCCGGCAGACACGCCCACGCCAACCCCCGAGCCAACCCCCGCTCAACTCGCGGTCGACGAGGTCCTGTCCGGCCTCGAAGGCCTGCCCATCGACGAGTTCCTGGCGCAATCGTGGCGCCAGTTGCAGGTGCGAGATCCCGATATCCTCTTTGCCAACGGATTCGCCGATGTCTACGGTGTGGCGCCGGGAGATCGCTTCACCGACCTGTCTGCGGAGTATATCGGGGAGACGCAGCGGCTGGAGCGTGAGATACTCGCCTTGCTGCAAGCATACGACCGCACGGCGCTATCCGCCGAGCAGGGGATCTCGCATGATGCCCTGGCGTGGTATCTGACGATGCAGGTACGCGGGCAGGCGTTTCCCGACCACAAATTCCTGGTCAATCCGGTGTGGGGGCTGCAGAACTGGCCCATCGATTTCCTGCTCGAATCCCCGCTGGAGAGCAAGCAGGATGCGGAACGCTACGTCGCCCGCCTCGGCAGCCTCGACACGTGGGTGGGCCAGGTGATTGCCGGACTGGAGCGAAACGAACAGGCCGGGGCACTCCCTCCCCGCTACGTCCTCAGAGACACGATCGCACAACTGGACGCCATGTTGGCGCAAAACCCGGCGCAGACCGAGCTCTACTCCGATTTCGGCCGGCGGGTGCGCCAGGTTGCCGATCTCGACCGGGCGGAAAAAGATGCCCTGATCAAGGCCGCGCTGGCCGAGATCGAAGCCACGGTCCTGCCGGCCTACGGGGCGCTGCGCGACCGGCTGTCCTCACTGGCGAGCGCCGCGGTCGAGGATCCGGACGAGTGGACGCTGCCCGGCGGCGAGGAGTACTATGCCTTCCTGTTGGAGTACTATACGGGTACGACCCTGACTGCGGACGAGATCCACGCGCTGGGGTTGGCCAAAGTAGCCCGCACCCAGGCGGATATCCAGGAAGCAGCGGTGGAGGCGGGTTACCCCGCACAGATCACCATGGCGGAGCTGAATCGACGCCTGGCGGAAGAGGGTGAGATGGTCACGGGACAGGCACTGCGCCACGAGTACGAGCGGCTTCTGGCCGCGGCAGACCAGGCGGCCGGGGCCGCCTTCGGCCGGCGCGCGACCGCCGGTGTGGTGCTGCGCATTGATCCCGACGGTCCGCCCGCCTACTATGCCTCGCCACCCCCCGGCAGCGAGGAGCCGGGAGAGATGCGCGTCAACCTGGACGTCAGCCCGCGGTACGTCCAGTACGATGAGCACGTCCTGGTTCACCACGAGACGATCCCGGGCCACCACACCCAGCTCGCGCTGGCGCAGGAGCTGGACCTGCCTGGCTATCAGCGATTCTACAGTGTCAATGCCTACCTGCAGACGTATGATTTCGAGGCCTATGTCGAGGGGTGGGCGTTGTACGCCGAAGTCCTGGCCTGGGACATGGGCCTCTATGACGGCGATCCGGTGGCGAACCTGTGGCGGCTCAGGCTGCGATTGCTCCGGACCGTGCGGATGGTCGTGGATACCGGCCTCCACGCCGGGGGGTGGACCCTGGACGAGGCGGCGGCATATCTCGAAGAGACGACGGGCATGCCGCAGAACCGTGCCGGTCTGACGCGCTACCTCGTCAACCCGGGTTACGCATGCGGCTACAACGTGGGCGGGTTGAAAATCCTCGAGCTGCGCCAGAGGGCCAGGGAGAAACTGGGGGACCGGTTCGACCTCAAAGCGTTCCACGATTCCGTGTTGGGCCACGGCATCCTGCCCATGGGCGTCCTCGAAGAGGTCGTCGACGGCTGGATCGAGGATGAGCTGGCCCGGGCCACGCCGGCCGAGATCCTGACGCAACTGGAAGGCCTGCCGATCGACGAGTTTATCGAGCGATCCTACCGCGCGCTGCAACTGCGCGATCCCGATGCGCTCTTTGTCGAGGGCCTGGCGCGCGAATATGGCGTGCCCAACGACCGATTCACCGACCTGTCAGACAGCTACCTGGGGCAGACCCAGGAATTGGAAACAGGCATCCTGCGGCTGCTGCGCGGCTACAACCGCGCGGCGCTCAACCCCGATCAACAGGTGTCATACGACGTGTACGAATGGGTCCTTGACGACCGGGTGCGGCGCCACGAATTCGCCTACTATGACTATCCCGTCAACGGGCTGACCATCTTTGGAAAGCAGAACTGGCTCGTCGATATCATGGTCAACTACCAGCCGATCACGAACAGGCAGGACGCACAGGATTACCTCGCCCGCCTATCGCAGATCGACGAGTGGATGGCGCAGTTGCTCGAAGGCCTGGAGCGGCGCGAGCA
>JAFGOG010000005.1 GCA_016926595.1 Anaerolineae bacterium
TATCGCCTGGGCTGGTTTCGAGCCCTCTACCCCAGGGGACCGGGCTGCTTCGGCTTGCAGCAGAATCTGCTCGTCCTCCATGTGCACCTGGTTGAGATACTTCTCTACCACCAGATCCACAGTCCCTTCCGCCTGGATCTTGCCCTCGTCCAGCCAGATGGCCCGATCGCACAGGGAGCGCACGGCATCCAGGTCGTGTGTGACCAGGACAATCGTCACGCCGCGCCGCTTCATTTCGCTGATCCTGTCCAGGCAGCGAGCCTGAAACGCCTGGTCGCCCACAGCCAGAACCTCGTCCACCAGCAAGATGTCGGGCCGGACGTTAATGGCGATGGCAAACGCCAACCGCATGTACATGCCGGAGGAATAGTGCTTGACCGGCACGTCGATAAAGCGGTCCATTTCGGCAAAGTCGACGATCTCGTCGAAAATGCAGTCCATCTCAGCCCGGCTAAAGCCAAGGATAGAGCCGTTGAGATAGACATTCTCCCGGCCGGTCAGGTCGGGATGGAAACCGGCGCCCAGCTCCAGCAGCGCCGATACGCGGCCGTTCACCGAGATCCTGCCGGCGGACGGCTCGATAATGCGGGTGGCCAGTTTGAGCACCGTGCTCTTGCCGGCGCCATTGGGGCCGATGATGCCCACCATGCCGCTCGACCCGATCTCAAAGCTGACGTTGCGGAGCGCCCAGAACCGTTCCTTTCCCTTTGCCGGGGCTACACGGCCAGGGGTTACAGGCAAGCGATTTCTCCTCAGGCCGGGCAGGCTGAGAAAAAGCTCCTGGAACGAACGGGCCCGCTCATGGCGAAGCGTGAACTGCTTGGACACCCGGTCGAAAGTAATGGCAGCCACAAGCTCTACCTTCCCGCGCCGCCGTCAAAGCGCAGGTAAACAGGACTCGGCCCGACCAAACAGGACACGAAACCGTCCAGCAGACCATCGTCGTCATCGTAAATGATCGTCTCGCTTCCGAGCTTGTCAATCATAGTGACTTGGGAAGCCGCCCATCTCAGCAAGACGACAGTGTCCCCGTCAACCCAGACGACGATGCTGGTATCGCCGGCCCGTGTGACAAACTCGTAGCCTTCTAGATAGTCAAGTCCGGCCCCCGTGAAATCAACCTCTCCGACTAAATGAGCCCCTGACAGTTGGGCAGTCAGGGTCTGGTAGGCATCGTAGGACGGCTTGGGGTTCCAATCGACGTCCAACAATCCCCAATTCCGAAGGTCGTCTACATCGTCTACCAGTGTATACCAGATGACGAGTTCCATGTCCGTGGTCAGGCTGCGCACAAAGCCCTGGACGACGTACCGGCTCTGGATTTCGTGGCCGTTACCCTGCTGAAAGTTGCTAAACCAGCCGGTTTCGGTGCAGACGAACGGCTTGTCCACGCCATAGGACGCCAGCTTGTCGCGCAGGAAGGCCAGCTTGCCAAGGATATCGTGCCCATAGGGCTCCCAGTTTTCGCGAAACGCGCGGTAATAATGAAAGTTCATCACGTCGAAATGGGCGCCGCCGCCATTTATCAGGACTTGATCCAGGAAATCCTCGACAAAGGGATCGG
Source organism: Anaerolineae bacterium (assembly GCA_016926595.1). The sequence goes on from JAFGOG010000005.1 coordinate 1,565, forward strand.
GCCAGGCGTCATAGGCCAGCCCGCCCAACAGGACCTTGGCTTCCGGATCGACCGCCTTGATCGGCTGGTAAACCGCCTCCAGGATGTCGACATAGGCCTCCGGCGTATGCCCAAAGTATCCATGCCCCTGCTCGGCAAACAGGACATTGCCATTGTCCGGCTCGTTGTACATTTCCCAATGCTTGACGTTGTACGGCGGCTGGCTGTAGCGGGCCACGGTCGCCTGCATGAACTCGGTCAGCTCGCTGATCTCCACCAGGTCGATAGGCCCGTTGAGGTAGGTCGCTGCCCAGGAAGGGTTGCAGCCAAACAGGAGGACCACCCGGATGTGATGAGCGGACAGCGCAGCAAGCTGCTGCTCAAAGCTTGCAGGCCAGGCATAGTTCTCCGGAGTCCTGTTTTGCGGTTCTATCACACACCAGTTTAGGGGAAGCCGGACCCACGCAGTGCCCAAATCGGACATCCGGTCGATGGCGGTCGGACTTGCTCCGTAGATTTGGGCGCCAAACGGGCCATCGGCCAGCTTGAAATCCTTGGCCATGTACGGCAGCCAGGCCGTGTACGTCAATGTCAGAGTGGCCGGCATCGAGTTTGCAGAGCTCAAGAGCTGATCGCCGGTTGCGGTCGTGACGCCTGGCGTCGTTCTGTATGGGTAGCCTTCAGCGGCGTTGGTCGGTGTCAGTTGCAGCAGCATCGCCAGGCCGATGACAAGCATCGCGCCCACCGTCCAAGCCGGTAGCTGCCCATAGCTGCGGCGCCGACGGCCTATGTATCGCAAAGGCCTGGACCCCTGGCGCGAATCAACTGCCTGGTCCCTGGCTGGTTTGATAGCTCGATCCGGACTCACCTTTTCTTCGTTTGGGCCGTCCATGCCGAGATTATAACATCCTTGGAGCAAATCGCCAAATGATCCGCTCAGAATAGCCCTTCTACTCCTGTTCCCGATCGGACTGGGCGCCATCGCCGCCATCGGTCTGAGCTGCGTCGATGCCGCGGCTGGGCCAGTTGTGTTTTCCCAGGCATAGTGATATAATCGCACGCGATTCCCTGCGCGTGGCGCGCTCCAGCCGCTCAGGATTCAGGCCATGGGTGGGGTAGAAGGGAGAAATCTGGCGTGTTCAAAGATCTTTTTGGCATTCATCTGCTTGTGCAGCACTCCGCGTGTCCCGAGCCCGCCGCCGTCAGCGAGATCGTCCGCCAAGCCGTGGAGGCAGAGACCATCTCCCTGGAGGATGCATGGGAGCTGCTCAAGGTCGATGTCCAGGCCCAGCCAGAGCTGGCGGCGCTGATCCTGGCTGGAGCCCGGGAAAAGAAAGCGCGCCGCTTCCGGGATACGGTGTTCGGCATTTCCCCGCTCTATGTCACCAGCATCTGCCAGGAGCACTGCACCTACTGCAACTTTCGGGTAGAGAACACCAGCATCAATGTGACCCGCCTGCGCCTGAGTCCGGATCAACTGCGGGCAGAGGTTGAGTTCCTGGTCAACCGCCACGGCCTGCGCGTCGTAGAGCTGGTCTACTCCTCCGATCCCGCGCTGGATGCCCAGGCCATCGCCGGGCATCTTCGCATCACAGCCGGCGTGCTCGAGGCAGCGGGGGGTGGCATAGTCGGCCTCAACGCCGCCCCCTATTCCCTGGAGGACTATTACGTCCTTCGCGACGCCGGCCTGGATTTCGTGGTGCTGTAGCAAGAGACCTACGATCGAGGCCGGTACCACGAGCTCCATCCTGTCCGCTCGACCCTCAAAGCCGATTACGAGCGACGCATTGCCACATACGAGTGCATGATCAAAGCGGGTGTGCGCCATATCGGCATGGGCGTCCTCTCAGGCCTGGCTCCCTGGCGCGAGGACTGGCTGGCGCTGATCGCCCACGAGCGCTATCTACGAGAGAACTTTGGCATAGGCGCTGCCATCCTGGGCGTGCCCCGTCTCAAACCGGCTGCTGGGGCGCCGGTCCAGGTGACCGGCTATACCCCCTCTGACCAGGAATACCTGCTGGCCATCGCCGTGCACAACCTCTTTGCGCCCACGACCCTGCCGTTCGTCAACACCAGGGAGCGATGGGAGTTGTGCGTGGAGGCGGCGCGGGGCGGGGGGGCAATCTTTACCTTCAACTGCTGCACCATCCCCGGCGGGTACACGCAAGGCACCCGGGGTTACCAGTTCCCCACCGGCGACTTTCCAGCCGATGAGGGAGTGCCCAGGCTGCAGGCGGAGGGTTTGTCGCCGGTCATGCGCTGGTCTTTTGACCGAACACAGGCCGGTATATGGTGAGTTCCGGCAAAAGTCGGCCAGCGCGTTGCTTGTCAGTGCAAAACAGGAGCCGCGGAATTGGATAAAAGAGCAAACCTCCTTCTCATCACGATAGATTCCCTACGAGCCGATCACCTGGGCTGCCTGGGTTATGCCCGGAGCCTCTCACCCCATATTGACCAGTTGGCATCAGAGGGCACACTGTTCACCCAGGCCATCGCCAATGGCCCCCGAAGCCCCGCCTCCTTTCCATCCATACTGGCCTCCGTCTACTTGTCCGCTGGCGCGGGGCAAGGGATCCCGCGAGAGGCAACCACTCTGGCAGAGGTCCTTCAGCAGCACGGTTATGCCACCGCTGGATTTTGCGCGGGAAACGTCTACATCTCCAAGTACTATGGTTACCAAAGGGGATTTGACCTGTTTCATGATTTTATCGCTTTGGGAACGGATGCACACCCACCAAGAAGAGAGAGAGCGGACAAACTCCTACCCCTCAAAAGGCGCGTCCGTCGGATCTGGGCTAAAAACGGAAGATATGATCTGGCCATACTCCTGTTTTCTGGCGTTCTACGAGGCAGAAAAAACGTCGCCGACTCGGCCAAGAGTGCGGATGAATTTCCCTTCGAGGCAGGGGAAACGCTGAACGAACAGGCTATGGCTTGGCTTTCCCATTCTTCAGACAAGCCGTTTTTCCTCTGGCTCCATTACATGGACGTGCATTATCCCTATCTGCCCCGCACCTCTCGGCATCGGCTGTCGGATTATGGTCGCTCCGCCCTTGCACTGATCTGCTTGCTCTCAAAACACTATTCTTATCCGCGACAGACAATGCTCGACCTGTATGACGGCCGAATACGCGATATGGACAGGATCCTCGCTCAGCTTGTGGATCGGCTGAAAGAGTATGGCCTCTACAAAGATACGGTGATTGCCCTGACGGCTGACCATGGCGATGAATTCCGGGAGCACGGTGACTGGGGACATGGGGCCAAGCTATACGATGAGCTCTTGAGGGTCCCCCTGATCGTAAAAGGGCCTGGATTGGCTCGGGCTGCCACCGTCACGGGGCAAATAGGACTCATTGACCTGGCCCCGACCATCCTCGACCTGTTGGGTCTTGAAAAAGTCGAAAGCTTCCAAGGCGCATCCTTCCTCCCCTGGCTTGGCCACAACCAGGATACTGTGACCAATCCGTATGTTTTCAGCGAAGCGGTGCATGTGGGGGGACGTTGGCCGCCTCTGTGGGGTCAGGACAGCGCGGGAAAAAAGCTGTATCGCATTCGCTCCTGCCGCAGTGAGGAATGGAAATACATCTGGGACGAGGAGGGAAACAAAGAAGAATTGTACAAACTTCGCGCCGACCCTGGAGAGACAAAGAACATAGCCGATAGCGAGCCAGAAACCGTGCGGCAATTTGCGTTGATCATGAGAGAGCATTTCTCTGCGATCGATTCTTTCGAGCCGGCTGCCGTTGGAGCGAGCGAAGGCGATCTTAGTCCCGAAGAGGAAGGGGAAATCGCCCGCAGGCTGCATAGGCTGGGTTACTTCTGAGCCGGCCAGCGCGGCGCGGTCCGAGTTGGGTGCGTTCATTTTCCCGGAAAGGATTGGCTGGTGGCGAAAATAGCCTTTTTGCAGCAGCTCGCCGAGGAATGGTTGGGCGTAATGTATATTTCTTCGATGCTCAAGTCTCATGGGCATCAGTGCGACGTTTTTGTCGAGCCTTTGGAAAAGGGCGACATCGTCACGCGAGCGCTTTCCGATACTCCTGATGTGATTGCCTTCTCCTGTCTCGCCAGTGATTATTACTGGGCGCTGCAAAAAGCACAGGCGGTAAAAGCGAGATCAGATGTGCTTGTCGTGTTTGGCGGGACGCACGTAACCCTGAATCCGGATCAAGTGCTTTCAAACCCCAATGTAGACATCGTCTGCCAGGGCGAGGGGGAATATCCCATGCTCGAATTGGCTGAGGCCATTGACAGGCATGCGGACTTGACTCGCCTCAGCAATTTATGGGTCAAGCACAACGGATCCATTGTCAGAAACGAAATGCGGAACCTGATAGAGGACCTGGATAGCCTTCCTCACCCAGATAGGGACCTCTATGACAAATACCCGTTTTTCAGAAGGAGAGGAAAGAGACCCCTTCATCTCGGCCGCGGCTGCCCGTATGAATGCGCCTACTGCCATAACGCACGCAAGAAGGCTTTATTTAGGGACAAAGGCAAGTACGTGCGTTGGAGAAGTGCGGAAGGTGTGCTCGCGGAGATAGACGAGATCAAGGCCCACGGCTTTGTCACCGTCCTCCATTTCATCGACGATAGTTTTGGCATCAATCGCGAATGGCTAAAGGATTTCTTGGCCCGCCTAGCTCGTAGTGGCGGACCAAGGCTTGCCATCCAGGCGAATATGCGCGCAGACATGGTAACGGA
>JAFGOG010000261.1 GCA_016926595.1 Anaerolineae bacterium
TACCGCGACTGGCAGCTCTCGGGGGACGACGAGTGGCTGCGCGCCCTGTGGCCCCAGGCGCGCCGGGCGCTGGAGTTCTGCTGGATCGAGGGGGGCTGGGACGCCGACCGGGACGGGGTGATGGAGGGGTGCCAGCACAACACGATGGACGTCGAGTACTATGGCCCCAACCCGCAGATGGGGGCCTGGTACCTGGCGGCCTTGAGGGCCGTTGAAGAGATGGCGCGGCACCTGGGCGACGAGGGCTTTGCCGAAACCTGCCGCGACCTATTCGAGCGGGGCAGCGCGTGGGTCGACGCCCACCTGTTCAACGGCGAGTACTATGATCACGAGGTCCGCCCGCCCGCCGATGCCTCGGCCATCGCGCCCGGCCTGCGCGTGGGCATGGGCGCGGAAGATCTGTCCGAGCCGGCGCTGCAGCTCGGGGCGGGGTGCCTGGTCGACCAGCTTGTGGGGCAGACCATGGCCCACGTCTGCGGGCTGGGCGACCTGCTGGATCGGGAGCACGTGCGGACGGCCCTGCAGAGCATCATGCGCTACAATTACCGGCAGGGGTTCCACGATCACTTTAACCACATGCGCAGTTTTGTCCTGGGGGACGAGGCTGGGCTGTTGATGGCCACCTACCCGCACGGGCGCCGCCCCAAGCGGCCCTTTCCCTACTATAACGAGGTGATGACCGGGTTCGAGTACAGCACGGCGGTCCACATGCTCTATGAAGGGATGGAGGAGGAGGGGCTGCGCTGCATCACGGCGATCCGGGAGCGCTATGACGGGGGCAAGCGCAGCCCCTTTGACGAGGCTGAGTGCGGGCACCACTATGCACGGGCCATGGCCAGTTGGGCGGCGGTGCTGGCCTGGACGGGGTTTCGCTACTCGGCCGTCGAGCGTTCGATGACCCTGGCCGCGCGCGAGGGGACACACTTTTGGTCGACGGGGCGGGCGTGGGGCACGTGCGTTCAAGAACAGGTCGCGGGTGGCATGCGGATCACGCTCGATGTCCTGCATGGCGCTGTAGTCTTGAAACGCTTTGCTTTAGCCGGCCTGGGGGAGACGATGTGGGACGTGCCCAGAGCCATCGCCCATGGGGAGCGGCTTTTGTGCCTGATCCGGTGAGCAGCCGGAGGCTGGAAAGACGTGCCCTACGATAAGGGACCTTGTGCCGTCGTAATGTGGGTTGTAAGGTTGGTGGGCGATAATGAGATCTAGTCATAGATACACTGCGCTATGCCAGCCATGAGCTGGAGGCGTGCGAGTGCGGCGGCACCGGCCGATACGATCTGCAAGCCAAGACGCCATGTGCGCCGTGGTAGGCGGACGGGTTGCGCAGAGCCTGCTGCACGCACTGGTGGCACTCGCTCGAGTGCACGTTTATCGATTCACTCGGATAGGTTGAAGAGAAAAGGAGATCTGGCAATGGCAAAGGCAACACGGAAGAAGGGGCTTATCGGCAAGGCGCTCGACGCGATTTCCGGTCGGGATGAAAAGGCTGCGGCTGAAGAAGCCGCCAGGAAAGCGGCAGAGGCTGAACGCGAGGCCATGCGCGAATCTGCAGCGCGGCGTACGGCCGAGGTCCAGGCGGCTCAGGCGAAAGCGCGCGCCGAAGCAGTCAAGGAGCAGGTGAGCGAGGCAGAAGCGCGCGCCAAGGCTGCTGAGCAGGCTGCTCTGGAGGCCAAGGCCAAGCTGGCCAGCATGGAGCGAGAGAAACAGATGTCCGAGATGCGCGCCGCCAGCGAGGAGCGCAGGCGCCGGGCGCTCGAAGAGTCCAGGGAGAAGGCCGAAGCGGCCAAAGATTTTGCTGTCCAGGCCGAAGCGGAAGCAGAGGCGGCTGCCAAGGTCTATGTTGTGCAGGCCGGCGACACTCTAGCCAAGATCTCGGGCAAGTTGCTGGGAGACGCGACGCGTTGGAAAGAGATCTGGGAAGCCAACAAAGACAAGATCAAGGACCCCAACCTGATCCACATCGGTCAGGAACTACGCATTCCCTGATCCAACAACTGTTCCCGCTGCATAGCCAAGCCGCTGGTCGTCTGCCAGCGGCTTTGTTTTTCGGGAAAGCGAATCAGATGGTTTGCCGACGGTTCGGCTCGCCATGCCCGGCGACGTACGACCCTTGGTCGGCCAGGCCCGCCCCCTGCCGGCGACCCCAGCCGGACAGGCCGCCCTGTTCCGTGGCCGGGTACGCGTCCAGCTTGGCTTGGTCATTTGTCGTGATGAGCTATGAATAGAACCTGCTTACGGAATACTGGGGTTCGAATCCGATTAGCTTTCGCGCCTGGTCGATGCTGATCAAAGAGTCCGTACCGGCCAGTTTCCCTCTGATTTCGGCGCCGGGATAAAAGAGCTCGGCCAGTTTTCTCGACTCTATGCCCAGGGCATTGTGACTGTCGTTGATAAACAAAACATGACTGCCCTCGAAATCTGCAGACAGCGCCTTGTCGATGGCCTGGGCGCGGTCTCTGACGTCGAGCGCTGTCCAGAAACCGGCGAGCCCGATGACCATCCGCACGGCCGTCAGGTCCATAGTCTCTACGATCTGCGGTTGGTCATCTGGAATCACTGACTTGAGCGCAAAGAACTCGGCGATCCATTCTCTGACCTTTTGCTTGCCCGCTTTTCCTGGAAGGTCCATCAATTCTCTTACTTGCGCCGTTACCTCTGGACGAGCCGGCATAGGATCCAACCGCATGTCGGCGCCCATCCGCAGGCAGGCGCTCGAGATGCCGTTCCGTCTCCAGAAATACCGCGCCGTCTCTTCTACGATCGTTTTGGAAAAAGAATAGGCATCGCTGGGATAGGTGGGGTGTCCTTCATCCAGCGGGAGATAGTGCACCGGGGGGTGTATCGGGCCGAACCGGGTGCCCAGCGCATTGATCGAGCTGGCGCAGACGACGCGCCGGATGCCCAGCGCAGCCGCCGCATGAAAGACGCAGAAGGTCCCGTGGTTGTTGATCCGAAAGATCTCGTCTGCGGGCGCTTGCCAGGGCAGCGTGATGGCGGCCAGATGCAGGACCGCCTCGCATCCTTTCATCTCTTGTTCCAGAGCCTGGACGTCCGTGATGTCACAGATCGCGTATTCCGCGTCCTGAATCTCGACGTCCGGTCTGAGGTCAACGGCCTTGATGTCATAGTCCCGCTCGGCGAGGTACTCGATCGTGTGCCTGCCGATATGCCCTGCGCCCCCGGTGATCAGTACTCTCACTTCTCACCCCTCTGGTTTGCTCGCAGCAGCCAACCAACCGCGTTCCTTTGCAGCTTTTGGTATTCCGGGTGCAGATATACCTCGGCCGAGTGTCCCGGCGACATGAAGCAGATCCTTCCCCGGCCATAGTCATAGGCCCAGCCGGCGACGCAGCTACTGCCCAGGTTCTTGAAGGAACGGCCATCGAGATCGCGATTCCGCAGGAACACGTGCGCCGGATCGCCGTCATAGACCACAAAGTGCTGTTCTCCCGCGACGTTAAAATCGGCGACGCCTCGCGCGATGGGGTGCCCGGCATTGGCGATCTCGACCCGGTAGGTTTTCGCCTCCGAATGCTCGATGAAGCTGCCCCCGATGACCTCTCGCAGATCGGGGATGCTGCCGAAATAGCACAGGTGGCTGCTGTTGTGCAGAAAGAGCGCGGCGCCGCCGTTCGTCACAAACGCTTTCACCGCCTGTCCGGTCTCTGCGGTGACCCTGCGGCTCGCGCCTCGCGCAGTGATGAGCAGTTTGTACCTGGCCAGCGTCTCGGCGTTCAGGTCGGCCACGTCATCAGAGAAATCGACCTCCAGCCCTGCTCCCTGGCCGAGCGTAACCTGTAATCCCCTGGAAACGTCGTCAAAGGGATGTGCCCCATCGCCGATGATCGCCAATGCCTTGGTCTTGAGTTCCATAAACCTGTTCTCGCTTTCTCTCGACATTCACGCCTCCAGGCTTGCCCCTTGGGGAGAGGGCGCTGTGGGGTGGATGGGAGCTTGACTATAGGACTGGTAGTGGACGTCCAGGTGCGGGGTGGGCACGCGCACGTGGCCCCGGTAGCGCGAGTCCATCAGCGCTTCGAGCGCGCCGCTGACCAGCAGCGTGCGCTCGACGGGGTACTGAGAAACTTGGTCACGATCACGTCCGCGTGAGAGGCCGGATAGTAGGCGGTGACGACTGCGGCGATCTGTGCCGGCCGGTTGCGTTTGGACATCCTGCTTGCGCCTATTGGAAGAATCGCTTTGACGGCTCAACAGCCAGCAAGATGCTGGCGTTCCCCTCTGTGTATGTCGCCCATTATACGCCAAAGCCGCGATTTCCCAAACGCGCATGGTCTGAAATCCGGTCATCCTTATCTCGGGCATCGCTTGATCGACCTAGACAAGGATGGTATAATGGGCGAGGCGGCCCCGCCCTGCACAGCCTGACCAGTCGGATGGAGAAAGGATAGCATATGGAATCTGCCGATCGTTTTCACGCGTTGACCGTTCAAGAATCGCTGACCCAGCTTGACACGACCTGGAAAGGGCTGACCGAAGAGCAAGTCCAGCAGCGGCTGGAGCAGTACGGCCCCAACTTTATCGAGACAGAGAAACGGGTGAGCAAGCTGGCGCTGCTGCTGGCCCAGCTCAAAAACCCGCTCGTGCTGGTCCTGGTCGCGGCGGCGATCATTTCCTTGATCGCCGATCACGCCATCGACGCCGTCGTGATCGGCGTGGTCATTGTGGTCAACAGCCTGATCGGCTTTTTCCAGGAATACCGCGCCGAAACGGCCCTGGATGCGCTGCGATCTCGCTCGGCGCCCGAAGCTAATGTGCTGCGCAACTGCCCCGATAAAGGGGGGTGCGTGGAGACGCGCATCAAGGCCGCCGAATTGGTCCCCGGTGACGTGGTGTTGCTCGAAGCGGGGGACAAGGTGCCCGCCGACGCGCGGATCGTGGAGGCGATCAACCTGGAGATCGACGAGGCCATGCTCACCGGCGAGTCCCTGGCGGTGGCCAAGACGGCCGATCCGCTGCCTGCCGAGCTGGTGATGGCCGAGTGGCGCAACGTGGCCTTTAGCGGCACCATCGTCACCTATGGGCGCGGCAAGGCGGTGGTGTTTGCTACGGGCGCGCACACCGAGATCGGCAAGATCGCCGGGCTGATCCAGGAAACGGAAAAGGCCGAGTCGCCGCTGCAAAGACAGACCGCGAACCTGGGCAAGAGCCTGGGACTGCTGGCGCTGGTGGTCAGCGTGGTCACGCTGCTCTTGGGCCTGCTGCGCGGCCTGGAGTGGACGCAGGTGTTCCTGTACGCCCTGGCCTCGGCGATCTCGTCGATCCCCGAGGGGCTGCCGGCGGTGATGACGATCACCCTGGCCATAGGCGTCAACCGCATGGCCCAGCGCAATGCCATCATCCGCCGCCTGCCGGCGGTGGACACGTTAGGCGCGGCGACGGTGATCTGTACCGACAAGACCGGCACGTTGACCACCAACCAGATGACGGTGCAGCGGATCAGCGTGAACGGCCGGCTGGCCCACGTCAGCGGGGTGGGCTTTGAGCCGCGCGGCGATATCCGGGTGAACGGCGCGCACATCGACGTACAAGGGGATGGATCGTTTGGCCTGGCCTTGCGCGCGGCGGCCTTGTGCAACGATGCGCACCTGGTGCGCGCAGAGACGAATGACGCGCATTGGGAGGTGCGCGGAGATCCGACCGAGGGCGCGTTGGTGGTGGCGGCCGAAAAAGTGGGCTTGAACAAGGAAGAGCTCGATCACCAGTACCCGCGCATCGACGAGATCCCGTTTAGCTCCCAGCTCAAGTACATGGCCACCTTTCACCAAATCTCGGACGAGCGGGTCGATCTGTACGCCAAGGGGGCGCCGGAGACGATCCTGGACATGTGCAGCCAGCGGCTGGGGGACAATGGCCCCGAGCCATTGACCGCCGCGTCGACCGAGCAGATCCTGCAGGTCAACACCGACCTGGCCGCCGATGCGTTACGCGTGCTGGGCCTGGCCTGCCGGTCGATCGCGCCGCAAGAGGTGGAGGAGGTCAAGGCCGGGATGCAAAACGGCCAGGCCGAGCTGACCTTTGTCGGCTTGATGGGCATGCTCGACCCGCCCCGGCCCGAGGTGCCGGCGGCGGTGGCGCAGTGCCAGCGGGCCGGCATCCGGGTGATCATGGCCACCGGCGACCATCAATTGACCGGCAAAGAGATCGCCCGCCGGGTGGGCATCTTGCAGGGGGACGAGGGGGTGGTGACGGGCGCCGAGATGGAGCGGATGAGCGACCAGGAGCTGGATGCGCTGATCGAGGAGACGCGCGTCTTTGCCCGCGTTTCGCCCGCGCACAAGCACCGCATCGTCGAATCGCTGCAGCGGCACGGGCACGTGGTGGCGATGACCGGCGACGGGGTCAACGACGCGCCGGCCTTGCAAGCGGCCGAGATCGGCGTGGCTATGGGCATCACCGGCACGGACGTGACCAAGGAGACGGCCGACATGGTGCTGGCCGACGACAACTTTGCCAGCATTGTCAGCGCGGTCGAAGAGGGGCGCGTGGTCTTTCAGAACGTGCGCAAGGTGGTCAAGTTCCTGCTCAGCACCAACATCGGCGAGGATTTGACCCTTTTGGGCGCGCTGGCCTTGATCCCGGACACCCCCTTGCTGCTCACTGCGGTGCAGATCTTGTGGGTCAACCTGGTCACCGATGGCCTGCTGGATATCACTATCGCCATGGAGCCCAAAGAGGCGGACGTGATGGAGGATCCGCCGCGCAAGCGCACGGCGCGCATCATCGACAGCGAGATCCTGCTCAACGCGGCCTTTGTGGCCCTTTTTATGGCTGCCGGCACCCTGGGGTTGTTTGTCTGGGCCAAGCAGAATGGCAACCTGGCCTACGCCCAAACCATCGCCTTTACCACCCTGGCCATGTTCCAGGTCTTTAACGCGCTCAATGTGCGCTCGCGCACCCGCTCGCTGTTCCAGGTGGGCCTGTTCACCAACCAGTACCTGATCGGCGCGCTGGCCCTCTCGGTGATCTTGCAGGTGCTGGCCACCTTGGTGCCCTTTTTGCAGGTGGCCCTGGGCACGGTCCCGCTGACGCCCGGCTTGTGGGGGCGCATCGTGCTGGTCGCCAGCTCGGTGTTTGTCGCCGTCGAGATCCGCAAGTGGGTCGTCGCCTGGTGGCGCGGACGCGCGGCGGCATAAGAGTTTTTCACCGCAAAGGCGCCAAGAACGCCAAGAGCGCCAAGAAGCAAAGAGTTTTTTACCGCAAAGGCGCCAAGAACGCCAA
>JAFGOG010000262.1 GCA_016926595.1 Anaerolineae bacterium
ATCGAGGATGCGCGCGTGAACCTGAGCCCAGTCGTCGAGTTTCATAGTATATGAACCATTGGTTCACATTATATCAAAAACAAGTTCATTTGTCAAGAGGCAAAAAGATGTCAGGCACTGCCGCTGCCGGTGTACACGGAAAATAAAGTCGTTGTCCGGCAAATAAAGTCCTTTTCCGGCAAATAAAGTTGTTTCCTGGTTTCGGAGTGGAACAGATCGAAAGGGTGTGGATGATTCTCTCTTTCATAGTTGACAAGGTAATTGGTATCGGGTTTCATAACCCGGCTGAAGGGTGCTGTCTTAATCGGCGGCGCCCTTCAGACGCCAATTCCCTGGCAACAGGAAGGAGTCGCCACATGGCAAAGCGAAACAGGGCAACAGATCAGACCGTAATCGACAGGAGGATTCAAGAAGGCAGAGGACAGGGCCGGGGTGCGGAGTACAAACCCTGGCTGACGATCCAAGATGTTGCTTCACAAGGACTCGTCACCCGAGAGAAGGGATGGAAAACCACCCGAGTACACCAGATGCTGAGCAAGCTTGAGCTTGCCTACTTCTACGTGCTTGAATGGGCGCCGTTCGTCTCGGATATCCGCGAGCAGTATCCGCTGTTGAACATCGAAGAGACGTTGGCCATTGCCCAAGAGATCGGGGTCCGTCACCCCACCGATCCACAAACCCAACAACCTGTGGTCATGACGACCGATTTTCTCGTCACGGTTCGTTCAGGAACCCTGGCTACGGACTATGCACGCACGCTCAAATATGCCCAAGACCTTCAATCGCGCCGAACTCTCGAAAAGTTCGAGATCGAGCGACGATATTGGCAGACCCGGAACGTAGATTGGGGCATTGTCACCGAGCACGAGATCCCGATGGTTCTGGCAAAGAATGTGGAGCTACTGCACGAATATCGACACATTGCTGATCGTGCATCGCTTCCAGAGGACGAGTATCAGGCAGTGGCAGATCGACTGACGCGGCAGGCACTACAGACCGACACACCTTTGAAGCGAATCGCGCTGGACTGCGACAGGCACTTTGGACTGGCGCCAGGCACAGGCTTGACTGTCGCCTACCATCTGATGGCAAATCGGCGCTGGCAGATCAATATGGAAGAACCTCTGACCGTCTCCAAAAGACTGGCCATTCTGTCCGTGACAGATTTGGATGTGGAGTGAGGAGGGGACGATGAACCTGCATGTGAACATGCTCATCGAATGGACAGGTGAGGGGGCCGAGTCACGTATCGAGCGAGTGCTTTGGATAGACCCAACAGGCCAACACGTCGCCGTCATCGATATTCTGCATCGAACCGCTTTTCCCGTACTGTGCGAGTACGACATGATCCAGGATGCACTTGATGCGATGGAAGCCCGGATCTTGACGATCGATCCATACGCCGTCCAGCATCGTTCTGAAGAGGACATCCCGATTCAGCATCGTGAAATCAGGGACCGAGCCTGGGAATCCATCGCGCCCTTGGTTGAAGTCCCAAACACTACGTTTTTCAGCCCCAGGACACGAGGCTGGCTCATCGCCAAGGCCGCTGAGCAAGCCGGTTGTTCGGAGCCAACGATTTACAAGCGACTGCGACTCTACTGGCAGCGCGGCCAAACCAGGAACGCACTCTTGCCCGATCTGGGACGCTGTGGCGGAAAGGGCCAAGAGCGTATCAAACAGACCGATCCTCAAGATGCACGCAAGAGAGGTCGTCCCAGTGCGTTGGCAAAAGCCGGGGAGGAATCTCCCGGCATCAATGTCACGCACGATGTTCGCGAGCGGTTGCAGCGTGGCGGGCGGTTGTTCTACGAAAGTCGCCAGGGCATCAGCTTGCCGCAGGCATACCAACGCACCTTGGAAAAGTTCTTCAACGTTGGCTTCCGATGGGAAGAAGGCGTGCGCATCCCGATTTTGCCGCCGGTGAATGAACTGCCTTCCTTTGGCCAGTTTCGCTACTGGTATGGCAAGGATCGTGAACCTCAACGCGTTCTGGTGGCTCGTGAAGGGCAGCGTCGGTTCGAAGGCAACTACCGCCCGGTCCTTGGCGACTCGCGCCAGATGGCCTTTGGCCCCGGGTCGTTGTACCAAATCGATGCCACGCCGAGCGATATCCATCTCGTCAGCTCGCTCGACCGCAGCCGGATCGTTGGTCGCCCAACCCTGTACCTGGTTGTCGATGTCTTTACCGGCCTCATTGCGGGCCTCAACGTGAGCCTGGAAGCAGCCAGTTGGCTGGCGGCTATGCTCGCTCTTGAAAATGCCACCAGTAACAAGGTGCTGTTCTGTGAGCAGTACGGGGTCGTGATCACAGAAGACGAGTGGCCCAGTTGCCACTTGCCGGAAGCAGTTCTCGCTGACCGTGGCGAGCTGGAAGGGTACAATGCGGACAACCTGGTGAATGCTCTTGGCATTCGGGTACACAACACACCACCCTACCGGGGCGATCTGAAAGGGATCGTGGAGCGGCATTTTCGCACGGCGAACGATGAGCTGATCGGCGATTTGCCGGGCAGGATTCGCCAGTTCCGCGATCGTGGCGAGATCGACTACCGGTTGGAAGCATGCCTCACCCTCGGGGAATTCACCAAGCTGCTCATCTATCACGTTCTCGACTACAACGCTTACCATCGCATGACCGGCTATCCGTTGGACGCCGAGATGATCGCCGATCGTGTGGAGCCTTACCCCCTCGATCTGTGGCACTGGGGCGTCCAAAACCGGGTGGGGCACTTGCGCGTAGCATCACCGGATATCGTTCGCCTGAACCTGTTGCCCCAGGACACTGCTTCTGTGACCCGGCGTGGCATCCTCTTCCAGGGACTCCTCTACGTTTGCAATCTGGCTGTCGAGGAACAGTGGTTCGTTCAGGCAAAGGAACGAGGCAGATGGCGAGTTCCGGTTGCCTACGATCCTCGCAAAACCGACGTGCTCTATCTCCGGCTCGACGAGGGGCGCCGATTGGAGTGTTGCGAGCTGCTGCCCAAAGAAGAGGCTTTTCACGGCAGAGACTGGCAGGAAACGCTCGACTACTTTGCCAGACGCAAGGTGGATGAAGAGCTTGCCAGAACCCAAGAACAGCAAGCGCAGGCAAGACGCCATGCACATCAAGCCCAAGTCGTGGATCAAGCCGTGGAGAAAACCAGGGAAGCCGTAGCTGGCATGAACAAACGCGCACGGTTGCACGGCATCCGTGAGAACAGGAAGGTAGAACGGGACCGAGAACGTGAAGCGAATGCCTGGGATCTGGCGCCAGAACTCCCCTCCGACCATTTGGGGGCGAAAAAGCCAGAAGAGCAGGCGGACGAGCAGCAGTACGTACCACCGCCTCAAGACTTGGACAGCCTGAGAAGACTGCGTGAGGAGCGATTGAAAAATGAGCGGTAAAAGCTTTCCCATACTCACTCCTCCCTTCTTCAAAGGGTTCAGCGAGCAGGCCGCCTACAGCGATCCCAGGATTCCCGGCTATCGCGGCAATCCCCTGATCGAAGCATTGCCGCCGATCTGGACCGGCGATCAAGTTGCGCAAAACTTGATGTGCTACCCGGAGCGCTGCGAAGAACACCGAATGTGGCCCTCCGAGCTGCGCTTTCATCTGATACGCAACGCCGCCAACTTTTTCGAGCCGCTCCCGATCCACCTGGACATCGAGCAACGCTTTTCGTGCATGATCCGAATGGGCTACCAATCCCGGAATCCTGTTGAGCGCGACTTTTGGGCTGCAATCGACGACCGAGTGAAGGGCATGAGCTCCAACGGGACAGATACCAGGGCCAGGTATGCCAGGTCGACCGCCTTCGGTTTCGCCATCATCGGCATCAGTGGAATCGGCAAGACAACGGCCGTGGAAGCCATCCTATCCCTCTATCCGCAAGTCATCTACCACTCGGAGTATGATCGGCAAGATTTCAACAGGGTGCAAGTGGTTTGGCTGAAACTCGACTGTCCTTTCGATGGCTCGGTAAAAGGGCTCTGCCTCAACTTTTTCCAGGCACTCGACAACCTCCTGGACACACACTACTACGTGAACTATGCGCGGCAAGGCAGGGCGACAGTGGATGAGATGCTGCCACAAATGGCCCGCGTGGCCTCGATCCACGGCCTTGGGGTGCTGGTCATTGATGAACTACAACACTTGAGTGAAGCAAAAAGTGGTGGCTCCAGCAAGATGCTGAACTTCTTTGTCCAGTTGGTCAACACCATCGGCATGCCTGTGGTCCTGATCGGGACGTACAAAGCGATCCCTTTGCTGCGAGGCGAGTTTCGTCAGGCGCGGCGAAGCACAGGGCAAGGCGATCTCGTGTGGGACCGCATGGAAAATGACCCTCTTTGGCGGTACTTTGTCGAATCGTTGTGGAGATACCAGTACGTGACCACGTCAAGTCCACTTACTGACCAATTGAGCGATACCTTGTACGACGTGACACAAGGGATCACCGATTTTGCAGTCAAGGTGTACATCCTGGCACAGGTTCGAGCAATTGTCAGCGGAGTGGAACGAGTGACTTCCGCCGTGATCCGTTCGGTCGCTGCAGACAGCCTGCGCCTCGCTGCGCCGGTCCTGGAAGCACTGAAACGGCGGGACAACCTCGCGCTACAAAGAGTTGAGGACGTGTACATCGACCTCGACACTTTGATCGACCAAGAAATCAGCATGCGTTCTTCTACAAGCCGGGCCGATACGGCACCAAGTACCTCGTTGGAACAAGGCGCCAATGCGGATCAGACACCTGGGCCAGCAGGCCCAGAGCTGGAAAAGGTTGGTGTGGGTGAGCCATCCAAGCGTAAGCAGGGTAGGTCATCTTCTCCAGATGGCCTACTTACGTCGTTGGACAGGCAAGACAACATGTCTGCGTACGAAGTGCTTCAGCAGGCAGGGTTCATGCGACCGGCAACTGAGTTCTTGCAGTTGGAGGTGCACCCATGATCGGCTATTTCCCCGAACCGTATCCTGACGAACTCTTCTACAGCCTTTGTGCAAGATTTGGTGACCGCATGAAGTACGCGAACAAGTTGACTGTAGCGCGAGATCTGTTCGGCAAATCGACTGCCACCGCGGTGGTAGATCTGCCACGCTACCTTGGTCGATTTGTAGATGCCTTGCCGCCTGGTCACGCCTGTAAATCGGTGGATCGTCTCATCAATGACCACACGCTCCTTCCGTTCTATGCACCGTTTCAACCACTCGGGCGACTGACACGCATCCGTGAGGACATGATCGGAGATGAAGGTGCGAGCCCCTACATGCGCACCGGTTTGCTACCCACTCTAATCCGGCGTCCACCATGGCTCCGATTCTGTCCGGTCTGTGTAGCGAGCGATCGGGAGCGCGTTGGAGAGTGCTACTGGCATCGTGTTCACCAACTACCTGGGGTGGAGATCTGTCCCATTCATGAAGTAGTCCTGGAGAACAGCAGCGCCCGCGCCTACGGCAGCAAATCTCGAAATGAGTTTACAACTGCTGAGCGTGCCATTGGGCCTAAATCCACCGACTCACACGGCCTATTCCCTTTTCATGGCCATCTCCTGCCATTGGCTCAGGATGCAAGCTGGTTGCTCTCACAAATCGATCTGGCGGTTGGCCCCGAGTTGCTGCACGCAAGGTACAAACTTGCCTTGCTCGATCGAGGACTTGGCTCGCACAATGGACTCGTCAAAGTTAGCCGGTTGATCGAGAGTTTCAAAGCCCACTACCCGCCCGAACTCTTGACCTTATTGCACTGCGAGCTCGACGGTCAGAGTCGAGACAATTGGTTGATCCGAATCGTACGCTCTCTGAACGGTTTTCGGCATCCTCTGCGTCATCTCTTGCTAATTCACTTCCTGGGACACACAATGCAGACGTTTTTGCAGCTCCCAACAGAGCGCCATCCCTTCGGTAGAGGGCCATGGCCTTGCCTCAACCGTGCCAGCTTACACTACCGTGAGTTACGAGTCCAGGATTGCCAGGTTGAGTATGATCGTGCTGGTCGGTTCCGAGGTACATTCGCTTGTGAATGTGGCTTTGTCTATTCTCGGAGAGGCCCTGATCGCTCCGAGGCAGATCGATTTCGGATCGGCACGTACAAATCATTCGGGCCTCTTTGGGAAGAAAAGTTCAAGACGCTGTGGGAAGACCCGAATACCAATCCGACTCAGATTGCCGAACAGCTTGGCATTGATCGAAGCACTGTTACTCGTCATGCAGCAGCAGTGGGTCTTCGATTTCCACCTCCTGGCGCTTCAATCCAAAAAGACAGTAGAATGCTCTCGGCGGCTGGACACTGGGCTGGTCCGGCAGTGAGTTCTGAAACTCGAGATGAGTACCGGGAGCAATGGTTGTCCATTCTCCGCGAATACCCCGAAGCCGGACGACATTCTCTTCAAGCTGATTGGCCTGTTCTATGTTGTTGGCTCCGCCGACATGACACAGATTGGTTCAATGAACATCTACCACCACGCAGAGCACCGATCGCGAGCAGGACCAAGCTGCCACCACCTCGCGTCAATTGGGCAGAACGAGATGAGCAACTTGCCGACCAGGTGCGAACTGTGGTTCAGCAACTCCTGAAGAGACCAGGGCGTCCGGTTCGGATCTCTACCGCAGCGATTTGCAGAGAGATCAGGCAACTCAAGGTACTCCAGTCGGCAATGGACAGGCTGCCTTTGACATCGACCGCCTTGGCCGAGCTGACCGAATCGCATGAAGGGTATGCCGTTCGCCGTATTCACTGGGTAGCCGCACTCTACCAAGAGGAGCAGGTGTGTCCTATGCGCTCGCAATTCGTGAGTCGCGCTAGCCTCAAACCAGAGCTTCTCCGCAAGTGGCCGTTGGCTCAACAAGCACTGGAATCGGCCCTACAGAATTTACAGCAAACGACTACTGGCAGTGACAGCGACGGAGTCGATGCACCATGATCAAACGCGCTATGAGAGTTCCAGAAAACAACTTTATTTTCTTGCCAACGCCGACAGCGAGGAGCGACTGCTGTTCAGAAAATGACTTTATTTTCCCAAGCGTCACCAAATCTGTCGGTTTTATGACCCTTTGGCATGTCGCCAGGAAAGGACTTTATTTTCTGTGTACAGCCGGCAGCGCCTGGCACCAAAAGAATCGGAATCTATCCTACCAGGCGGCGCCAGGCCGCCTCTTCCCTCCCTGCGAGGGCTGCCAGCCGTGCGCCTGCTTCGTCCAGCCGTGCGGCAGGATCGTCCGCTTCCGACGCTTCCCTGCACCACGCGCCAAATGCCTCCCAGGTGTCGCCCACCTGGCGAAACTCTTCTACACTTTCCCCGAGCCTGGCATCGCCTGTCAGTTCACACGCCTCTGCCAGGAACCGGCTGAACATGTATCGAAAGTTGCCACCGCCCGAGCCGCCCTCGGGGCTGACAAAGATGTAGGTGTTGAAGAGTGCCCAGCGCACCTCGTCTGTGTTGAGCTTCACAGTCCAGCGCGGCACGGCATCGGCCGCCTTGCGAATGCCGGCAACGCCGATGTTACGAATCGGCGGCTCCAGCATGAGATGTGCTTGAGCCACGATCGCCTCGCGCACCTCTTCCGCCAGCGGCTGGCGCTTGTGCGTAAAGTCAAGGGCATACCACAAGTTCTTGGGTGGGAAGGGCTTGAAGGTGCTGGCTCGCGCCCGCTCCAGGTCGGGGAGCGGCACGGGATGCAGATCCGCGTCGCGGTCGGCGATCAACACCAGTCCCATGTCGGCATCATACCCACACACCACCACCGCGTGCCCGCCAAAGTGGTACTCCTCGCCACCAAAGTCAAAGTAGGGCAGGAACCCCATGTCACAGCCGATCATGAAAGGCTGCCCGGAGCCGAGTGCGTCGAGCATCGCCTGGTGTGCCTTGCGCGCGTTGGTCGTCGTGTGCAGCCCGATCTCGACCCCGGTACGCTGCCCCGCGATCTGCTCCATGCTTGGCTTGGGCATCCCGCGCCCGCCGAGGAAGGGAGGCCGGCCAGCAAAGTGCCAGTAGCTAAAGCTGACCCCTTCGCCCAATCCGAGGAGCATCTCCTCGCTCAAGTTGTGTCCATTGTGGACGTACACGTGGCGCATCGATCCGGTGACGCAGTGATGCGTGGGAAAGTGCCTGAATCCATTCAAAGCTTCCATAGTCTAGCTCCTTTCGCCTGGTAGTTGTTCCCCTGCCTGTTCGCACACCTGCGTGGCGAACTGCTCGATCCAGGTCATCTCCGCCTCGATCAGCGTGGCACTGTAATCGAACAGCGCGTCGACAAAGTAAGGTAGGGGCTTTTGTGCTTCCCAACGAGCACGGACATGCGCCAGGCGCTCTGCCAGCCGCTCCCGGTACTCACCCAGGGCGGCAAGTGCCTCTTCAGGGGTCACGGTGGGCAAATTGCCGACCGCCAGCAGCAGTCTCGACGGCGATCGCTCGGGGAGCGACAGGGCAGCTAGCAGCGCCTCGTACAGCTCCTCTCGACCGGCGGCTGTCACCCGGTAGACCTTGCGTGTCGGCCCCTGCCCTGCCTGCTCCAGCTCACTCTTGATCAGTCCTTCACGCGCCAGCTTGTTCAGCACATAGTAGATCGAAGAGAAACCGACGTCGGTCCATTCACGCATGCCACGCCCCTCGATCACCTGCTCGATCTCGTATCCGTGGCGTGGCTTCTCAGCCACAAGCGTCAAGATTGCCAGCTCCGCGTTGGTCATAGTATGGCCCGCCGGCGGTTTCATCTCCCGAATCACTTGGATACACTACTCCAGTACTAGAATATACTGATTATAGTATATCACGTTTTCGACATGATGTCAAGAGGCCAGGCCGCGGTGCTCACGGCTCCTGCAAAGTGTATCATTGTGAGTGCCGATTCCTCGCACAGCCAAGATCTGGGAGGATCACATTTGCCGCCTGCCACGTTGTGTGTTATGATAGCCGCGATTTCAGATGAGAGTGCACACGTGATCTCGGTGAGTGAGAGTCAGCCATCGCCCCTATCCCACCGCGTAGCCGCCGTGGCGGCCCTGCTCGGTGCCGTGACCCTTGTGGCGCTGGCGCTGCGTCTCTATGGCCTCGACGCCCAGAGCCTGTGGTACGACGAGGCGTTTAGCGTCTACCTGGCGAGCATGGGCCTGGAGGAAATCACCGCACGCACCGCAGCCGACATCCAGCCCCCCCTCTACTACTATCTGCTCCACGGATGGATGCGCCTGTTTGGCAATGGCGAGGTGGCAGTGCGCAGCCTGTCGGTGCTCCTGGGCCTGCTGACCGTTCCGCTCATCTACTTTGCAGGCGTCGAGCTGTTTCAAAGCAGGATTGCCGGCCTGCTGGCAGCGCTCCTGATCGCCATCTCGCCGCTCCACATCTGGTACGCGCAAGAAGTGCGCATGTATACCCTCCTCACCTTTCTCTGCCTCCTATCCGGCTACCTGCTTCTGCGGCTGACTGCCACCACCGGCGGCTGGAAGGCGGCGGCGTTGTGGGCCGGCTTTACGGCGGCCAACATCGCCGCGATCTATACGCACTATTTTGCCTTCTTTGTCCTGGCTTTCCAGGCGGCTTATCTGTTCTGGACGTGGGGGCGCAAGCGCATGCGGCCGCGCCACCTGGTGGTAGGCGGCGTAGCCTCTGGGGCTGCCATTCTGGTCGCCTACCTCGCCTGGCTGCCGAACCTGCTGACGCGCTTTGAAGCAGATACCAGTTACCTGGAGGGCCGGCTCAAGTTAGGCGAGGTGCTCGCCGACATCGCCATCCTCTTTACCGGCGGGGAGTCGCTAACCGAGGCGGATGGCCTGCCCCTGGCTGCCGGGCTCGCATTCGTGCTTGTCCTCTGCCTGGCTGCCCTCCTGGCGAGGGCAGCCTCCACCACGCGGCGCCAACCTGAGGACGAGCGGGGCGCTCTGCCCGCGGCCTACGACCCGATCCTCTTTTTGCTCCTCTACCTGCTGCTGCCGCCGGCCCTCATCCTGGCCATGTCATACGCGGCACCCAAGTTCAACGCCAGGTACGTGATGATGTCACACCCGGCGCTCCTGCTCATCCTTGGCGGGGGATTGACAGCCCTACACCAGGTGCGAGGGGCCTCAATCGCCAACGTGCTGCGCCAGGCCGCCGCAGCGCTCGCCCTGCTCTTTCTGGTCGCCACGTCCGTGTATGCCGATCTGGGGGCCTATGGCGACCCCCATTTCGCCCGGGCGAATTTCCGGGGTGTGGCGCACTATCTGCGCAGCCACGTCCAGGCAGACGAAGCCATCATCCTCGTGTCGGGCCACGCATTTCCCGTGTTCGACTACTACGGAGCGGACCTCGATCGCCACCTGCTCCCCGACACACCCACCCTCGACACGACCACGACGCTGGACTATTCCATCGCCGGGGAGCTGAACGAGTGGCTGGGAGGCAAGAGAGGCGTGTGGTTGGTACTGTGGCAGGATGAGGTGGTGGACCCCGCCGGCTACCTGCCGTCGATGCTCGCCGAGATCGGCGAGGAGGTGCCCGTCGACAGCCATTTTTCCCAAGTCGCCCTCCGCCACTACCGTCTACCGGAAGAGGCTATCTTTGCCGAGGAGCCCGAAATCGCCCACCCAACCCGCGTCAACTTTGGCGACAGGCTGCGATTGCTCGGCTACGCACAGACAGGAGACCGGCAAGTCACCCTCTTCTGGGAGGCGATCCAGCCACTAGAAGAGGACTATCGCATCTCGCTCGTCCTGCGCGATACGATGGGCCAGAGCTGGGGACAGTGGGATGGGCGGCCCACGGCCTACTACTACCCGACGAGCCGCTGGGAACCGGGCCAGGTCGTCTTTGGCCGCTACGACCTGGCACTCCTCCCTGGCTCGCCACCTGGCGACTATGGCATCGAGGTCGGCGTCTACACGGAGGAGGATCCTGTAGGGCTCGATGTCCTCGATGCCGCAGGAAACCCACAGGGCAAGCGCGCGGTGCCCGGCGCGGTGCGCCTCGCCGTCGCAGCCGCCACGTCCGAAGAAGTGGACGTGTCGAACGCCGAACAGGTGCCGCTCGGCGGAGGGATCGTGTTGCTCGGGTGGGATCTCGGCCGTGAAGAGGCAGCGCCAGGTGACCGCCTGCTTCTAACGCCCATCTGGTCGGTCGAGACACAGCCGGGCGCCGACTATCGCGTGCGCGTGCTCCTCACCGACGAGGCGGGCCAGACCCTCGATGCCGGCACCCACTATCTCACCAACGAGTGGCACCCAACGAGTGTGTGGCTGCCGGGCCAGGCGTGGCGCGGGCAGATTACCTTCCGCCTTCCGATCCACGCGCGTCCTGGGCTGGCCAACCTGTCACTGCAACTGCTCGACCGCGCAGGCAATACGCTGGCCCCCCCCACCCAGATCACGACCGTGCAGGTTCTGGCGACAGATCGCGTCTTTGCGCCTCCGTCTCCGCAGGCGCTGCGCCGCGCAAACTTTGACAACCAGGTTGGCTTGCTGGGCGCCGACCTGGGGCCCGACCCGGTTGCGCCGGGCGGCACGCTGCGCGTCATCCTCTACTGGGAGGCACTGGCCGAGATGGACGTGCCATACACCGCCTTTGTCCACCTGCTCGACCTGAGCGGCCGGGTGGTGGCAGGACACGACGGCGAGCCCGCTTCCGGTGCGCGGCCGACGACCGGCTGGGTGCCCGGCGAGTACGTGGTCGATACGCACGAGCTTGTCGTGCCCCCGGATCTGGCACCGGGCGATTACGTGGTCGAGGTGGGCGTGTACGATGCCGGCCTGCCGGCGATGCCGCG
>JAFGOG010000027.1 GCA_016926595.1 Anaerolineae bacterium
CCCAGGCCGATCAGCGCCATACCGGCGATCGGCAGGGGCGCTCCCTTGTCGTCCACGGCCAGCGCCGCCGCCTGCTCGTAGAGCGATCCCGCTGCCCGCAGCTTGCCCTGCATCATCTGCGCCTCGGCGCGGTGGCACAAGGCCATCGTCGCGATCATCACGTTGCCCGCCTCCCGGCTGATCTGGACCGCCCGGTCAAAGGCTCGGCTCGCGCCGTCCAGGTCGTCGCGCCACATGCAGGAAAAGCCCAGGTACCAGGTAGCCAGGCTTCTCAGGAGCGGCTCGCCTTCTGGGACCGTCTCTAGCAACCGGTCTGGCAGATCGGCCCCGTGGGCCGCCTGGCCCTGAAAGGCGGCCAGAAAACCGCGCAGCACGGCCATCTGCCCCGAGGTTTTTGCGCTGTCCTGGTCGGCGTCGCGCACTCGGGCCAGGACCTCGTCGATAGGACGGGCAGCCACCAACAGCGCCCAGGCGTAGTACAGACACAGGGTGGGACGGCTGTGCACCAGCTCATCCGGTAGGGCGTCCACCCAGGCCAGGTAGGTGGCGAATTCGCTGCGCATCAGCGTCGCCTCGGCTGTGGCCTCGATCAGGCCGGCTGCCCGCTCGAAATCGCGTGCGGCCAGCGCGTGGTCGATCGCCTCGGCCCACAGCTCCCGCTGCTCGTACCACCCGCTGGCCCGGCGGTGCAGCACCGGCGCTAGGTCCGGCTGTGCCTGGTCGAGTTGCCGCCGCAGGAACTCTGCAAACAGTTGATGGTAGCGGTACCAGCGCCGTTCGCCGTCGAGGGCGGCGACGAACAGGTTCGCCGCTTCGAGCTGCTCCAGGGTCGACTGCGAGCTGGCGAACTGGTCCTGGTCTGCTGCTTCCCCAACCCTCAACACCGCGTCGCACAGCGGGGCGCACAGCCGTTCGAGGATAGAGGTCCGGCGCAGGAAATCCTGGACGGCAGCCGGCTGCCGCTCCACTACCTCCTCGGCCAGGTAGTCGAACACATAGTGATGGCTGCCGCTAAAGGCCTGGATAAAAGCTGCCGCGTCCTCCCGGCCCTGCATCGACAGGGCTGCCAGTTGCAGCCCGGCGATCCAGCCTTCGGTGCGCTGCTCCAGCCGGGCCACATCCTTGTCCGACAGCCCCAGGCCCATCGTCCTGTTGAGAAAGGCCGCTGCCTCCTCGGGCGTAAAGCGCAGGTCGGCCTGGCGCAGCTCGGTGATCTGCCCCCGGGCGCGCAGGCGGGGCAAGGGCAGGGGCGGATCGGCCCTCCCGGCGATCACCAGATGGAGGTTTGGCGGCAGGTGGTCGAGCAGGAAAGAGACCCCGTCGTGGATCGCTTTCTGTTCGATGGCGTGATAATCGTCCAGGACGAGGAGAACGGGCTGCGATGAACAGGCGACGCCGTTGATCACAGGCGCCAGGGCTGCGCCCAGCCGCGCCGATCGGGCGAGCCCGGCGACGGCCTGCCCCGGCGGATCGACCGTCGCCCCGGCCTGCCGCAGCGCGGCGGTCAGGTAGGCCAGGAATCGGGCCGGATCGTTGTCGTCCTCCTCCAGCGACAGCCAACCCAGGTTCAGAGTGGGCTGACGCTCTTTTCTGTTCTGCAGCCATTCGACCAGGAGCGTAGTCTTGCCAAAGCCAGCCGGAGCGCAAATGAGGGTCAATCGGTGCCCCAGGCGCAGCCCGTCGTCCAGCCGCTCGACCAGGCCCGGGCGGGCGACGAGGTTGGGCCGCGCTGGGGGGATATAGAGCTTGGTCGCCAGAAGGGGCTCCGCTCCCAGCGCGCTTGCCGGATCGATTCTTGCGTTCTCCCTGGACATGGCGGGTCCTTACCTCCCCCCCTATCCATCCGGCTCGGGCCAATCGCTGCACCGCGGGTGATAGGTCCCTGCTGCGAGCTTGCCGGATGGCTTAACCCTGTTTCCGCTGCTTGGCTGCCGCGATCTTGGCCTGGATCTCGGCCTGTTTCCTGCGCGCCTCAATCCGCTGCCGGACGAACAAGACGGCGACGATTGTCAGCATGGCTATCGAGACCAGGCGCACCGGCAGGTCCCGGAAGTTGTGGCCCAGCAGGTTGGCGTGAACGGTCCCCAGCGTAAAGGCCAGGTAGTTGAAATCGTGGACAGCGCGCCACCGTCTGCCAATCTTTTTGCGCCACACCGCGCTGAGCGCGGCCACGGCCAGGATGTACCAGGCCAGGCGGCCCCCGTAGCGAAGCAGGTCGTACAGAGGCCAGAGCGCCGGGATAAAGACCGCCAGATTCATCTCGTCCAGCGCCACGCCGATCGGGTGCAGCGTCAACAGCACCGCTCCCGTTACCGTCAGGATGTGGTGGGCGTCGACAAACCCCCGGCCAAAGATGGTCATGATCTCTCTTTTGTAATAGGACGAGACGATGGCAATAAAGACGACGATGTAGCCCAGCAGCGCCAGGTCGCGCACGATCCATCGCATCAGCGTACCTTCAGTGCGTAGCACCACCAGCGCGCTGGCCACAAGGAGGATGCCAAAAGCGGTCCACGCTGCATACCAGGCCGGCCGGGCTCGTGTCAAACGCTTCAACTTTGTCTCCGCTTGCTGATTCTACCACAGTCTCACGCCTGCCTCAACTTCAGGCCGCCGCCTGTCACCCTGGGCACAGGGCACTTCGTCCAGACGCCCCCTGGCTCCCGATGGTTGGGGCTATGAGCATGTGCCCAACCCCGGTTATAGTTGCGTAGCAGGATGCCTTGCCTTACTCTGGCGGCGCCACTGCCCCGATCAAGGGCTTGCCTTTTGTCAACACGTAGGCTATAATCCAGGCAAATAGCCTGCCCAGGAGGGTAAACATGTCCAAACGAATCGTCCACCCACCACGCGGGACCCAACTGACCTGCAAGAACTGGCTGATCGAAGCCCCTTACCGCATGATCCAGCACAACCTGGATCCGGACGTCGCCGGCGATCCCGACCACCTGATCGTCTACGGCGGCCGAGGCCGCGCCGCCCGCAGTTGGGCCTGCTTTGACGCCATCCTCGACAGCCTGCGCCGCCTCCAGCCCGACGAGACCCTCCTGGTCCAGAGCGGCAAGCCGGTCGGCGTCTTCCAGACCTACGAGGACGCCCCGCGGGTCATCATCGCCAACAGCAACATCGTCCCCCACTGGGCCACCCAGGAGAACTTTGACCGTTGGGAGGCCGCCGGCCTGATCATGTACGGCCAGATGACCGCTGGGAGCTGGATCTACATCGGCACCCAGGGCATCCTCCAGGGCACCTACGAGACCCTCGCCGCCGCGGCGCGTCAGCACTTTGGCCTCACCGCCAGCCTCAAGGGCAAGTTCGTCCTCACCGCCGGCCTGGGCGAGATGGGCGGCGCCCAGCCGCTGGCCATCAAGATGAATGAAGGGGTAGCTCTCGTCGTCGAGATCGACCCGTGGCGCGCCCAGCGCCGCCTGGACACCCGCTACCTTGACGTCGTGGTCGGCGACCTGGAAGAGGCCATGACCCTGGTGGACGAGGCGGTCAGGGACCAGGAGCCCAAGAGCATCGGCCTGCTGGGCAACGCCGCCGACCTGCTGCCAGAGCTGGTGGTGCGCGGCATCACCCCTGACCTGGTCACCGACCAGACATGCGCCCACGACCCCCTGATGTACGTCCCCAACGGCATGACCCTGGAACAGGCCGTCGAGCTGCGCCGCCTGGATCCCAAGGGCTACCAGGAGCGCTCCAAGCAGGCCATGGTCGCCCACTGCCGGGCCATGGTCGAGATGCAAAAGCGGGGCGCGATCGTCTTTGACTATGGCAACAACCTGCGTCAGCAGGCCTTCAACGCCGGCTACCGCGAGGCCAAGGTCGGCGGCGATCCTGACGGCGAGTGGGTCTATCCCGGCTTTGTGCCGGCCTACATCCGCCCCCTGTTTTGCCAGGGCCAGGGCCCCTTCCGCTGGGTGGCTCTGTCGGGCGATCCCCAGGACATCTACGAGACCGACCAGATCATCTGCGACCTCTTTCCTGAAAAAGAGCACCTGGTGCGTTGGATCAAAATGGCCCAGCAGCAGGTTGCCTTCCAGGGGCTGCCCAGCCGCATCTGCTGGCTGGGTTACGGCGAGCGCGACCGGGCCGGCCTGGCCTTCAACGACGCCGTGGCCAGCGGCCGCATTAGCGCGCCGGTCGTCATCGGCCGTGACCACCTCGACTGCGGCTCGGTGGCCAGCCCTAACCGCGAGACCGAGGGGATGCGTGATGGCTCGGACGCCATCGCCGATTGGCCGCTGTTCAACTTTGCCCTCAACGCCGTCGGTGGGGCCACCTGGGTCAGCTTTCATCACGGCGGCGGGGTGGGCATCGGCTACAGCCTGCACGCCGGTCAGGTGATCGTCGCCGACGGCACGCCCGCCGCGGCCCGTCGCCTCGAGCGGGTGTTGACCTACGATCCGGGCCTGGGCATTGTCCGCCACGTCGATGCCGGCTACCCCGAGGCGATCGCGTTCGCCCGCGAGCACGGCGTCGCCATTCCGATGATGCCTGGATCGTGAACCTCCTTGACAAGCCTGCCGAACTCTGGTACGATCAAGCCCGAGACCCCATAGGGTCTGAATGGGACCTAGAAATGGAACTGGAGCGATGAACGGACGGGATGCAATCTGGTTGCTGCGCGAGCGCCGCGAGCGTCGCCAGCGGGCCAAGGGGGGAGTGAGCACCATCGCCCTCCGCCTGACTGGCGGCCTGGCGCTGGCCATCTTGGTGAGCGTCGCCTTTGTCCTGCTGACGGCAGTCGGCGCGGTTGTCGGCGTGTATGCCTTTTACGCCCAGGACCTGCCTGACCCCAACGAGATCGTCACCCGCCAGGAAACGTTCGAGACGACCAAGATCTACGACCGCACCGGCCAGGTGCTGCTCATGGAGGTGATCGACCCCCGCCGTGGCGACCGGACGCTGCTGCCCCTGGAGCAGATCCCGGAGCACATGCGCAACGCGACCATCGCCCTCGAGGACAAGACCTTTTACCAGAACATGGGCGTCGACCCAATGGGCATCCTCCGCGCCTTTTTGCTGAACATCCAGGGCCAGCAGATCCAAGGCGGCAGCTCGATCACCGTCCAGCTCGTCAAGAACATCATCATCCCCGAGAAGGAACGGTACCAGATATCGTACGCGCGCAAGATCAAAGAAGCCATCCTCGCCGTCGAGATCTCGCGCCTCTATTCCAAGGACCAGATCCTGGAATGGTATGTGAACACCAACTTTTACGGCAACTGGGCCTATGGCGTCGAGGCGGCCGCCCAGGTCTACTTTGGCAAGCACGCCCAGGAGCTGGACCTGGCCGAGTGCGCCATGCTGGCCCCTATCGTCCAGTACCCGGGCATGAACCCGATCGACAACCCCGACGAGGCCAAAAAGCGGCAAAGGATCGCCCTTACCCGCATGGTCGAAGAACGCTATATCACCCAGGCCGAAGCCGATGCTGCCTACGCCGAGCCGCTGCGCATCCACACTTCGCTGCTCAAGCGGTACGACATCATCGCTCCCCACTTTGCTATGTATGTCCGTAAGCAGCTAGAAGACAAATATGGCCCCGAGCTGCTGTACAGAGGTGGCCTCAAAGTCTACACCACCTTGGACCTGGACATGCAAAAGATCGCCGAGGAGGAGGCCAAGGCCCAGGTCGCCAGGCTCCAGGAGGAAAAACGGGGCGTGTCCAACGCCGCCGTCACCATCATCCGCACCCGCACCGGTGAGATCCTGGCCATGGTCGGCAGCATCGATTACTGGAATGAAGAGATCGACGGCAACGTCAACGTGGCTGTGGCCCCTCGCCAGCCCGGCTCCTCCTTCAAGCCGTTTAGCTATGTCACCGCTTTCCACCAGGGCCATACTGCGGCTGAGATGGTGCTGGATGTCCATACCTGCTTTGACGACTATCCAAACCCGCCCTATTGCCCTGAGGATTACGACCGCAAGTATCACGGCCCGCAGCGGTACCGCACCGCGCTGGCCCGTTCCTACAACATCCCCGCCGTCAAAGTGCTTGACCTGGTCGGCGTCGGCAACGTGGTTCGCACCGCCCACGCCATGGGCATCAATACCCTCAACCAGGACCTCGACTACTATGGTCTGAGCCTCACGCTGGGCGGGGGCGAAGTCTGGCTGGTGGACATGACCTACGCCTACGGCGTCTTTGCCAACGGCGGGACGATGATCGGCCAGCCGGCCAAGAACCCTCGCCAGGGCTACCGCGAGCTGGACCCGGTGTCGATCCTGCGCGTCGAGGACGCAAACGGTCAGGTGTTGGAGCAGTATGCCCAGCCCGAATCGCGCCCCGTGATCCTGGCCGATGGCCGCGAGCTGTCGGCTCAAGAAGCATACCTGATCACCAGCATCCTGTCCGACAACAACGCCCGGGCGGCGGCGTTTGGCACCAACAGCCCGCTGCGCCTCACCCGGCCGGCTGCCGCCAAGACCGGCACGACCACCGACTGGAAGGACGCCTGGATCATCGGCTACACGCCCGACATTGTGACCGGGGTGTGGGTCGGCAACAACGACAACGCGCCGATGGACCACGTCGCCGGGGCGATGGGCGGCGGCCCTATCTGGCACAACGTCATGGAGCGGATCTATAGCGAGGGCCTGGTTCAACGGCTGCTGGGCGGCGAGCCGGCCCAGAGTTTTGCCCAGCCGGCCGGCCTCAAGTCGGTCGAGGTCTGTGCCGTATCCGGCTTGTTGCCCACCGAGCACTGCCCCAACCGGGTCAAAGAGCTCTTTATCGAAGGTACCGAGCCGACCGAATACTGCACCGTCCACCGCGTTGAGCGGGTCAACCGCGAGACCGGCCGCCTGGCCACTGCCTGCACCCCGCCCGAGCTGGTCGAGGAGCGGGTGTACGAGATCTATCCTCCCGAGGCGGCCGACTGGGTGCGCGAGCAGGGCATCCCCCAGCCGCCGACCAAGCTGGACGAGATCTATGGCTGCGGCCCGGCCGGCGGCGAGGTCGTCATGACCAACCCAACGCTGGGCGGCTATGTCGGCGGCGTGGTGCCGATCCGGGGCAACGCCAAGGCGGGTGACTTTGCCTTCTACCGGCTCGAGTACGGCCCAGGGCTCAACCCGTCTGCTTGGAGCCAGATCGGGGGCGACCACTACAACCAGGTGGACAACGACGTGCTTGAATTCTGGGACGTGCGCGGCCTCCAGGACGGCATCTATACCCTCCAGTTGACCGTCGTCGAGAACAGCCAGAACTTTCGGCGGTCTACCATCTATGTCACCGTCGACAACCAGCCGCCGACGGCCGCCGTCGGCTACCCCTGGCCCGATCGTGTCTTCCAGGTCGAAGTTGACGAATGGGCCAACCTGGCCGCCGACGTGAGCGACAACATGCGCATCGACCAGGTCGAGTTCTACCTCGACAATGAGCTGCTGGGCTACAGCGTCGTCGAGCCCTATAGCTTCAAGTGGGTGCTCAAGATGGAGGACCTCAAGATCAACCGCAACATGGAGCCGATCTATGAGACGCGGCCCATCACCACCCCCGATGGCTTTATCACCATGGAGCAGGTCATGGTCACCTGGGTCGAGGTCAGCCCCGACGGCAAGACGGTCACCCAGACCTGGGAGAGCGGCAAGATGGCCATCCGGAGCACGTCCGGCTACACCGAGTCGCACCTGGTCCACGTCATAGCCTATGACGCGGCCGGCAACAAGACCGAGAGTGAAAAAGTGCGCTTTTACGTCATCCACAAACCGAAGGAGAAAGAAGGAGGACAGCCTTCGGGGGCGATCTGGTGGTTCGACGCGGTCTGGGCTGGGTGGTCTGGCCGCGTGGATCGCTGGCCGGCCGTGGCCGCCATCCCACGCCCTTGGAGAACAACCTGACTACCCAAGGATAGCAATGCGTCTCGCACAGGCCCATGCTCTTCATCGCTGAACTGCTGGCCGTTTTGGCGGCTTTCCTCTGGCTCGTGATCCTGCTGCTTCCGTGGCAGCCCTGGCGCAACAACGAGGTGCTGCCGCTCCCCGCAGCCGCCGGGCCCGGCGACCTGGGCGACACGACCGTGGTCATCCCTGCCCGTGATGAGGCGCGGGTCATCGGCCAGACACTGGCGGCCTTGGCCGGGCAAGGGCCAGGGCTGCGCGTTCTGTTGGTTGACGACGGCTCCGCCGACGGCACCTCTGAGGTGGCGCAGTCGGTGCCTGGGCTGAATCTCGGAGTGATTTCCGGCCAGCCGCTGCCTGAGGGTTGGTCGGGCAAGGTGTGGGCTCTCGATCAGGGCGTGCGCCGGGTCCAGACGCCGCTGACCCTGATGATCGACGCCGACGTCGTCCTCGCCCCGGGGGTGATCGCCGCCCTCAAGGCCCAGATGCGCCGCGGCGGCTACCACTTTGTGTCGGTCATGGCCTCCCTGTCCATGCGCAGCTTCTGGGAAAAGCTGCTCAACCCGTCGTTCATCTACTTTTTCAAGATGCTCTACCCCTTCCGCCTGGCCAAAACGGCCAACCCCCGTTTTTACTCCGCGGCCGGCGGCTGCATCATGCTCGAGACGCGGATTTTCCAGGCTATCGGCGGGCTGGCCTCGATCCGGGGCGAGCTGATCGACGATTGTGCCCTGGCCCGCCAGGTCAAGCGGGCCCATTTCCGCACCTGGATCGGCCAGTCGCGGGCGGTGCGCAGCCTGCGCGCCTACCATGGCCTGGGCGACATCTGGAACATGGTAGCTCGCTCGGCCTTTACCCAGTTGCGCTACTCCTTCCTCATTCTGCTGCTGACCACCTTTTTCATCGTCACCCTCTTCCTCGTCCCCGTTGCGAGCTGGGCCGTGCCGGCGCGCCAGGTGCAGGCGTTGGGCCTGTTGGCCTGGGCGATGATGGCCGCCAGCTACCTGCCCACTCTGCGCTTCTACAGCTCGAGCCCGTTGTGGGCTCTGTTGCTGCCGCTCGTCGGCCTCCTGTACGCCGGCATGACCTGGAGCTCGGCCCTGCGCTACTGGCGCGGCGAGCGCAGCCGTTGGAAGGGCCGGGTGTACCGGTAGTTCGATGGATCAGGAAGCTGACGGCAAGCGCTGGTACATAGCCCACATGGTGGAATTACTCGCCGAGTTCAACCAGGATGCAGCGCGGTGGCGGCCGATCCTGGCTCAGCAATGTGGGCGCGAGGCAGCCAAGGCCATGCTGCGCGCCAGCCGCGCCGAGTTCAAGGCGCTCATCCCCCACATCCCATACATCGGCGGCGAGGACAGCTACACCGGTTCGCTGGTCGAGTCGGTCCGCTGCCTGGCGCTCTACCGGGCGATGCAGCGGCAAGGCTGTACCGCCGAGGAGACGGGCAAGGTGCTGTACGACGCAGTGCTGGCGCGGCTGGATGAGCCCTCGGCGCCGCCTGCCCAACCGCTGACGGCCGAGCAATTAATGGACCGGCGCCGTCGGCGGGCTGAGTGGTCTCAGGAGCGGCGCTACCCTGCCGGCTATGTCTACAGCTTTGTCGTTGGCGACGGTGACGCGTTCGATTACGGTTACGATTTCACCGAGTGCGCCGCACAGAAGCTCTACCGCGAGCATGGGGCGGAAGAGTTTCTGCCCTTTTTCTGTTTCCTTGACTACGCCTACAGTCGGGTGTACCGGCTAGGATTGGTCCGGACGACCACGCTTGCAGAGGGCGGCGCGCGGTGTGACCACCGCTTCAAAGCTGGACGACAGACCGAGGTGGGCTGGCCGCCGCCCTTTGTCACTGCGGACGGGCCATCCGTGCATCCGTGTCGTGCTTGATCCAAACATCTTTTTTCTGGGGAGGCACAACTATGGCCGTCGGCTTTTTTCTAGACAAAGACCAGCAGCCGTCGCTCGACGAGCTGCTGGCGGCGATGGGCTCCGCCGCGCCGCTGTGGGATCGGCTGGTGCAGTTTATCGCCGACACCTATCAGATGCCCGGCGAATGGAGCTTTGGCGGCAAAAAATACGGCTGGAACCTGTGGTACCGCAAAAGCGGCAAATCGCTGACCAGCCTCTATCCACAGCAGGGCCACCTGGTCGCCCAGGTGGTGCTGGGCCGCGAGGAGGGGGAGCGGGCCCTGGCCTTGTCACTGGGGGATCACGTCGGCGGGATGCTGCGCGGCACCCCGCTGCTGCACGACGGCCGCTGGCTGTTCATCCCCGTCACCACCGAGACAGACGCCGCCGACGTGGAGCAACTGCTCCTCGTCAAGCGCCGGCCGGCAAAAAAGCCTCGCTGATCGGACAGACCTGTCAGGTCTTCTTTTTGTTATAATGCCGCCCGCCCCGGCAGCCGTCCGGGCCGCGGCTCTACGACCAGGCTCTCTCTCTCGGGGGCTTGGGGCTCGCGATGGACAACCACCAGCGTGATGTCGTCGAACTGGGCCTCGTTCCCGGCGAAATCGTGCAGGGCCGCCAGCAGCGCCGTCTGAGTCTCTGCCGCCGGCTGTCCTACTTGCCGTTGGGCAACCTCCAGCAGCCGGTCGCGGCCAAACAGCTCCTTGTCACGGTTTTGGGCTTCGACGACGCCGTCGGTATACAGCAGCAGCATGTCGTCGCGGCCGATGTGCACCTTTTCCTGGCGCCAGGTAGCGCCTTCGACCACGCCGAGAGCCATGCCGGTCCGGCCCAGGGGGCGGATGGCGGTGGCGGCGTGGGCGCTGATCAGGTAAGGTGGGTGGTGACCGGCGTTGCAGTACACCAGCCAGCCGCTGGCCGGGTCGAGGATCCCGTAAAACAGGGTCACAAACATGCCGGCCCCGGCGTCTGACAACATCCGGGCACTGGCGGCCTGCAGTACCTGCTCGGGCGCGTCGACATGGTCGGCCGCGTAGCTGCGCACCAGGGTGCGGCTGAGCGCCATGTACAGCGCCGCCCCCATCCCCTTATCGGCCACATCGGCGATGACGATCCCCAGCCGCCCTGCCGGAAGCTGGATAAAGTCGTAAAAGTCCCCGGCTGTTTGGCGCGCGGGACGCAGGAGCGCCGTTAGCTCCCAGCCGGGCAGACTGGGCGTTCTCGGCAGCAGGCTGGCCTGCACCCGTCCGGCCAACGCCAGCTCTTGGGTTCGTCTGCCCACCTGCTCCAGGGCGCGGGCCGCCTGGCTTAAATAGCCGGCCAGGTGCAGCTCCCGTTCCCGCTGTTCGCCGAACCGGTTACTGCTCAGGCTGTCCTGGATGATGACCACCCCGATCGGCCGGCGGCCCAGCGTCAGAAGCGGCAGCGCGCGTTCCACGTGCTGCCCCGTCTCTGGCCCGCGCAGCGAGGCGGCTTCCCGATAAGCGCGCGCCTCCAGGCAGTCTTCCGTCGCCGCGATTTCCGCCTCCGCCGGAGCCGCGCCTGTGTAGGCGACCAGCCTCAGGGTCATCTCGTGGGTCGGCGCATGCCACACCTGCGCCTCGCCGATGCCAAAGGCAGCCGACAGGCCTCGGACCAAGAAATGCGCCGCCCGGCTCACATCCTCCGAGGCGTACATCGAGTTGATGATCGCGGTCAGCAGATCCCAGCGATACTGGTCGTTGCCCGCGTGGATGCTGGCTTCTAAATAGTCGATCGCCAGGTCCCAGCGGCCCGAAATCGTAAGCAGGTGGCCCACCCGGCCCGGGTTTAGATGCTGGGCCAGAAAGCGGCGGTAGATCTCGTTGCGTAGCCGGTAACGGCCGCCGTCGACCTTCTCCACCACCCCGGTCAGCCGCAGTGGGTCGAGGTCGGGTGACAGGGGCAGTGGTAGCTGCGACATCGGCACCATGTCGTGCTCCAGGAGGAGCAGCACGCTGCGCACCAGGTCAGGGTCCTGCTCGATCGCCTGCACCGCCTCCTGGAGCGGGGCATAATCAGACACCTCACTATCCAGGAAGCGGGCCGTGATCTGCTCCAATATCTCGGCTTCCAGGGCTCCGGCAGCGGCGGTCCGTGCTACCTGGACAGCATCGCGGTAGATCCGCCACAGCAGGTTGGGATCACCCCTGGCGGCCTGGAACAGGCATTGGCGGGCCGCGTCCGACACCCGGATCCAATCGGCCTCGATCTGCTCGCGGATGAACGCTTCGCTCTCGCTCTCCGACAGGCCACTGACAAAGACGCGCCGGGCGATGCCGCGGAACGGCGACGATTCGCCGACGGCCAGGGCTGCCAGGCTCAAGGCGCCCGACACGACGACCAATAGCCGGTGGCCCAGCGTCTGCTGCTCCATGTAGGCGGCGCGGAGCGACGTAAGCAGCGCCTGCACCAGGTCGTTGGGCAGCGCCTCGAGGTGATCCAGGATCAGGACCAGGTCAGATCGCACCTCGGCCACGGCGTCGATCAAAAAGCTGCGAAAGGCGGCGCTCGTGGCCGCCAGCGGTTCGAGGGCCGGCACCTCGCAGCTGGTGCGCTCGGCGATCCGGTCGGCGGTGAGGCGAGCCAGGGCGGCAAAGAACTCGCGCTGCGTTGTGGCTTCCAGTTCATACAGGTCGAGGTAGACGCACGGCCAGCGTAACTGCTCGGTGAGCAGCGCCTGTACCGCCTGGATCACTCCCGTCTTGCCCGAATAGCGTGGGCCGAGGATAGCGCAGTAACTGCCCTCCTGAACATACTCGACCACCTGGGTGGCCAGGTCGAGGTTCCGCCGTTGGATGGTTGGATTGTGAAAGATGGCCGCCAGGTCGATCCCGTCCTGCTTGGCTGCGCGGGCTGGGGTCATAGCCCTTCCTCCTTGACCTTGCGGAACAGATACTCCAAGTCATAGGTCTGGCGCAGCACTTTGGTAAAGACCGGCGAGGTGAAAAAGAACTCCTTGCCCTTGTGATGCAGCACGCCGGCCAGGGTCAGAACGCTGCACGCCGCGTCGATGGCGTCCTGGGGCAGGACAATCCCCCGCCGGCGGAGCGCAGCGTCGATGAACGGGTGGGAAAAACCGCGACTTTGTGTCTCTTCCGAGCTGGCCAGCACGGCGTACACCAACGCCTTTTCCCGGTTCTCGGTGTTCTGCATAAAAGAGGTCAAAAGGTGGCTGCGAAAGCCCTCGTCGGCATAGACGTCGATCAGGCTTTCGGGGCTTATCTCCCGCTCGCCGGTCTGGTCCATGCGGCGAAGGAGGATGGTGCAATAGTACTGGATCAGGTTGGGATGGCCGGCCGTCTCTTCGTAGATCCGGCCAACCACCTCGTCCTTGTTGCGAAAGCGGACGCGCAGATTCTCCATGGGGGTGACGATCAGGTCGTGGGCCTGTCGCCGGGTGAACTCGCTCAGGCGAACCTCCTGGGCAAAGTTGTAGAAAGGCGAGTCGAGCAGGTACTGCTCCTGCATCGCCTCGCGAAACCCGGCCAGCACATAGCGGCAGGCGCCCTTGTTCGACGAGGCGCGCAGCATGCGAAACAGCTCCCAGTTGCCCCGCTGCCTGACCACCAGGTTGTCGATCTCGTCTAGGCAGAAGGTGATCTTGCGTTTCTGGGCGCGGGCCATCCGCTCCAGGAAATCTGGAAAATAGAAAACATACTGCTGCATCTGGAGCCGGGGCAGCTCGCGCGGGTTGAGCTTGCGCACCACCTCGCGGATATAATCATCGGTGGTCAGCAGATCGGAGCAGTCGAGATAGATGACCGAGGCTTCCTCCTCCTGCTCGCGAAACAGGCGCTCCACCTCGCGCAGCAGCGAAGTCTTGCCGATGCGGCGGATACCGAGGATGGCGTGGTTGGTGTCGGGATTGCCGATGATGCGCGACACCTCGTACTCGCGGCCAAAGAAACGGCTGCCGGTCACCGGTGCCCGGGTCTCGTACGGGGCCAGGCTCGAGATCGGCACCTGGGCCGAGATCAGGTCCAGCAGCTCGCCGCTGGGCCGCCGCGACTGGAGCACCTGCTCCTGTTCGGTGCAGCCAAGCACGACGAAACTGTGCAG
The DNA here is from genome assembly GCA_016926595.1 of Anaerolineae bacterium. Next base: position 13,840 of record JAFGOG010000027.1, read on the forward strand.
CGGGCTGGACAGGTACCCGCGTAGCGGCTTGCCTTCGCCGTCCAGCAGCACCAGCGTGATCTGGCGGTCGAGGCTGCGCTCGCGGGCCACGTCCAGCAGGCTCTGGGCCAGGTGCTGGGGCGTCGACGCTTCCCGGTCGGCCTTTTGCACCCAGATGACCGGCGCCTGGCTCGACAGGCGCAGCTTCCAGGCGGAAAGGTCAATGGCAAACAGCTCATACCCCAGGGCCGCCTTGCTGCGGTGCACCTGGTAACCGAGCTCTTCGCTCAGCCGGCGCAAGAACGGTGGCAGCGCTTTGTCCATCCCCTTCCTCTCATCTACTATCTGTCATTCTGAGCGAAGCGAAGAATCTGCGAAGCGAAGAATCTGCGAAGCGAAGAATCTGCGAAGCGAAGAATCTAAGACCTGACATTGATCAGCCCATACGCCCACATCACGTGCAGCACATGCTGCACCACTTTGCGATCCAGCTTGGCCCGGCTGGCCAGCGTGTCCAGGCTGCACCAGCCGCTGTCGGCGGGCAGTAAATTGTAGAGCGAGTTGGCCAGCCATGCGGTGGCGTCGTCGCCGACCGGGCAGGTCGACACCCGGCCGGGCTCGGGGCGGAGGACCCGCTGTAGCCGATAGTCGCCTGACACCGCCGCCTGCACACCTGAGCGGGCCACCTGGGCCGCCATCGCCAGCGGGCTGCCTTCCAGCCGGACACGGGCGTGGTTCTCCTGCCAGTCCGCTGTGGCGATCGACAACTGCCCGCGATCGACGACGGTCAGCCCGTCCACCTGGACCGTCGGACTGCGGGTCACCAGGTCGCAGTGGATCGCCGACGTCACCCGGCCGCCCATGAAGGTGTTGCTGCCCAGGGCGACGTGGGCGGTGCCGGCGGCCTTTTCGTCGAACAGCATCCTGCCGGTCAGGGTGGTCACCTTTGGGTTAAGGCCGATGCCGATCTCGGCCAGGTTCGACCAGTTCAGGTCGCCTTGGGCCTTGGCTGCCTGGATCTGGTGCTCGTCCAGCCACCGGGCGGCGGGGCTGCCCTCCGGCTCCACCTTGACCAGGCGGCCGTCGTGGAAGCGCAGCGTCAAATACTCGTCTGGCGCCAGGACGCGGCCGGGCAGCGAGCCGGTGATCGCCACCGTCCCTTCGGCGCTGCCCTCGATCGGGGCGATGTAGGTCTCGCCCGAGGGAACATTGCCCCACGCCCCGTCGGGGATCACCCCGTCGCTGGCCACTGGCAGCCGTTCCCAGCCGCCAATGTCGGCCGTCAGGGTGTGCGCCTTGCCGTCGGGGGTGTAGCTGATCAGCTCCACCTGCTGGCCATGGGCCAGGACCAGCTCCACCGCGTGGCAGTCGGCGATCAGCCGCTCCATATCGACGTCGGCCAGGTCAAAGACGTCGAGCGCCGCCCCGGGCATGTGGCCCACGCGGGTGCGGGCGCTCCACTGCGTCTCCAGCACCCGGTCGCGAAAGGCCAGCCCGTCGGGCAGCGCGGCGACGCAGATCAGGATGCCGCGCGCCTGGTGGGCCAGGCCCTGTACCGGCAGGCTCAGGTCGGCCTGGCGCGGGATGCGCCGTTGAAACGACACCGGCGTCAGCACCAGCGACGAATGGACGCCCAGGCTGTGAGCGGCCTCGGCCAGGACCATGGCCACGTCGAGCGTCGTCTCATCGAGAAAAATGACCAGGTCCTGGCCCGGCTCCAGCCCCAGGCAGCGGCGCACGATCTGGCGGGCGCCAGGGTGGATGCCGTGATCGTTTGGCGCGTTGGACATACGAGCTTCTATCCCCTCCAAGGGCGCGGTCGATGATAGCCGACGACCGGTCCCAACAGTACGGGAGGTATTATACCATGGCAGGCGGGCAGATGTCCACTTGTGGGCGGGGTGGAATCATTGAAGAGGATGAAGGGCACTAAAGGCACTGAGGGGGATTGGAGGTTGGAGAGTGGAGGCAGGGGGAACGTACGCGCCCGGGACGGGCGCTGGAGCAGGGGGAAGGCGGCGGATGCGGCCAGGATCAGCGACAGTCGGGGCCGTCGGGGTTTGCCCAGCACCGATCCCAGCACCACTCGGCCCAGGCGACCTTCCAGGCGCCGTCCTCACGGCGCAGCGCCACGGTGAAGACGTAACTGCCCTGCCCGCCGTCGAACAGGTCCCCTTGATCCAATCTGGCCCGGCGCACCCCTATCGAGGCATGGTCGCCGTCGACATAGGTCGATACGATGGTCACGGACAGCTCGCGCTTGTACCAGTTGACGTCGTAGGGCGGGTAGTCGATGTAGGCGGTAAAGCGCTCGACGTCGGCGGCAAACTGCTCGACGGTGGCGGGGTAGCCGCGCAGGGTGGGCGACAGGTAGCCGCGGGCGCGCTCATAGTCTTGGCGCTGTATGGCCAACAGGTAGTTGTAGGCCACGCCCTGAGGCGTGTCGTCGGCCTGGTATTGAGGGGCCTCGACGCGCAGCAGGGTCAAGATAAACGCAACGACGACCAGGATCACCACCCCGGCCACGATGGCAATCAGGAACTTGTCGGTGCCTTTCATGGCGTCCCATCCCACCCGGCCAGCCGGGCCGACAGCCACCACAATGCCAGGCCCTTTAACCGGCAGTTAAAACCGTGGGTGTGGGCGCAGCCGCCGTCATATTCCGGCAGATTCACACACTCGTCCGGGTGCTGATCGCACCAGCCCTGACACCAGGGACAGCTATCGTCCGGGTCGGGATAGCAGGTCCCGGCTGGATCGCAGCTCTCGATGTCGGCGAAATCGTACAGCACACCCCCGCGCTCGCGGACCCACTGCCGGATCCGCTCGTTGTTCCGCGCTAGGGTGTCGCTCCCCTCCTCGGTGTGACCGGTCATGTACACAAAGCGCACCCCCGGGTACTCGCCTTCGAGCCGGGCCATCATCTCCAGATAGCGCTCCACCGGCGTCGCCTCGTCGCCTAGCTCCCCACACCACGACCACATGAAAGCGGTCGCCTCCGGCGCCTCGTCGAGCAACTGCCGTGCCATGTCCAGGAACGCGCCAGGGTCCCACGACCAGCCGTCGTCATAGCCCATCCGCAGGCATGCCGGGTCATCCTGCCCCGGCGGCGTCCGCCATTCCTTGCAGAAGCGATAGGTTTGCGGGTTCACCTGCTCGCTCAAATAGTCGGCCCCGGTCCACACCTGTGTCCCGTGCGAGGTCGAGCCATAGGCCCAGATCACCCTCTCCTTGGCTTTTTCCAGCCATTCGGTCGGGATGCGGTTCAGGTCGGTCGAGGTATGATCGACGATGATCGCCTGCCCGCCGGGCGCGGGCAGCGCGGGGGAGATCGCCGTCGGTGCGG
>JAFGOG010000263.1 GCA_016926595.1 Anaerolineae bacterium
CGGAGCAGTTCGGCTTTATCTTCACCCCTGGCTCCGACCTGATCGCCCCCTTTAACGCCGCCATCAAGACGATGGCGGACGACAGATTCCTGGATCACCTGAACACCCGTTGGTTCTTCCTGTACGATCCGACGGCCCAGTAGCCACAAGGCCCTCGGTAGGGCGCGCGCCCTGCCGAGGGCCTTACATCCTCTCAAGCGTTACGCCTGACCGGAGGTCTTGGTGAGCGCCCGACAAAACCAGCGGACAAATAGGTCACACCTGTTCCCTGTTGCCGACCGCCTGGCGCGGCTCCCCTACTGGCTCCTGGTCGCGATCCTGTTGGCTGTGATCCTGTTCTGGAACATCGCCAACAACTACAGCTATCGCGTCATCTTTAACGCGGTGCGCCAGGGCGTCTGGACCACCGTCTATGTCTCGGCCATCGCCTACGTGCTCGCCATTGTCCTCGGGCTGCTGCTGTCCCTGCTGCGCGTTCATCGCAGCCGGGCGATGCAAGAGACCTCTTCTTTTTTCGTCGAGATCATCCGCGGCGTCCCAATGCTGGTGCTCCTTTATTACATCTCCTTTGTGGGCGCGCCGGCCTTGGTCCACGCCCTGAACTGGGTTGCCGGTCCGCTGATCGACGCCGGCGTCATGGCCGCGATCAACGTCCGGCAGATCGACTTTACAGCGCGCGCCATCATGGCTCTGAGCATCGGCTACAGCGCCTTTATCTCCGAAATCTTTCGCGCCGGAATCCAGTCGATCGGCAAAGAGCAGACCGAAGCTGCGGCAACAGAGGGGGCAACCTACTGGCAGACTATGCGCTTTATCCTGCTTCCACAGGCCGTGCGCAACGTCCTGCCGGCGCTGGGTAACGAATTCATCGCCATGCTCAAAGATTCTGCGCTGGTCTCGGCGCTGGGCGTCCAGGACATCACCCAGTTGGGCAAAGTCTATTCCGCCTCGACCTTCAAGTTCTTTGAGACTTACAGCATCGTCGCCCTGCTCTATCTGGTCATGACTCTGGGCTTGGCCATGATCGTCCGCTTGCTGGAAAGGCGGCTGGCACTAGAGTGACATCCGGCGGCCCGCACGTGGCAGACTGCCTGCGATGCGGGTTGATGCGTGGGACCAGGCACAGGTTAGCGAGGAAGTAGCAAACTATGAGTCGTCTGAACCCCAAGAAACTACATGTTCAGTTCACGGGCGGTGTCACACCTGAGGGACCGCTCATTCCCAGGTGCTACACCCTGACCCACTCGGACTTGACGGCCGATCTCTTCCTGACCGTCGCGCCCCAAGTGGACCGAAAACAGATCTCGGGTTGGTACACCCGCCTGATGCGCGACGAGGTCGTGGCCGAATGGCGGGAGGGTGAGGACGGACCGGCTCTGCATCTCTTTTGCCACGTCAGCGGCGGGCTGGTCTTTGGCGGCGCCGGCATGCGCTACTACTTTTTCCGGCGCGAGCTTCCACTGGTGCTCGAGGCGATCCGCTTTGGCGACGGAGGGCTGTTCGAGGCCTGCCCCGAGTTGGATCGGGCGCCAATCTGGATCCATTTCCGGTCCACCAGACGCCGCTACCACAAGACAGAGTGCTGGGGTGTCCTGGCCGATTACCGGGTCCAGATCCTTCCTTGATTTTACGGGCCTGGACGGCCGGGAAAGACCATGGCCTGTAGCGTGGCCTCTGCCTGGTCGATCTTGGAGATGTACAGCCCCAACTGCGTGTCAAAAGAAGACAGGGGGTGGCTGGCCCGGTAGCCGGCCTTCATTTGCGCCAGCCAATCCTCCATCATGCCTTCGCCGGGCTCCCGGTACCTGCCTTCGAAACAGATCTGCTCCAGGGGCAGCTTGGGCGGCATAGGCGGGTAGGATCCGCGAGGGTAGCCCAAGACGATGGTCAGGATCGGAAACACCCCACCGGGCAAGCCCAGCTTATCTCGCAGGTAGCCGGCGTCCAGGAGGCCCGTCTGGCCTGTCTCCGACAGCATCACCGACGACACGCCCAGGGCTTCGGCGGCGATGTTCATGCTCATGGCAGCCAGAGAGGCGTTCATCACGGCTATCGTGTACTCTATCATCGGGCTGTGCGGGAACGCGTCGAGGACCAGACGGACCCGGTGCGTATCGCCCATGACCATCACCGCTCTGGCGCCGCCAAAGGGTATGCGCCGGCCAAAAGTCTCCTGCCACAAAGCAGGGGTAAAGACGGCCAGGCTCCACGTTTGCAGGTTGACCGTCGAGGGCGCCAGGCGGCCGGCCTCCAAAATCGCGGCGAAAACGTCGCCTGGGATCTCTGTCCTGGCAAAGCGCCGCACGCTGCGCCGGTTGAGAACGACAGCCAGCGCAGGGTTGTCCTCCAGCGACGGCGGGATCTGGGGTCTGTCGGCCAGGATGCGCCACATGCTCCGCGCAAACCCAATCAGCCCGGGTTTTGCCCCCATCTTGTGGTCCTACCCCTTTTCCTTCGCCGCCGGCCTGGCTTTCTCCGCCACCGACAGCATGCCGTCAAACAGCCGGTACTCGTCCATGCGGCAGGAATTGATCAGGGTGCCGTTCCAAACCGTCATGTCGGGGCAACTGTCGCACATGTCCGCCTGGCCGTTGGGCTGAGCATCAGGCGCCTGGATGATGCCAATGGTCTGTACGTGGATCCTGTCCAAGAGCCGCCTTGGATGTCGCGCCACGTCGGCCAGGCGCTTCTTGGCTGCCTGCCGGATCGCCTTGTCCCAGGGCGCCAGCAGGAAGATCAGCGGGGCGGCCTTTATCTTGGGCACATAGGCCGGGTAGGTGCCGTACAACAGGTGGTGGCCGGTCTGGGCCAGCTCCATGGTCTTGGCTCCCGCCGAGCCATAGATGCCGTTTTTCGAACCGACCATGATTCCGATCAGCCACTTGTACGAGTCGTGGCGGATGGTCCCGCCCAGGTAGCAGCAGGGCTCGTACTCGGGCAGGCTTTCCTTGATGATCTGATATACCTCTGGGCTGGTGACAAACTTTTCGTCAAACCCCTGAGTGCTGTAGCTGAGCCGGCTGGCATCGACCTCTTCTCCACCAGCGTCGATGCCCACGTTGGCGTCGGTGTCGAATGTCCGATAGGTGATAAACACCAGGCCGTCGACCTTGTCGAGGTTCGCCTGCCCCCAGCGCACGACGTCGGGGATCTCGTGAAAGGTCGAGGGATAGACGGTCGAGTTAAAGACGGCGATCAGCCCGCGCTGTGCGGCAATCATCCGGGCATAGTACTCGCGCAGCTCATTATGCTCGGCCTCGGTCTTGCCCTGCCATTCGGGCCGGCCCTGGTGGCTGTCGATGTGCAGCGTAAAGCCGGCCAGCCCCGCCTGCTTTAGCTCACGCAGGAACTCGGGAGTCAGCTTGACGGCGTTGGTCAGGACAATCGGCTTGATGCCGTTCTCGGCGATAAAGGCCACAATATCCACGATCTCGGGGTGGATCAAGGGTTCGCCGCCGGCGATCGACACGTTGTCGGGGTTGCGCCAACGCTTGAAAAAGAGAATCTCCTCCTTGACCTGCTCCAAAGGCTTGTGGCCGGTCAGCCTCTGCCGGTAGCAGCCTTCGCAGTGCAGGTTGCAGATGTCGGTCACTTCCAGCCAGGCGATCGGGTTGTCGTTCTTTGACCACGGCAGTCGATACAGATCACGTTTGTCGAGTGTCATCTTCGTCTATCATCACCTTCCGCTGAGTGGCATATGTACCTATTCTGCCCTCCGCTAGCGCTTTGTGGCGCCAGTATAGCACAGGTGCTGTGACGAGTCAACCACTCTCGCTCATCGTCATCTGTCTCGTTCCCCGGGACCGATCCGCCAGGTTGTCTGTCTTTCAGATCCTCGCGGCCTCGTACGCGCCCCAACCGTCGGCCCTGTGCTCCCTTCGTGGAGCACACCCGCCCGGCTCTGCAAGTCAAAATGGCGGTCCTGGCGGGACACGATCCCGCGACTCTTGCTCGACAAGCAAGCATGTTTCCGCTACACTACAGGACCACGTGGGACGTACAAGTTCGAAAAGCCGTTTCAATACAGATCACTCTCCCATTTGAGCTACGCGCGCATGCAGTGCGCGCGACCGGATTTGAACCGGCAGTCCTTTCCCTGTTTGTATGCTTTTCGGGTAAGGATACGTCCCAGTTAGGCGTGGTGGGAGTCGAACCCACAGCCCCAATGGCGCGACTCTACGCCTTCTGTGTCTGCCAGATGCGCCACACGTCTGATCTCTCAGCATACACCCCAAGGGTGTAAAGCCTTGGTTGCCGCTTGTGCCCTTCTGCGCTCAGAGTGCGAACCTCTGATTGCTTAGCTGTTCATAGTATACCATCTATTGGAGCGCTTGTCAAATTGCGGATCGTATGATGCAGATAAATGCTGGTTACTAACTACTCCTTTGGCGCTCCCGGTAGCGTCTCATCACCGCATACGTGTTCGCTAGGCCTAACGACTTTCCTGATCGCGAAACAAACAGGTGCTCGGTCTCGGTAGCGGGCCGTTCCTGTGCTAGGTATTCTCCCAATCCATTGTGAAGGTACTTGTCTAATCTCGGTAGGTCTTCCCATGTCAAGCTGATAATCGTCGGGATCTTCCAGCCGTCGTCTAGCATGTTCTGGATAGCTTGATCCCTGAGCCCGTTCTCTGCCTGCCTCTTCTGGACCGATCGGGCCGCGAGCTGGCGATAATGCTCTCGTCCATACCTATCCCGCGTGCTCTGTCCGGCCTGTCGTCGAATTTCGTCATACTCGCCGCCGTGCAGCTCCATGGTTCTCCTGCCGCCCAGGGCTCCGATCCTCTCATAGAAGCCGTTGTCGCCGTGGCGCGATTTGGTTGCCGCGCCGCCCAGCTTGCCAGCTCGTTTGTGATGGCTATGATCGGGCATCCGCCCTCCTTCCTTCTCTAGACTGGATAGCTGTTAATAGTATATCCCATGGGTGCATCTTTGTCAAACTGGAAGGTGTTCTTGAAAGGGCTTGTGCTCGCCGCATGCGGTCTCCGCGCCCCGGCCGGGTGCAGCCGCCAGCCGGCCCACCTCTGGTCATAGGTTGGCCGGCTGGCATCGCCGGCGCGCTCGCGTCAGGTCACGTGGTCTGGTGCAGTCTAGGCCTCCGGCAGGGTCTGGGGGCGGCGTCTGAACGGAAGTGACGGCAGGTGCCAGCCGCCCTCGCCAGCTACGCGGATGTCGCGCCGTTGGAATCGCCACCGGGCGAGCAGGGCCAGCGCGGTGCTGGCTGCCAGCAGGCCGAGGAATGGCGCCCAGTCCAGGCCGCCGAGCGCCTCACCGCCCTGGAAATAGTCGTAGGGCAGGAATCGGGCGACTGTCGCCAGGCTTTCGTTCAGGCTGGCCATGGACGAAAGAAAGTAACTGGCAACCAGCACCATGCCGGCCCCCGCCCCTGCCAGCCGGCGAGCGGGCAGGAGCATGCTCAGCAGCAGCGCCAGCGCCCCGTAGATCAAGGTCTGGGCTAGAAGAGGCAGAAAGGGTAGCGCCATCTGCCCCCAGGTGACGTCGAGGCTGGAGCCGCCGAGCAGGACGCAGAAACCCAGCCAGCCCAGGATCAGGATGCCGAGGCTTGCCGCCACAAAGGCCAATGCCCGTCCCCAGAAGAGCCCCGCCCGGCTCACCGGGTGGGCGACGATCAGGTCCAGCCGGCCGTTTTCCTCGTCGCTGGCCAGCAGGCCGCTGCCTGCGATCACGGCAAAGATGCCGACGATGACCGGCAGCATGGCAAAGCCGTACATGCCCAGGTAGCC
>JAFGOG010000264.1 GCA_016926595.1 Anaerolineae bacterium
TCACCGCCAGCCACACCAGTGGCAATGCCACGATGAAACGCAATGCGGTTAGGCTATCGGCAAGGCGTTTCATGTTTATCCCTCATCCCTTCCGTGCGAGCGACAGTCCACATGCCGATAACACCGTTGGGCTGGATCAGTTGCGATTCTGCTCAAGCCTGTAGTGTTCACCAGATCCAGGCCGTCTTGGGGCCGGTAGACCAGGGCGCCTGTTCATTCTTTGTCTCCGGCAAGCCCCTAGGCGAGCCGAGCGGTTGCTATGATCTGTTCGCCGCGAGCGGGGCCGGAGGGATTCAACAAGCCCTGCAAGATCTGCGTTTGTGTGGAGGCTGAAACGTGACAAAAAGCGGTATTGGGTGTATACTGTGTTTGTATATTTGGCGTCCTTTTTTGGATTGTGGTAGAAGGAAAGGGGGAGGAAATGCTCTTTCTGCCGCACGAAGAGGGTCAGGGTCTTCTCGAGTACGGGTTGGTTATTATCCTGGTGGCGATTGTCGTCGTGGCCGTTTTGCTGATTCTCGGCCCGAGGGTCGGTGATATGTTTAGCACCGTCGTGAATGCAGTTTGACGCGAGAGGACAATTGGCATCGCCCCATTATCTTCCCCTGAAGGGGATCCTGTTTGTCTGATCTGAACACCGGCTTGGTGATCTATGCCCATGCCGGTCGCTGTGAGGTCCAGTCCGGCTCGCAGCGGGTCATCTGTCTCCTTCGCGGTCGCCTGAAGCGCGAGAAACGGCTCACCGATCTGCTGGTTGCCGGCGATCGGGTTAGATGGCGTCTGACTGGCCCGGGCCATGGCATCATCGAGGAGATCCTACCCCGCGACACGCAACTGAGCCGTCCCCGGCCGGGCCTGTCGATCAGCGAAGACCTGATCGTCGCCAATCCCGATCAGGCGGTATTTGTCTTTTCTGTCCGCCAGCCTGAGCCAAACCTGCGGTTGTTGGATCGCTTCCTGGTCGCCGCCGAGATCAACGAGCTGCCGGCGGTCATTTGCGCCAACAAAGTGGACCTGCTTGACAGAGGCGAGGATCCGCACGAGCTATTTGGCCTGTACGAGTCGATCGGTTATGCGGTGATCTATACCAGCGCTGTCAGTGGACAGGGGGTGGCTGCTTTGCGCGATCGGCTGCGCGGTAAGTTGAGCGTGTTGACCGGGCCATCGGGCGCAGGCAAGACCAGTCTGCTGAACGCCGTTCAGCCTGAGCTAGGGCTGGTCACCGGTCGGATTAGCCACGCCACCGGCAAAGGCCGCCATACGACGGTCGCCGTCCGCCTTTTCCCCCTGGATACGGGTGGCTATGTGGCCGACACCCCCGGTCTGCGAGAGATGGGTCTGTGGCAGATCGAACCGGACGAACTGGATTGGCTGTTTCCCGAGATGCGACCGTTCCTGGGCAAGTGCCGTTTTTCGAGCTGCACCCACCTGCACGAACCGGGCTGCGCCATCCAGGCCGCCGTCGAAGCCGGGGCAGTGAGCGAGGCGCGGTATGAGAGTTATTGCCGGTTGAGAGTAGGGTAACTCTTGTTTTCACATTCGGCCGGGTTTCTGATATAATCTAGGCGGGACGAGACGACCCCTGGATCCAGCCGGGCAAGTTTCGAAAAGCAGAGTGTAGACCGGAGGTGGAACTACCCCGCCTCCCGCCGCCAGCCGGCCCGGGCCTGACGGCTGTCATCACCGGCCGCAGGATCTACCGAGCCGCGGCCCGGACACGGCAGGCTGTACGTCACGGTCCAGGACATCTACCACGCCGGCAAGGTAGGAACGGCGGAGGGGATTAACATCGTAGGGGTGAGGCATCGTGAAACTGACCTATGTTCGCTGGTCAATGACCATCATCGAAACGAACGGGCTGACGCTGATCACCGACCCAGTGTTCCGCGTCTTGGGCATTCACCAAGCGCCGCGCTCGTACACCTTTGAGCAGATGCCACGGCCCGATCTGGTCTTTATCTCCCACACTCACATCGATCACTTTGAGCCGAATCTTTTGAAGCGTCTGCCGGCTGGCACGCCGGTTCTGATGGCTGCCAACAAGCTGCCGAGGGCGGCGGGTTTGGGCCTCGCCGGGTTGCACGGCGTGCACGAGTGGGAGCCGGTTCAGTTTCGAGGGCTACGGCTGACGGTAGTGCCGGCCCTCCACAGCGGAGGGGAGATAGGGTTGGTAGTCGAGTCCCCTGAGGGGGATCTGCGCGGCGACAAGATCGTCTATTTCGCTGGCGATACGTCGCTCGACCGTAATCTGTTTCGGATCATCGCCCAGCGCTGGCGCCTGGATGCCGTGCTGCTGCCGATCGGCGATCTGCGGATGCTGTTTTTTCCATTCCGCCACATCGGGCCCAAGACAGGGGCGCAGGCGCTGCGGCTGTTGGGCGAGCCACGGATTGTCGTTCCGACCCACTACAGCGGCATGACTTTGGGGCCGCTGCTGGCGTTCCGTGGCACGCCGCGCAAGCTGTCGCAGGCTATTCACGACGCCGAGCTGGGAACTGTGGTCGGCACCACCCGCCCGCTAGAATCGGTGGAGATCTAGAGACCGAGTGTGATCTCCTACCGTGCTGGAGGGTGGTGTGCCCAAAACCGCGTAAATTTCGGGGGCGCACAGCCATGTGCCATCGCAAAGGCGAGGGCAGGACACAGTCCTCCCTCGTGTTACGTTCTTTGTAACATGTCACGAGACCTGATCTGACGCAAGGGCCTCGCGAAACACCGCCGGAATAGGGGCTGACTGGCCTGTGGCTACGTCCACCCACTCCCACAAGATGCGCGCCCGGGCGACCAGCTCTCTATCGTGTATCCTCGTAATCACAACATTCTGGACAGCGCTGCTGTGCTCGACGTCGGCAAGCCACGTCGCCAGCTCCAGCTCGTCGTCCAGGATTGCCTGCTGCAAGTACTCGATCCGCTGGCGCCGCGTCACTGTGACTACGCCCTCGGCTGCCATGCGCGCTGCCGGCCAGCCATGCGCCTCGGCTGCCTGCACGCCACAGTCCTCGACGTAGGACAGGTAAGCCGCGTTGTTGACGTGCTGACCAGGGTCCAGGTCCCGCCATTCCACCCGCCGCTGTACCTTGAACACGCCGGACAGCGGCGGTGGCATACTGGGAAATTGCTCGCGCCGGGCAACCCCTTCCGGCGCAAAAGCGGCGGCCATCTCGAGCGGGATGGGTGCCGGCTTGCTTGTCACGGTGTTCATGAATACCCAGTCGGTATGTCCACGCGCCACCAGCTCGCCAGTGCCTGCCTTGTGTAGCTCGTAGGCGCGGAGGGAGCGCACATGTCTAAAATCGACTACCCATGTGGTGACTTCCACTGTGTCGCCATAGTGCAGCGGGCCAAGGTACTCTACCTCGGTGTCGTGGACCAGCCAGTAGCGGTCGATCGTCGCGTAGAGGTCCAGGGGATAGCCGACCGCCGCCGACGCGTCAAAGGCGGTCTCTTGCATATAGCGCACATAGTTGCTGGGGTTGACCAGTCCGTACAGGTCGCACTCGTAGTGGCGGACCCGGAATCGTCGCGTATGGGTCAATGGCATGGTAACGCCTCCGCTTGCAGTTGCAGGACACCCACGGGGGAGGGCTACAGTCGCCTATCCCGCCGGATGAGGTCATCCAAAGTCTCACGCTCCTGGATCAGGCGGGCACGACCTTCTTCCAACCAAACTACCGCCGGCTTGCGAGCGCCGTTGTAGTTGCTGCCCATCGACAGGTGATAGGCGCCGCTGACCGGGATGGCGACTAGCTCGCCAGACTGGACGTCTGGCATGGGCAGGGCTTCAACCAATACGTCGCTGCTCTCGCAGTATGGTCCGGCCAGCCAGGCAGGACCGGCAGCCGGGCGGCCGGGCTCCCAGATGGGCAACGCCGAATAGCGCGCGCCGTACAGGGCCGGCCGGATATTGTCAGCCATTCCCCCATCGAGCAGCAGCCAGCGACGATGCGGCGTGTGCTTGATCGCCCCCACGCGGTACAGGCTCACTCCGGCCTGGGCCACCAGGCTGCGCCCCGGTTCCAATTGCAGCCGCGGCAGGGGCAGCCCTCGCTTCTGGCAGCCGGCGGTCAGGTGGCTGGCGATGAAATCGACATAATCATCGATCGCCGGATGGGGCAGCTCGTCCTCGTGGTAGGCAACGCCCCAGCCGCCGCCGGGACAGATCGTCTCCGGTAGCCAGCCGGTTTGCTGTTGGGCAGCGGCTATCAGGTCCAGCGCGACCTCCAAAGCCGGGTCGATAGGCGCCGGGTCGTGAAAGTGGGAACCCTGGTGAAAATGGACGCCGGTCAATGGCAGCCCTTGGCGATGGCACAGCCGCACAGCCTCGAGCGCCTCGGCCCGGCTCATGCCGAACTTGCTGTCGGTCTGGCCGGTCTGTCTGAAGGCGTGCGTCTCTACTGCCAGGCCCGGCCGGATGCGCAGCCACAGGTCGGGAGTGGTTCCCCCTTTGGCTTGCGCAGCCAGCCGCTCCAACTCTGCCAGGTTGTCAACCACGATCGTGCCGGCGTGGGCTACCGCTGCGTCCAGGTCGGTCTGGCTCTTGTTCACGCCATGGACCAGGATCCGTTCCCGCCTTACCCCGCCGGCTATGGCGATGTGGATCTCACCGGCCCCGGTGCAGTCTACCCATAGATCCTGTTTCTGCAGCCATTGGGCCATGGCCAGGCACAGGAACGCCTTGCCGGCGTAGGTGATGCCTGTCTCCTGTGGATAGAGGCGGACCAACGCCTGCCGGTAGGTCTGCGCCGCCGCGTCCAGCGTGGCGCGGTCGTACAGGTACAGAGGTGTGCCGTACCGATCGGCCAGCTCGACCAGATCACAGCCGGCGAGGGTCAACCGGTCGCCCTGTCCCGGCTCTACGTGGGCTGTAACCGGAAACAGAGCTAGACGCCTGGAGACATAGGACTTGTCCGTTGTTTGCATCTTATACCATCCAGTTTAGCAGCGCCGTCAGCGTCACGACGCTAATAATTGTCGTAGCCAGAACGGAGACGGTGACAAATCTGTTGTCGCACTCGAATTCGGCCGCCAGGATCGTGGTCATTACCGCTGTCGGCATGGCGCTGTCGACGACTACCACGTTGCGAGCCAGGCTGCTCAATCCCAAGACCCATGCCGCGAGCAGCGCCAGGATCGGAGAGATGATCAGCCGGGCAATGATTACGGTGACCAACGCTGGTACATGAATGCCTCGCCACTTGTCGTGGCCGGTCTGGGCCAACTGGATGCCGAGCGTGACTAGCATGACCGGTACCGATGCCTGGCCGAGAAGGTGGATCGCCTTGGCTAGCGGCTCTGGCACCGTGAAATGGATCATATTTAGGGCCAGGCCCAGTATGGCGGCATATATCAGCGGCACGCCAGCCAGTCGGCGGATGGCTAGTGTGCCCGGCGCGCAGCCCCGCACCGCCAGGTAGACGCCCAGGCTGGCGATGATAGCCGCGCTGACAGTAAAATAAGCCGATGCCCGCGCCAGGCCTGCGTCGCCAAAGGCAAAAAGGACGATCGGCAGGCCAAGGTTGCCGGCGTTTATCAGCAGGATGCTCAACAGAAAAGCGCTCAGGGTTGGACCCTTGAGCCGCAGCAGCCGGCCCAGGCCTTCGCCGAAACCCCAAAGGACCAGTGTGACTATGATCAATGCCACTGCGATTTGGCCAAACTCGGCGCCGCCTATCGTCGATCTCACCAGCGAGTCGAACACCAGCGCTGGGGCGAATAGATAAAACGCTGCGCGCGAGGTGGTGCGCACGTCGAGCTTGACATAGCGCTGTGCCAGTGCAGCCACGCCAGCGACCAGGATCACCGGCAGGACGACGCTGAGCAGTACTGTCATAGCCTATTCCCACCGCCAGATGACAATTGCCATCACCAACCGCAGGGCCGCGCCCAGGAACAGGGCGACAGGTATGCCGACGTATCTTCCCACGACCGGGCCGATCAGCGACCCCAGCAGAACCGCAGCGTTGATCGCCAGGTTGTACCAGGCCAGGTAGGCCGGTCGGTCGTCCCCCGGGATCTTTTCCAGGAGATAGTTGCTGAGCGCGCCGCCAGCCATCGACCAGCCAAGGCCACCGCAGGCCGACCCCACAAAGAAGAGGGTTGGTCCATCGGCAGCCGCCATCCAGGCAGGGTAGGAGGCCATGAACAGGGCGCCGGCGGCGGTGACATGCTGGTTGCCGATCCTCTGCACCAGGCGAGACAGTTGGGTAGACCCAAAGAAAACGCTGACATAGAAAAGCGCCGTCCCCAGGCCGATCTGCCCATCTGTCAGGTGCAGATTGTTGACCCAGTGAACAGGGAACAAGGGGATCGACAGATACAGAGTCAGGTGAAAGCCGAATAGGACGGCGATCAACTTGCCATAAGAACCTCTGAGCACCTCAATCCGCGGTAGCCGGAATCTGTGACCGTGTTTTGCCTGTGTGCCGGTCTGCCCACTCCGCCAAACCAGGTCCCTCAATCCGCGTCCTGTAAACGATCCTTTCCTGCCGTCGCGGTGGGGAACGACGAACCACAGGTGGAAGGTGCTCATCGCGCCACCTACAAAGCCGATGATAAACACCACCTGGTAGCCGATGGGGAAGGTCATGCGCTGTAGGATCTGACCGCAGATGAGGGAAATTGCGATAAAGGTCACTGACAGCAGCGCATTGCGCACGCCGGCGACATGCCCGCGCCAACCGGGAGGGACCGCCTCGGCAAAGAGAGCGTTGAACCCGATCGCCAAAGCCGTGCCGGGGATGTGCATGACCAGGGTCAGCCCCACCAGGGCCCAGATCTGCCCCTGGGCGCCCAGGAAGAAGGGCAGAAAGATCCACACCAGGTAAAAGGCGCGGTGAAAGACAGCCGTCCAAAAGATGGCCGCGTCGATCTTCTGCCTTTCCAGCCAGCGGCCGACAGGCAGAGCGAAAATGAGGTTGGCGATAGCTGGGCCGACGCTCAACAACCCGACCTGGAAAGCCGTCGCCCCCAGGCGTGCCGCATACACCCCCACGAACCCCAGGCTGCTGGCGGCCAGAAGGCCATACCAGGCGATGTCGAGGTACAGGTGGCGGAAGTTGGAGCGGTGCTCGGGCGGCACAGGGCGGTTGGAGTAGAAGCGCAAAACAGGACTCATAGGGGATGCCTTGTGGCGTGGTTATTTGAAATACTCTGGCGGATAGGGTGCTACCAACGCCGCCTCGTCGCGGATGGCCATGCCCAGCACGGCGTCGCCGGCATAGTAATAGATTCCGTGTGACCGGCCGATGACAAAGCCATCGTACTCGGAGCGGAGCAGCCCATCGCCCACCAGCCGGCCCCACACGTCCCGCATCTCGGCGACCGGATCGCCGACCTTGACCATGTCGCCGGGTTGGACTAGGTGCTGGATGATGCAGGCTTCGGGCGCACGGGGAGTGCTGCAGCGTCGTACCGGAAAGCCGGGATCGACTATCCTGATCCCCTCGATCGGTTCCGAGTCGCTGTCCAACATGCCGGCCCAACGCATAACATTGCGCGTGCCAGCTGCCGAGGCAGCGACGATGGCCGGATCGGGCATGTGGCCGGTGCCTAGCTCGGGGGTGAACGATGGTATTCCTTTCAGCAGCAATGTAGCCGCCGACGTGGAGCGGTGTAGATCCTCTTCCACATACTTTTCTGCGGCAAAGTCGTTGATGATGGTGTGGCCGTAAGCGCGGACCATCTCGCCCTGCCTGATCGACAGAGCTTCTGCCTCCGCCTTGTGCTGGTTTCCATCGTGATCGGCCCGGTACAGCAACCGGTCACGAAAGGCAAAGGAGATCGAATTGGTCCAGGCGTTGTGATAGTCGATCAGGTAGTCGGCTGTAGCGGCCATCACCTCAAAAAGCCGTTCATAGGCCTTTTCCAGAGACGAGGGCGGTGTCTTGTCTGGGTCATACGGTTTCTTGGGCTTGCCGTCGGGCCACATGCGGTTGGGGTCTTTGTCGGCGTGGTACGGCTCCCGTTTCATGGTCCGCAGGCCCGCCGGGTTGAGCGCCGGTATGGCGACGATCGTGCCCCTGAGTTGGTCCACCAACTCCTGAACGATGAGCCGGTAGATGACCAGCGGCCCGGCGTGCTCGACGCCGTGGATGCCGGCAGTGAGCCACAGGCAGGGGCCGTCGGCCGCGCCCTGGGCGATGATCACCGGCAGGAATTCGACGTGTCCCGTGGGATGGTTGAGCGCCTCCCAACGACCATATTGGATGGTGTCTGGCTGAGCAGTGGCCGTTCCTAGTGTGATTGTCTTTGACATGCAAGCTCCTTCTGTCAGCGTGCGGGTTCCAGGCCCCGCTCAGGGCTTGGAACCCGCACCTTTTTGACCCAGTTCTCTGGGCGAGGGCTTGATTGCCCTTGCCTGTCCCTTCTCTCTGGAGGACGGAGATCTCCTTAAGGAGAGAGGTTCTCCGCGGGTGTCCTACCCACCCCACGGCATGGCGGCATACTCCTCAAAGGCCCGATCGTGCATTGTCTTGAACAGCTTTTCGTGCTGCCGTTCCCAGCGGGCCAGCATCTGCAGTGACTTTTTTGCCGTTTCATCCTCTACCCGTTCGGCCGACATCTCGTAGAATTCGGCAAAGTCGCGCTCGATCAGGTAGGCGGTGCGAAGCACCGCCAGGTCAGGCACCATCGCTTCGATCACCGTTTGATCCAGCATCTCGCTCTGGGCGCGGGCTGAGAAAAAGCCTTCGGCTTCCAGTTCTTCTCCGGTCTGAAGCGGTGAGGTGACTTTGCCTTGCAAAGCGTCAATCAGGCCCTGGATGAAAGTGATGTGCTTTTCTTCTTCCGCGGCCAGGTTCTCAAACACGCCGACTACCGCCGCATGCCCAAACCGTCCGGCATTCTTGCGAAAAAAGTCACGGCCCTCGTATTCACGTTGCAGGGCATATTGATAGATCTTGATAATGTCCACTGTTGCGCCTCCTATTTTGATTTTTCCTATGCCGCCGCTTCTACCCTGACCGCGCACACCTTAAACTGTGGTATCTTGGCGATCGGATCCAGTGCAGCGATGGTCAGCTTGTTAGCAGCCGCCTCGGCAAAGTGCCAGGGCATAAAGACAACACCGGGCTCAACTTTATCGCTCACTTCTGCCTTGGCCGTGACTTGACCCCGGCGTGAGATGACCCTGACCATTGCGCCGTCGGCGATAGACAGCCGGGCTGCGTCGTCGGTGTTGAGTTCCACCACTGCCTCGGGACAAATCGTCTCCAATCCTGCTGATCGGCGGGTCATTGAGCCGGTGTGATAGTGGTACAGAACTCGGCCGGTGGTGAACGTGAGTGGATATTCCTCGTCAGTCTCTTCGGCTGGCGGTTTCCATTCCGCGGCGACCAGGTTGCCCAGGCCGCGGCTGAACTTGCCGACATGCAGGATCGAGGTGCCGGGATGCTCCGCCGTCGGGCAGGGCCACTGTAGCCCCTGGTCGCCGATCCGCTCGTAGGTAATCCCGGCATAGCTGGGGGTCAGGCGATTGATCTCGGCCATGATCTCCTGTTCCGAGCCATAGCTCAGGCCTTCGTACCCCATCCGCCGCGCGATCTCGTCGACAATCCACCAATCAGGCTTGGCCTGGCCGGGCGGTGGCACTGCCGGCCGGACGAACTGCACCCGCCGCTCCGAGTTGGTAAAGGTGCCGAGCTTTTCTGCCCAACTGTAGCTGGGCAGCACCACGTCAGCTAACGCTGCCGTCTCGGTCAGAAAGATGTCCTGGACTACTAGGAACTCTGCCTGGCGCAGGCATGCGATAGTGTGATTCGCATCCGGGTCCGACAACGCCGGGTTCTCGCCCATGATGTACAGGGCGCGCAAGTTGCCCTGTTCCATCTGGTGCAGCATCTCCATGACTGTCAGCCCTACCTTGTTGGGTAGGGATACACCCCATGCCTCTTCGAACTTTTTCTGGCTGGCTTCCAACGTCACTGCCTGGTAGGCGGTATAGACGTTGGGCAGGCCGCCCATATCGCACGCACCCTGGACGTTGTTCTGGCCGCGCAGCGGGTTTACCCCGCCGCCCGGCACACCCATGTTGCCCAGCAGCATCTGCAGGTTGGCGCAGCTGATCACGTTATGGTGCCCGGTGATGTGCTGGGTGATGCCCATGGCATACAGCAGTGCCGCGGGCCGGTTGGCAGCCAACAGATGGGCTGCCTCGACGATCTGCTCCGCGTCCACGCCGCAGATCTCGGCCACCCGGGCGGGCGTATAGGTCGCTGCTATGGCCTTGAGCTCCTCAAAGCCTTCCGTCCGTTGGGCGACAAACCCTTTGTCATACAGACCCTGCTCGATCAGGACGTGCATGATCCCGTTTAGCAGGGCGATGTCGGTGCCTGGCTTGTGCCGGATATGCAAGGTGGCTAGGTCTGCGATCGGGATACGACGCGGATCACACACGATCAGCTTGGCACCCCGCTGCTTGATCGCCTGGCGTATGCGCATGCCAAGCACCGGGTGCTGCTCTGTCGTGTTTGAGCCGATGATAAAGTAGGACTGTGCCTGCTCGGCGATGTCGTCAAAACTATTGGTCATCGCCCCAGAGCCGAATGACGTGACCAGACCGGTCACCGTGGCGCTGTGTCAGAGGCGCGCGCAGTGGTCTATGTTATTCGTCCCCATCACCGCCCGGGTGAATTTCTGTAGTACATAGTTCTCTTCATTTGTGCACTTGGCCGAGGTCAATGCGCCGAACGCGGCGGACCCCGACTCGTCTTTGATCGCCTTGAGCCGTGTCGCCACCAGGTCCAGCGCTTCATCCCATTCGACCTCTTCTAGCGGGCCACCCTTGGCGCGGCGCACCAACGGTTTGGTCAGACGGTCAGGGTGGTGGACAAAATCCCAGCCAAAACGTCCCTTGACACAGGTCCAGCCATGGTTAGCCGGGGCGTCCCACTTGGAGGCTACCTGTACGATCTGCCCATCCTTGACTTCCAGGTAGAACTGGCAGCCCATACCACAGTAAGTGCAGGTAGTCGCCACCCGCTCGAGCTCCCAGGGCCGCCCTTTGCCCAATCGCAGCACCGGTACGAGTGCTCCTGTCGGACATACCTCGACGCACATGCCGCAGAACTCGCAGGGGCTGTCCTGCATCGGTCCGTCAAAGGCGGTGCCGATCTTGGTGCTAAAGCCGCGTTGGATCGTGCCGATGGCCTCTACGCCGTTGATCTCGTCGCAGGCGCGTACGCACCGCCGGCATAGGATGCACTTGTTATAGTCCCGCATGTAGAATGGATTGGAATAATCGATCTCGTAGGCGTGCTGGATGCCTGGGAAGCGAGTATCCTTCAGACCATACTGATATGCCAGGTCTTGCAGTTCACAGTTCCCGTTCCGCTCACAGGTCATGCAGTCGAGCGGATGGTCCGACAACAGCAGTTCCAGCACAAAGCGGCGAGCCTCTTCCACCTGTGGTGAGTGGGTCTTGACCTCCATGCCCTCCATGACCGGGAAAGTGCATGCCGGCTGCAGAGTCCGCTGCCGCGCTACCTCGACCAGGCACACCCGGCAGGCGCCAATTGGTTTGAGCGCTGGGTGATGGCATAGCGTCGGGATCTTGATGCCTGCCGCCGTGGCCGCTTGCAACACGGTCTGACCTTCCTCTGCGGTTATCTTGCGCCCGTCAATGGTGATGTTTAACGTCGCCATCGGTCGTTTACCCTCCCCTCTCTGTCACTGCACGTTCCGGTACCCGCTGGAAGGCCAGGCCCATTTCTTGCAGCCACTCCAGGTCGCAGCGCAGGCAGCGCTTGCATTCCTCCTGGATCGTGTGCTCGTCCATCGGCGATTCCACTTCTCTGAAATTACCTTGCCGCTCGGCCACCGTCAGGTGAGGCGCCGCGGGCCGATTGGCGTCGGCATAGTCGTCCAGGTTGAAGGGCTGCTCCACGACTTCGTAGCCCGACAGCGTCACCAGCTTTTCGGCAGGCATCTGGCCAGTGCGCAGGTAGTGATCGACGGTGCGTGCCATGGCATTGCCCTGCGCTACTGCCTCGATCACCGAAGCCGGCCCGCTGGCCGCATCGCCCGCAGCAAAAACGCCCGGCCGCGATGTGCCCAGCGATGTGTCCACCTCAAAGGTGCCGTCTTTTCGCACGGCCACCGTGTCATCCAGGCCGGTCAGGTCAGTCGCTTGCCCAATGGCCGGGATGAGCAGATCGACGTCGATAACAAACTCCGAGCCGGACAGCGCAATCGGTCGCTTGCGGCCACTGGCGTCAAAGTCGCCCAAGGTTTGTTTCAGGCACTCTATCCCGGTGACGCAGCCATTGCCCAGCACTCGCGTTGGGTTGGTCAGGTAGTGGAAGATGGCCCCTTCCTGTTCAGCCGCTTCGATCTCTTCTTCGTAGGCCGGCATATCCTCCCGGCGGCGCCGGTAGATAACGTGCACCTCGCTGGCGCCCAGCCGCCACGCGGTGCGGACGGCGTCGATGGCGGCGTTGCCGCCGCCAACCACTGCCACGCGCTTGCCATGCATGTCGGGTGGATTGCCAAGGGCTACCTCCCGCAAAAAGTCGATGCCGTGGAGGACGCCGGCCTTGTCCTCGCCTTCGATCCGCATTTTACTGCTGCGGTGAGCGCCGATGGCCAAAACAATCGCCTTGTAGCCATCGTCTAGCAGTGAACTCAGGCTGAAATCCCGTCCCAACGTTTGGTTGCAGCGGATCTCCACTCCGGCCCGACGGATATTGTCGATTTCCTGGTTCAGCGCTGGCCTAGGCAGGCGGTATTCGGGAATGCCCACCGCCATCATGCCGCCCGCCACAGGCAGCTTTTCAAACACCGTCACCGGATAGCCCATCTGAGCCAGCCGCAGCGCTGCCGTTAGGCCAGCCGGCCCGGCGCCAACAACTGCTACCTTCTCGCTTTTGGGTACGCCCTCAATTGCCGGCGTCCACGGCTTCTCGAACTCGTTATCGGCCATGTAGCGCTTGGCAGCGCGGATAGCGATCGGCTCGTCAATATCTGCCCGCCGGCAGCGCTGCTCACAAAAGGCGGGGCACACCCGTCCGCAGACCAGGGCAAACGGGTTCTTGCGGCGGTGGATCTCCAGCCCTTCGGCATAGCGTCCCTGGGCTACCAGGGCAATGTAGCTGGGTACATCCACCTCTGCTGGGCAGGCATTAGTGCAGCGGGCGCGCACCAACGGTTTGCACACCCCAGCCGAGCAGTGCTTATCGACAATGTGGCTGATGAACTCGTCTTCAAAGTAGCGCAGGGCCGACATCACCGGCCCGGGTGTCAACTGCCCCAAGGCGCATAGCGAGCCGGTCTCCATACCGGCCGCCAAGCTACGGATCGTATCCATGTCGCTCATCTGGCCCTTGCCTTCGGTAATGCGGGTCAGCACCTCCAACATCCGCTTTCCGCCCACCCGGCAGGGGATACACTTGCCACAACTCTCGGCCGTGGCGAATTGCAGGAAGAACTTGGCAAACTCGACCATGCACGTGTCTTCGTCAACTACGATCATGCCGCCCGAGCCCATGACCGCGCCCACCTCTTTGAGCGAGTCGAAATCGACCTGGACGTTCAAGTGCTGGGCCGGGATGCAGCCGCCTAACGGTCCGCCAGTTTGCACGGCCTTGAACCGCTTGCCGTCGGGGACGCCGCCGCCAATGTCATAGATGATCTCGCCCAAGGTGATGCCCATCGGTACCTCGACCAAGCCGGTGTTGTTAACCTTGCCGGTCAGGGCAAAGATGGCCGTCCCCGGCGACCTGGGTGAGCCGATGCCGGCAAACCACTCAGCGCCGTTGAGGATGATCTGCGGCACGTTAGCGTAGCTCTTGACGTTGTTCAAGTTGGTCGGTTTGCTCCACAGTCCCGACACTGCCGGGAAGGGCGGGCGGGGACGCGGCTCGCCCCGACGGCCCTCAATGGAGGCCAACAAGGCCGTCTCCTCGCCGCAGACGAACGCCCCGGCGCCCTCTTTGACGTGCAGTTTGAAGGAAAAGTCGCTGCCAAGAATGTTGTTGCCCAATAGCCCATACTCCTCGGCTTTGGCAATGGCGATGTGCAACCGTTTGATGGCCAGCGGGTACTCGGCACGGCAGTAGACATAACCCTCCCGGGCGCCCACGGCATAACCGCAGATGGCCATGCCCTCGATCAGGGAGTGAGGGTCCCCTTCGATCAGTGACCTGTCCATGAAAGCGCCAGGGTCGCCCTCGTCGGCGTTGCACACTACATACTTGAGGGTGCCTGGTGCCTTGGCCGTTAGCTCCCACTTCAGGCCGGTCAAAAAGCCGGCACCACCCCGGCCTCGCAGCCCTGAGCGTTTGACCTCGTCTACCACCTGTGCCGGCGTCATCGATGATAGCACTTTGACCAACGCCTGGTAGCCGTCGCGGGCGATATACTCTTCGATATTCTCCGGGTCGATCATGCCGCAGTTGCGGAGCGTGATGCGCAACTGCTTGCTGTAGAAGGGGATCTGGCCGTAGAACGGCACTGCCTGGTGGTCCGACGGCTCCTTGTAGGTCAGCCGCTCGACGACGCGGCCCTTGACCAGTGTCTCTTCGACCAGTAACGGGACATCCTCGGCCTTGACCTGGCAGTAAAAGATGCCATCGGGATAAATGATAATGACCGGTCCCATGGCGCAAAAGCCGCGGCAGCCGGTGTGGATCGTCTCTATCTCGCTGGTCAGCCCGCGGCGTGCGATCTCCTCGACCAGCGCCTGGTAGGTACTGGCTGACCCAGATGCCTCGCAACCCGTGCCGCCACAGACCAGGACGTTCGCTCGGTATAATGGTTCTGCCATGTTACTGCCCGACTCCTTCGGTTGGTAAGCGGCCCATTGCCCACTCCTGAACCACGTTGCCCTTGATCAGATGTTCCTCGATCAACCGGGGCACCATCTCGGGATGCACGTTGCAGTAGGTGACCCGTGGCTGGCCTGCTTGCTCAATGTCCACCAACGGCTCCTTCGAGCACATCCCAATGCAACCTACAGTCGTGACGTGGGCATCGATCTCCCGCTTCTGTAGCTCTTCCAGGATGGCGTGCATCGTCTCCCGCGCGCCGGCAGCGATACCGCACGTGCCCATACCTACGATGATTTTGGTGTTCGTTTCGATCCGGATCTTGAGATCCTGCTGGGCCTGCTCCCGGACCTTTTTGAGATCCTCAATCGATTTGAGTTTTGGCATCATTCCCTCCCGGGGTAACCACGACGGGTTGCCCCTACACTAGCTCATCCAGCAGCTTGACTGTCGTCTCTGGCACTAGGTGGCCGACGACCTTGTCGTCGACCATGGCCACCGGCGCCAATCCGCACGATCCCAGGCAGTAGACCACTTCGTAGGTCAGCCGGTAATCTGGCGTTGTCTGCCCGGCCTTGATCCCCAGCCGATTTTCACAGGCGTCGATGATGCGCGCTGCCCCTCGCACATGACAGGCGGTGCCGTCACATTGACGGACAATGTGACGCCCTCGGCGGGTCAGGTAGAACTGGGAGTAAAAAGTCACCACGCCATAGATCCGGCTCAGCGGCACCCGCATCCCCTTGGCAATGGCCTCCAACACCGGCCTTGGCAGCCAGCCATAGATCTCCTGTGCCTTTTGAAGTACCGGGATGATCGCCCCACGCTGTGCTTTGTACTCCTCCAGCAGCCCATACAACGGGGTAAGGTCTAGTTCACGCAGATCCTCTTCAGGGGACTGCTCTGAGCTTTCCTCCGCCATCTATCCTCTCCCTTCTGTAGGGGCGGACGGTCTGTCCGCCTCAATGTTATGCTTTCAGAATCTCGACGCGCCGCCCATCCTGGCCAGCCAGGGCCAGTGCGATCTCGGCCACCGTCGGTGCCGCTACTTTTAGCATCGTCCGCGCGGTCATCTCCTCCAAGCGGTGGGCGTCGCCGCTTACCAGGTGGCCATATCCTGCTATCTGAGGCAGGCGCTGCGTCACCTCGGCCGGGTCAGCCCTTCGCGACAGCTCCAACCCCGCGATTTCCAGCCCTGGCGGCACGAACCCTAGGTTGGAGATCAGGCTGTTGGCCGGGCGGTCGACGTGGGCGGGAAGGACGATCCCACCTAACGATTTCACCCCCAACACGACCTCTTCTATCGACAATGCCGTTGACATCGACAGCATCCGTTTTTCCGTGTACCGATACTCCCCCGTGGCGTCGACCACAAACTGGGCGCCAAAGAACGCTTCGTCGTTCTCCCGGTCGGGCAGAGCGGCCCAAACGCGCTCCTGCCAGGTCAGTGCCTGGTCAACCGTGTCGAACAGGGTGGTCAGGTGCACCTCCTCCCGGCTCTGTACCTCCATCCCCGGCAGCACCGTCAATCCTGTGCCCGCTGCCCGCGCTGCGTCGATCACCGCCGCGGCGTTGAGTACCGCATTGTGATCGGTTACAGCGATCACCTCCAGTCCCAGCTCTTGTGCCCGCCGCACGATGAGCGGCGGGATCATCTCTACCTCGGCGCAGGGCGATAGCACGGTGTGCAGGTGCAGGTCAGCCAGCAGATAGCGCCACATCACAGAGATCAGCTTCGGGGGATTGGTTATCAGTCGCCACCTACCCCTAGCTTGCTCAGCCGGCCCACCACCGCAAAGGTGGTCTGCGGCGAACTGAGCAACGTCACTCGGTTTTCCTGCGCTCGCTCCACCGTCTCTAGGTCTGGCTTGATCCCTTCACTGACAATAACCGCTGCCAGGTTCAAGAGCGAAGCCACGGCGATCACGTTGGGATGCGCCTGCAACGTCACCCACACGCTGCCGGCCTTGGCCTTGGCCATCACACAGCTCAGCAGGTCGGCAGCATAGCCACCCGTTATCTCTTGCCTTATGTCTCCGGGGTTGACCACCCGCAACCCCAGCTTGTTCACGATCTCTTCGACGGTCATAACAAATCCTCTTTCTGTTTTGGCGCCGGTTCGGGAGGTGGAATGTGGAACCACATCTCGAGTCGCGTACCGACACCCAGTTGTGAGTTTAGCTTCATTCCATCTGTACAGTGCTTGATGTTCAGCAGGCCCATCCCGGCGCCAAACCCCATCTCGCGGATCCACTCTGGGGCTGTCGAAAACCCGGGCTGGAGTGCTTGTTCGATGTCAGAGATGCCAGGGCCGTGATCCTCGGCCAGGATATAAACCTGACTCGGATGGATCTCGACCCTCATCTCGCCCCCTTGGTCGGTGTGGATCACCAGGTTCATCTCTGCCTCGTAGGCTGCTACACCCACCCGCCGGGCGATGGACGGGCCTCCGCCCAGCCGTTCGATAGCTCGCTTGATCTTGCTGGATGCAGCTCCACCCTGCCGAAAGTCCTTGCCTTCTATCTGGTAACGCAGGATAAGACTGGTGCGGTCTGAGACAATGTCCTGGAAGATGTGGCTGGCGCGGTAGCGTTGGATCTCCTCCTCGCGGTAATTGACCTCCAGCCGCCGTAGTAACCCACGCAGCATGTCCCCGCGCGTCAGAATGCCCACCAGCTTGCCTGACCGGTCGAGCACTGGGAAGCGCCCGTAGCCAAAGCGAGCCATCCGGTTAACTGCTTGCACCGCCGGGTCATCGCTGAACAGGGTTTCCACATTGGAGGTCATCTTGCTCTCTACCAGGTTGTCCATCTCCCCGTCTTCGAGTGCTTTGATCAGGTCTTCCAGGCTTATGATCCCCACCAACGTGTCGCCCTCGACCACCGGCGTGCCAGAGATCCGCTTCAGACGCAACAACTCCTTGAACTCCCGCATGCTGGTTTGGGGGGTGACCGTGATGACGTCGCGCTTCATCACGTCTTCGATCTTGAGCTCGTAGACCAGCTCTTGGAGCTTGGAGACCTCAACGGAGGCGTGATCCGTCACTTGCCCATCCCGTGTGGCAGAGCGTATAGGTCGGGAAAGCCTGTGCCGGGCAACCCGGCGGCATACAGCCGCCCGCATGCTTCGTACATTTTATACCGTGTGCCCAGTAGAGGAATGCCAACCTCTGCGGCCAGGGCTGCCGTCTCAGACGGCGGATGCTTGCCTCGCACGAACACCAAGGCTAGAATACCGGCCATCTCGGCTGTGCGCACCACCTGGGGGTGTGTCAACCCGGTCAGGAGCAATGAATCGGGACGGGCAAAAGCTAGCACGTCACTCATCAGGTCGGCGGCCCCCCCGCAACTGAACTCGAGTTTGTAGAGGTCCAGATCCGCCCCCGGGGACAGCCTTAGCGACGGAGAAAACACTTTTCCTTCGAGTACTTCAAGGACGGTCTTTAGGTCCATCTCCTACTCCTGTCAAGGCGAATCGAATCGTCGATTGTGCGCGCCAAGAGAGGAAGCGCATAAAAAAACCCCAACCGGCTGGGCTGGGGATTCGTCCCTGCGCCAACTGTACAGGGACAGTTGTCCCTTCTTTGCGAATCCGCAGCGAGTTCGCATTGTCTTGTCTCCAGTACTACCAATTGGTATGTAGAAAGTATAACATACCCGGTCGAGGCTGTCAAATTCAGGAATTGTTTAGCGTTTGGAGGCGTTACAATGCCTGCCTCGCCCCAGCTTGCGTCTACGCCCGTTTTGCCTACAATGTCACAATGCACAATCAAACGCCTCTTTATCGCCTGCCGCGTAGGTACCTGCCAGGTTTCATCTGGTCGGTGTTGGTTCTGCGTCCACGATCCTTTGCCAGGGATGCGACCTTGGCAATCACTGGGGCAGCTCCACGGCCGCACATAGTAGGCGGCGAGCAGATCCCCTCTGCTGGACCCTGTCTGGTTATCTGCAACCACTACGGACGGCCTGGCTTTAGCACCTGGTGGCTGACACTCGCGATCCAGGCGGCGGTGGCCGCCAGGCGCCGGACGGGCGCTGACCCAGAGATCCGGTGGGTCATGACTGCTGCGTGGACTTACCCTCCCGGTTCCTGGCAGGACCAGGTTGTGACGCCGCTGACCCGCTGGGCGTTTCGTCGCGTCGCGCAGGTTTACGGCTTTGTGACCATGCCGCCCATGCCTCCCCATCCCTCCGAGATCGAGGCGCGAGCCGCGGCTGTCCTAAAGACGGTGCGTCTGGCCCGGCAGGCCGCTCACAGCGCAGGGATGATTGGACTGGCCCCTCAGGGCGGCGACGTCGTAAGCTGGCTGGCGCCACCGCCTGCCGGCGCTGGAGAGTTCGTTGCCCTGCTCGCCGGCGCTGGGCTTCCAGTGCTGCCAGTGGCGGTAATAGAACACACCGGGTACCTGCGGCTTTTCTTCGGGCCAACCTTCGTGCCAGAGATCCCGCCCCGCCATGCCGGCCGGGATCGGCTGGTCAGCGAGCAGGTGATGGCTGCCCTTGGCCGGTTGTTGCCGCATACCGACGCCGAATCAACAGGAACAACCCGGTGAACTCCACCACCGCCACGGCCAAGGACGTGTAGGTGATGCCCAGGATCGGCACCAGGAGTGCGCTGGCAAGGAGGGCACCCGCGCAGCCGCCAGCCAGGTCCGCAGCGTACAAAAGCCCCGTAGCATGTCCTGAGTCTGCCTCCCCCTCGGACTGCAGACAGATCACCGCCAGTGGGAAGGCCATACCGCCCAGGGTGCCAGCGAGCAGCGCCAGACCGGCAAAAGTCCAGGCTGGCGGCTTCAAGGCCACCGCCAGCGGAAAAGAGAGCGTGAACAGAACCAGCCCAGCCTGGATCCAGATCAGTACTGTACGGGGGCTTGTAGGATGGCGACGATTGATTATCCGTTCAAGCCACTGCCGGCGATTAGCAATGGCCGAACCAAGGGCCAAACCGGCCATGAACGCGGTCACGAGTACCCCCACTTGCCCGTAGATATAGCCGTGCACCACCTGGAAAGCCAGGAGTACAACTACCTCCAGTACCATCCCGCCTAGGCCGACCAGGCCAATCACCACTGGTACCGCAATCAGAGGGCGCATGGGCCGGTAGAGGTGCAGGAGCGCGGCTGCTAGCAACGGCGTAGCCAGCCAAGCCAACTGGTACGGATTGGCCTCCAGCTGGGCCAGCTCTTGGTGGAGGCGGGATAGCCAGACAGACAGCCCGTAAAAGTAAGAAATCGGCTTGAGGTCGTAGTTTACCTGGATGCCGATCTCCATCTCTAGCATCTGCTGCGTTTGCGCGACCCGGTCCGTGGTCAGCAGATAGTCCAGGTACGAGGGCACTACCCACCGTGTGTCGAGGCGCCGCTCGACCAGGCGGTTGCTGAAAACTGCCGGATCGACCGGCAGGGGAGCATCTGAGGCCAGCAGGAAAAGCCGCTCACCCGGCAGCAGTGCGATCTCGGGGAACTCGGCGCTGAGGGTGTGGTAGATGCTGGCCGCCAGGCGCCGCAGTGGTGGGTGGGGATAATTCTCCTGCCAAGGCAGACTCAGGGCAAACACCCCCCCCGGCGGCAGAATGACCTGTATCTCGGCAAAAAACTCCCGAGTGTAAAAGCGGTTGAGCTGGCCGGTAGCCGGTTCGGGCAGATCCAGCACGATCACGTCGAAAGGCTCGCCGTCGGGAACCTGTTCCCGTCCCACTTTGCGCACCCATGCCCGCCCGTCCTGGCTCACGATCGTCACGCGCGGATCATCCAACGCGGCGGCCTGGTCCGGCGGGAGTTGGCTACGGGCGGCGGCGATTACCTGCGGGTCTAGCTCGACGTAGCAGACCATCTTGACCGAGGGATGGCGGAGAGTTTCGGTCAGCGTACCCCGCACTCCACCGCCGATGAGCAACACCCGGCGTGGTTTGGGGTGGGCCAGCAGGGGAAGGTGGGCGATCTCTTCGGGGGATGTTCCCTGTGTCTCGAAAAAGAGCAGGCCGTTCTCAAAAAAAACCCGCTGCTCTCCACCCCCGGTCACGGCGATCCGGCCATAGATCGAATCGCGGGCATAGCGCAGGTCGGTGTACTGCCAGTTGAGGGTTGTATGATGCAGCCAACTACCCAGTGGCAGTGCACCGGCCAAAACGGCCACTGCGGCGGCGATCAATGACATAGTGAGGATTCTGGAGGCCCGCTGCCGTGCTAGCAGCGCGCCGACTGACAGATTAGCCGTGGCTACCAGCAATGCCGCCTGGAATGGGTCTAGCCAACGCACCAGAAAAAAGCTAAAAAGAGCGCCGCCGGCCACGGCCCCGATGCTCTCCGCGACGTAGGCGCTGCTCCCGCACAGCCGCGCCCCCAAGGCAAACTGCTGGCCCACAAGCAAGCACAATGGGGCCAGCGCAACTATGATCACTACCAGCATCAACCCCAACGGCACCATCGTTCCTGGGGTGACGTCCAGAAGGCAGCGGCTGGCTCGGACCAGCGCCAGTTGGGCGGGCAGCACAGCGGCCATGGCTACTATGCCAGCAGGCCGTAGGGATACCCTCTGGCGGTTGCCCCTTGCTTCAGTGTCTTGCAGGGAGACTCCCGTGTGAGTATCCCTTTTGCCGGCCAGGGTGAGCCAGGTCCCTCCGGCCACTAGGATCAGCCAGACGGCCAGGATCAGACTCAGAACCAGCTCATTCCCGTTCAGAACGCCGATCAGCTCCCGCAGGAGCAGCAGTTGGCCAACCGTTGAGGTCAGCCCGACTGAGGCAAGGGCCAACTCTGTGACAGGGACCCTCCCAAGGCAAGGCGTCACGGCCTATTCCTCTTCCCCAAACCACTGCCCGGTAAAAACGTACAGACGGGCTTTTGGGCTTTGCCAGCAGTTGTCGTCACTTATGCCGGCCTTGCGGCACAGGTTGGCCAGCGTGGCGTTCACATCCCAGCCCTCTGTCGGCGCCACCTGGGGCAGGAACAGAGCGCCCTTGTCGGTGTCCAGTTGCAGCACCACCCCGTGGCGACCGATCTGGATCTCAGCAGGGTCCTCGATCTCCTGTTGGGGATAAAGTACGGTGATCTCGATCTCAAGCTTAGCCAGCTCTTCGGCGGTCACTGCCGGAAAACGCGGGTCGCCCAACGCGGCGGCCACGGCGGCGTACTGCACATTGAGGTAGAGCGGCCGGTCGGCCTCCAGCCGGCCGATACAGCCTCGCAGCTCGCCATTCTCTTTGTAGGTAAGGGTCACAAAGGCGCCCAATGGCTGGGCTAGCTCCGGATTGTCGCTCTGAAAGGTGGGAAAGGTCTCGCTCGTCAGGTACTGAAGCGCGGTCTGGCGGGCCAGAGCCAGCAGTTCGTCCTGGCCCTGCTCCGAAACGGTGAGCGGCCCGGCCGGACTGACTGGCAGGGGTG
This sequence comes from Anaerolineae bacterium, assembly GCA_016926595.1. The sequence continues at coordinate 22,141 of JAFGOG010000264.1, forward strand.
GCAGCTCGAAGCTTGCCGCCAGCGCGGCCCCACTTTCGCTCTGCCACAGGGCGACGGCGCCATAGCCGACGACCTGACCTCGATCTCCGATCGGAACATCGCCTGATGTGGCGTGGTACAGCACGGTTGCTTGGTTTGCGCCCATATGGCGGGCGGCGATCATCGCCGTCATAACCGCGCCCTGGCTGCACATCGTCGGCGGTTCGCCGGCAATGCCCAGCTCGGCGCAGCGCTGCGACGAATCGGCCACGGCCCGTGGGTCGAGTGAGGCGATCGCCTGGAGTGCCACCTGGTCGATCTGGCGCGCCTGGTCGTAGGGATAATAGTGCGACAGATCGGTGCTGGCCACGATCAACGCCGGTTCGCCGCCAAAAGCCTTGACCAGGGCATCGGCCAGGACCTGCGCGTTCTTCAACGTCGGTTGGCGGATCACGATCGGCAAGATCCGGGCGCCAGGGCATGCCACCTGGATGAACGGTATCTGGTTCTCAACCGGGTGCTCGGCCCGGAAGGCGATGCGGTTGAACTCGATCAAGTCACTGCCCTCCAGCAGCGCCTGGGCCGCCTCTGTGTCGACGGCGATGGTGCCCAGTGGTGTTTCAAAGGCGCCGGCTGCCCATACGGCAATCTCCCCGGAACCGTTGCCTGAATGCGTGTCCCCTATGACCGCTATCGTCTGGCCGGCGCAGCCGGCTGCTTGCAGGGCGCGGTAGGCATAACCAGCCACTCCGCCAGAATAGACATAACCGGCGTGGGGTACTATCACCGCTACCACCTGGCCTGAGAGCGGCTCAGGCTTGGCTCCATTGACAAACGCCTCGACGGCAGCCCGCAGTTTCGACGGATCGGCCGGGTACCACTTGTCGGCGCCCTCGGCCTGCCGCACCTCCTCTGCGCTGGCGGTGGCGGCGGCGCCGGTTGGCGGAAGCGAGGTCGCCTGGCCTTCCTCAACCTGAATGGGACTGCCGCAGGCAGCCATGGCCATCACTACAATGAACAAAAGGCAGAAACGCTTGACCATGGCTATCAGCTCCATACCCCCGCAATCGGCGTCCCGCAATAGCTGCAGGCGCCGCCGACCATGTGCATCGCTGCGGTCGACATCCCAGCCCGTTGGATGATCATGTGCCCGCAATTGGGGCAGTAGGTGTGATTGCCTTTGTGACCGGGCACGTTGCCCACATAGACGTAGTGTAGGCCGGCCTCCATCGCCGCCTGCCGCGCCGCATCAAGTGTCTCCACCGGGGTGTCAGGCAGGTTCAAGAGCTGGTAATCAGGGTGGAAGCGGCTAAAATGGAGCGGCACGTCGGGGCCCGCTGCCTCCAGCACCCACTCGGCCAGAGCGCGCAGCTCGTCCGGATCGTCATTCAGGGTAGGCGCCACCAGGTTGACGATCTCCAGATGCACCCCTTGATCGTGGATAGCGCGGATAGCATCCAGCACTGGCTGTAGTGTGCCGCCGCATACCTCCCGGTAGAAATTGTCGTTGAACCCTTTCAGGTCGATCTTGATGGCATCTACCGCCTGGCACATCTCCCTGAGCGGTTCCTGGTTCACATACCCGGAAGAGATGACGGCGCTGCGTAGCCCGGCGCGGCGGCCCAGGCGGGCCGTGTCAAGCATATACTCGTAAAAGGCTATAGGCTCGGAGTAGGTGTAGGCGATCGTCGGTGCGCCCTGCTGTATGCTGGCGGCTACCACTTCCGCCGGTGAAAGGTCGATGTTCTGTGTTTCTTCCGGAGGGTATTGAGAGATCGTATAGTTCTGGCAGTAGGTGCAACGTAGCGGGCATCCAGCCGTGGCCAGGGAAAAAGCGTTTGTGCCGGGCAGAAAGTGAAAGAACGGTTTTTTCTCGATCGGATCGACGTGTACAGCGCATGGATTGCCATAGACAAAGGTGTAGAGCTTTCCGCCGCGGTTTTCGCGCACGCGACACCGACCCCGCTCCCCGTCGGCCAGGACGCAGCGGTGAGGGCACAACGTGCAGCGGATGTAGGCACCCTGGTGGGGTACATGGCAATATAGGGTCCGTGATGGCTCGGCCGGTGCGTGGCACGAAGCGCAATCGAGTGCGTTCCCACTTGCACCTTCGCCCAGTCCGGTATAGTAGAGCGCCTCCCGGCTGTGGTCGGGTAGTGGCGCTGGTAGGGCTACCTCTTCGCCGGCCCACTGCCATCCGGCCCACAGTGCCCCACCGCCCAATGCACACAGCCCTGCACCGGCGAGGCCCCTCAGGAATGCTCGACGCGACACCTCTGTCATTGTGATTCTTTCTTTCGCACACCTAGAACAGGCGCAGGTCCTCCACCCCCACACCACGCGCCAGCCAGTCTACGCCCAGGAAGGTAAACAACACGGCGACCAGTCCAGCGATGGCCAGCCAGGCCAGCCAGCGTCCTTGCCAACGCAGCCGGCGCCGAACATGCCAGTACAGGGTGTAGATCAGCCACACAACCAGCGTCCACACCTCTTTCAGATCCCAGTTCCAATAGCGACCCCATGCCATCTGCCCCCACACCATACCGAGCAGCATCGATAGGGTCAACAGCGGATAGCCAACAGTCGCTGCCCGCTCCAGGAGCCTCTCTGCGTTGGGTCGTTCGGCCGGGCTGAATAGCCAGGCGGCGCCTACTGCTCCAGCCATTGCCAGGGCGCCATAAGCTATCACTGCCGTGCCCACATGCAGCGGAAACCACACCGAGTCTAGTAGAGGCAACCCCCAGTGGTTGCCCGTCGGCTGGACGCCAGGCACACCCAGCAAGGCGTAGGCAGCCAGCGCTACTGCGAGCCCCAGCGTGAGCGTTTGTGCCGTCCTGTTGCCTCTGCCTTTTGCTGCCAGCCCGATGGCCACTGCGGCCAGTGCCGTCGCCAGGGCAAAAGCCAGCGCGACCTGGCGCTCTGTGCTCAACGGCCACTGGCTGGCCCGCAACCCCAGTCCGGCCAGCAGACCGGTCAGAACGACTGCCACGCCAAGAGCGAGCCATGTGCCGATCGGCCGGGCAGCGACGCCCATCTGCCCGTTTGTCCCTTCTGTATTTCCGGCTGACGGTTGCGGAGGCAGCGCGGTCCCGATCTCCTGAAAACAACCCGCCTCTGGCGGTTTCTCGAGGGCCCGCCGTTGATCAGGAGCCCGCGGCAGCCATAGTGAAGCCAGCACAGCCGCCAGCAGCAGGCCGGCGGCACCCACGGCTGCGCCAAAGGTCGGGTCTCGGCTTACGTGCCATATGGTATAGTTGCTTAGCCGCAGCGTGATGGGCACACCCCGCACCTGGATCTGCTCGCCATCGCTGACCAGGCCGGACCCAAGGGGTATAGAGCTGGCGCCGCTCGTGTCTAACGCCTCCACGTACAGGGCCGGCCCATCCGTCCGGTAGGCCAGCCGCAGGCAGAGTTCCTCTGTGGGTAGGGTCACCTCCTGGATCTGATCTCCGGCCAACGCTGCGGAGAAAGTGCCTTCTGGGGTGATCACCTCCGCAGCCGGGCCATAGCCCTGCAGGTAGAAGGTAATGCTGTGAAAGCTTGCCGGGTGATTGATGTGCACTGTCTCGGTCACAGCCGGCGAGCCTTCTGCCATGAGAACCAACGATGCTCGGTAGTCAAGGGGCTGCCCGTTCAAATCCGCGGCCAGCGGGCCTGTTCTCACAGCAAAGTTACAGTCCCGATCAGGGCAATAAGCTTGCCCTGGCAATAGCTTGACTCCGGTTTCCTCCACCGCCAGTGCTGGCCGGGCAGAAATGGCGATGACCAGCACCACAGCAGCCAGGTGGCTCAGCAAAGAAGTAGCCTGGTGCACGGCATCGGGTCGGGTGCCGGCCGGTGTTCGGGTGAGGGAGTGCCACAAGCGCGGCAAGCGTTGGACAGTGCAAACCAGGGTATTCAATAGCAGGGCGGCCAACAGTGCCAGGAACCAGGAGGTTTGGTAGGCGTCGAATAGACCCAAGGCATCGAAGAGCCTGGTGCTCCTGCCGTAGCGCAGCGTCACCGCCGCCAGCCACGGCTCGCGGGCAGCCGCCTCGGCCGGCGCCTGCGGAAATAGGCTGGCAAGAACTGTTACCACGAGCAACGTCGCCAATAAAAAGGCTGCCAACCACGTGTTGCCCAACGTTCGCCACACCATTCCGATCAAACGCCTCACCCTGCGCATCGCATCAGTTCCTTGCCCCACGAGTCACCATTGCCATTATACTACCATTCCCACTTTTTGTGAAGCAGCCCCGTTGCCTGACGGTTGTGGCGCTGCCAACCTACTCGCAAGTTGCGCTTGGTCGAGCTGTTGTGGAAGTACCTGTGCGGCGCCAAGTGACGCATATTCATCTCTTCCAGTCAGTCGGCGCACTCTTTGAAGCGGTCGAAGCGTTCTTTGCGGACTTCGCCCAGCAAGTCCTTTCGGTTATCTTTCTTGGTCTCCCAAAAATCGGCGCAGGCAGGTCAAAGAGTCCTGAAACATTTGCTGCGTGGTGACACTGTCGGCGTTGGTGGAGAAATAGTGAGACAGGCCCTCGTACGCGTGAAACTCGTGAGGTATCCCCTGCCTGTCCAGTTCGTCGGCTAGCTCCACGCTCTGGGAAAACGGAGACAATTCGTCTTTCTTCCCGTGGAGAAGACACACAGGCGGCAGACCCTCCAGGTGAAAGATGGTCGAATAGCGGAAATAAAGCTCAGGTGAGCTGTGCGGAAAGCCCAGAGCAATGAGTATCTGGTCAAAGGGTGGACGTGCTTGGGTTGCACCTGTCTCGACGTCGTGGCGGAAGGTGAACCCATTGGCCATGCCGCCCAATACCAATGTTACATCCATCTGATCGGTAAGCGCCAACAGGCGATAGGTGTGCAGCGAGGAAAAGCTGGCCCCGACAAGGCCGATCCGTTCCGGGTCGGCGTGGGAGGGGAGCCGTCCCTGGCGCAGGTACTCCAAAGCGGTCAGTAGATCGGCAACGTCTTGGTCGATGTCGATGCCGCGCAGGGGGTAGCAGGCCAGCACACTGAACCCTTCGGCGGCAAAGGGCACCGGCACGATCTCCCAGCCAAGCACCGGCCCGGGCAGTACCAGGAGCAGCGTTGGGAAGGGACCAACTCCCTGTTCCCGAGTGACCGGTTCGTAAAGCCAACAGTCGTTCACTCTCAGGCCCGCCCGCTCAAAGCTGAAATGGGTGCGCTGAGCCTCACCAGGCAGCGGCGCGGATGTTTCCACCTCTACCGTAGGGCTGAGCACCAACGAATCGTCTACCAGGATCTGCGAGAGGGTAGCCCGGGCCAACGTCAGGTCGATCCCCGTGACTTTAGTGCCTGACCGCACGGTCACGGCGTGCTTGTAACACAGTCCGGCGGCGCAAGTCTGATTCAGAGCGTCGTCGTAGCCGCGCTTGCCAGCCACCGGCACATAGCGGCCCGGTGGCAGGTCGGCGATGTGGTACCTACCATCGGCGTCGCTGATACCGGTGTGCGTATCACCCAAGGGAGAAGCGACCAAGACCAGGGAGCCGGCGACCGGCTCCCCTTCGGTATTGTGGACTGCGCCGGCAATGGCGCCGGGTGGCTCGTCGGTACGCACCTGTGGCCCGCCCATTGCCTTGACAACTCGATAATGAACGATATTGCGCAGGCTGGTGATCTTGGGATCGGCGCTGTAGCTGAACCAGGCTAAACCCAGCAGCAAGAGCCCGGCCACGGAGAACAAGAACCACCAGAAGCGCCTTTTCGATTGTCTCGGCGGCGTTCTCTCTTTCATTATCCCTGTCTTGCTCCCGAATCGCTCGTCACGATCAGTTTCCCTGCTCCTCACATTGTACCCCTGAAGTGGTCAGCCAGCAAAAAGAGTAGCGTTTTGGAATGCTCATTGGCTTGGCTGTGCTTTGTGTCCGGTTCGGGCTGTGATATAATTGCGGATATCAGAAAGGGAGTGCGTTATGGGTATCCGATTTCGCCATTACAACCACCCTGAGGATTACAGGCTTGTGGACGAGTTTCTCATCCGGCACTATCTGCCAGGAAACGCAGACGGGAATTGGGTCGAGCCCGCGTGGGAGTACATGCACTATCACCCTCTGCTCGACAGTTCATCCCTGGACAAGATTGGAATTTGGGAAGAGGCGGGGGAGATCGTCGCCGTGGCGCACTATGAGTGGCACCTGGAGGAGGCGTTCTTTCAGTTCCATCCTGCCTACAGGTACTTGAGGCAGGAGATGCTTGACTATGCGGAGCAAAGTCTCTATGGCATATCCCGGAAAGATGGCAGAAAGCTGTTGTGCGCCCATGTCAACGACAATGATGGCGAGTTCCTGTCCCTGGTCAAGGCGCGCGGTTACGAAAAGGATGTAGAAGAAGCTCGGCCGGTGGCCATGTTCGAGATCCCCGAGCCGTTTCCCGCCATCAGCCTGCCCGCAGGGTTTTACTTGAAGAGCCTGGCGGACGAGTGCGATTGGGTCCAAGTTAACCGGGTGCTGTGGCGTGGATTCGACAATCCTGGGGAGCCGCCCACCACAGATGAGGATATCGAGGAACGGAAGAGGATGTTTGATACACCCAAGGCCCGGCGTGACCTGAAAATAGCCGTAAAAGCGCCAAACGGCGAATTTGCGTCCTTTTGCGGCATGTTTTACGAACCGGCTGGCCAATACGCCTACGTCGAGCCAGTGGCAACCGATCCGGCCTACCGGCGCATGGGGTTGGGTCAGGCCGCCGTGCTGGAGGGCATCCGCCGCTGTGGCGCGCTGGGCGCGACAGTGGCGTACGTAGGATCGGATCAGGCGTTTTATCTATCCTTGGGTTTCAAGATCGTTTACACCAGCGAGCGCTGGGTCAAGTTCTTTTCGTGAAACCTCCTGCCCCCTGGGACGTCCATTCGGGTACCGGGCGGCCCGCACGATAGAGATTGATGGGCGGTTGGCAGCTTACCGCGCGGCGCGGTCTTCAACTGCCTTCCTACCATTGTTTTGTTTGTCGAACAGATAATGGGAAACGAGATATTCCTGGCCCCGGCGCAGCCCCCAGACCTCCTCGCAGATCAGAAAGAACAACCGCCAGCGAGCCAGCCAGCGGATCTCGTGCTCTTGGCCACAAATCTGAGCCATGATCAGGCGGACCTCTGTCTGGTAATGGTCGAGCCTGTCCAGCCATGCTCGGAGCGTCCGTGCATAGTGAGTGCCGTCCAGGCGCCAGTGGTCGATCAGCCGCAGATCGCGCTGGAAATGGAACAGGAGGTCGTCGGAGGGCATCATGCCGCCGGCGAAAAAGTGTCGAGCCATCCAATCATTGGGATTGCCTGCGTCAAACTCGTAGGCAAACTCGCGGTGGCTAAAGATGTGCACAAATAACAGTCCGCCTGGCCTGAGCCAGCTCGCGATCTGCGACAGCAACAGCTCATAGTTCTTCATATGCTCGAACATCTCGATCGACACGATCCGGTCAAACCGGCGTTCGGTCTGAAACGCATTCATGTCGGCGGTGATCACCTTGACGTTGCCCAAGTCACGCTCGCGGCATCGGGCTTCTATATATTCCCTCTGAGTGTGTGAGTTCGAGACCGCCACCACGTGGCTATGTGGGTAGGATTCAGCAATCCATAAGCAGAAGGAACCCCAACCGCAGCCAAGATCCAGCACATCCATGCCGTCTTCCAGACGGGCGCGCTTACACGTCAGCCGCAGCATGGCTTCTTCAGCTTCGTCGATGGTTGTGACACCCTCCGGCCAATAACAACAACTGTATTTGAGCCGCTTTCCCAGGACAAGTCTGAAAAACTCGGTCGGCACTTTGTAGTGCTGGCGATTTGGATCGGCAGTGTGAATGGCGATGGGGCTGTGCCTGAGCTTCTGGATCAAGGCTCGCTTTTCCCCAGTCCGTTCTTCAAGGCTCAGCCGGTAGTGGCGGCGGAGGGTGTTTCTCAGGCTAACCCGGAGCGCTACTCGGATCAGCCAATCGGGTACCCTGTTCGTTTCGGCCAGTTCCATTGTCCACATCGAGCTACATCCGTTTCTGAGCTGCCGCGGCTGGCCCGTGAGGCAACACGCTGGAACGCGTGGCTGCAGCCGCATCCACAAGCCAGGTGATCTGCCCCGCGACAGGGCGAACGCGCCGGGCGGGCAGGTGCCCCTCGACGTCCGTCAACACTGCTTGCATTATCTCTGCTTTTTCGAGTCCGCTCACAAGAAACAGGACCCGCTGTGCCGCGTTGAGGGCTGGCAGGGTGAGGGTCACGCGCTCGGTGGGCCGGTTGTCGTATAAAGCTGTCGTTGCCACGGCTAGCCGCTCTGTCTCTTCGATCGCCTCCGAGTTGGGGAACAGGGAAGCGGTGTGCCCGTCACTCCCCAAGCCCAGCAGCACCAAGCCAAAGCGCGGCCGCGGCTCGCGAAAGAAACGCTTCAGTTCCCGATCGTAGGCTCGGGCTGCTGCTTTGGGTGCCAACTCGCCGCGCACACGGTGGACATTTTCCGGGGGTATAGGCACATGAGCGATCAGGTTCTCACGGGCCAACCGATAGTTGCTGCCGGGATCATTGGGTGGAACACATCGTTCGTCAGCCCAGAAAAGATGGACCTGTGCCCAAGGGATCTGCGAAAGGTATGGTTCCTCTGCCAGCAGCCGGTACAGGGCGCCATGTGTCGAACCGCCCGAGAGGGCCACGCCAAAGCGCCCTCGCGACTCGGCAGCTTCGCAGGCCAGGTTGGCAAGGCGCCGCGCTGCCTCACGCGCTAATGCTTCCGCATCTGGCACGATGACAAGCTCATCATCGATCATCGTTTGCATCCCCTGCTGCGCATCGAGCGCTCCGCTGATCATCGTTCATGCTCGCCACAGGCTGTATGCCACTCGCGGCCTTGCCGACCCAGCATCTTGTCCGCTTCCACCGGCCCCCAACTCCCCGGCTCGTAAGGGGCCAGGGCTGTCGCTTCTGGCTTGGCCCAGTCGGCCAGGATCGGATCTACGATACGCCAGGCCAGCTCGATCTCGTCAGCCCGGGTAAAGAGGGAGGCGTCGCCCTGCATCGCGTCGAGCAGCAGGCGCTCGTAGGCTTCAGGTAAGGCTGCTGCGCCGAAATCCTCGGCATAGTGGAACTCCATGTCCACCGAGCGGGTTCGCATCCCAGCCCCGGGCTCCTTTGCCTCAAAGCGCAGGTGCATCCCCTCGTCTGGCTGGAGGCACAGTGAAAGCACATTGGGCGCGATCTGCGCCTCGGATGAGGGTGGAAAGAGGAGGTGGGGAACGTGTTTGAACTGGATGGTTATTTCAGTCGTCTTGGCTGCCAGGCGCTTGCCAGAGCGGAGGTAAAAAGGCACGCCCTGCCAGCGCCAGTTGTCCACGAAGCACTGGAGGGCGGCATAGGTTGGCGTCTGCGAGTCAGGAGCCACGCCATTTTCTGCACGGTATCCCCTGTACTGCCCGCGCACGCTCTCGGTGCATTTGCGGACCGCCCGCAGCACCTTAGCTTTTTCGTCGCGCAAGGCACTGGCTTCAAAAAGGGCCGGGGGTTCCATCGTCGTCAGGGTAAGCAGTTGCAGCAGGTGGTTCTGAAACATGTCTCGAAGCACGCCGGTTTGGTCATAGTACCCGGCACGATGGCCTACGCCCTCCTTCTCGGCCACGGTGATCTGCACGTGGTCCACATAGTTCCGGTTCCAGAGCGGTTCAAAGATGGCATTAGCAAAACGGAAGGCCAGGATGTTCTGAACCGTTTCTTTGCCCAGATAGTGGTCGATGCGATAGATCTGATCTTCGTCAAAGACAGCGTGAACCTGCTCGTTCAACCTGCGGGCGCTTTCCAGGTCGTGCCCGAACGGTTTTTCGATGATGATATGCGTCCAGCCGGGCTCACTGCGGTTCAGTCCGGCATGCCCCAGTTGCTCGACTATGGTGGGGTAGAGCGTGGGCGGCGTGGCCAAGTAGAAGAGGCGGTTGCGGCTTGTGCTAATCCGCTCCGCCAGGCGCCGGTAGGTTTCGGGATCATCATAGTCGCCGGCTAGGTACGAGACTCGGTCCTCAAAGGTGTACCACAAAGCGCAGACACCCGGCTTGGCCCGGGAATAGTCCTGTACGCCGCCGAAGAGCTGATTGCGGAAAGCCTTGTCGGATAGTGGGCTGCGCGCCACGCCTAGCACTTGGGAGGCGGCCGGCAGAAATCCCTCGCACCCCAGGGTGTGAA